>CAYSUY010000029.1:0-30015 GCA_964434345.1 uncultured Acetobacteraceae bacterium
TTCTTCGCGTGAGCATCCGTCCCGCCGATGAGCCAGTTGAGCGCGAGTGCCTGAACGAATGTCCAGACGTCGTCGGTCGGGCGACTGGAATAGGTTCGCAGGAGTTCGACAATCGGCGCCACTCCCGGCCCATTTTCATTCTCGTATCTTCCGGTCGGTGGCAGTCCCAGCGCTTGGCACGTGTCCTCCTGGTGCAAGCGACGGATGGAGCCTTCCATGCGCACGCGGTCGTAGCGCTCGACGACGATCGCCACCTCGCCCTCGAACACGCGGACCTGGCTCGCGGCGGCAGGCAAGCCAAGTGCGCGCGCCAGAGCGAGACAGACATGCTCGTTTTCGGCATGGCCGTCGAAGGCTTCGATCGGCGGTTTGACGATATGCGTGGTAGGCGCTCGCCCGGAGGGGACTCCCCATCGGCCATTCTCGCAGAAGAAGGCTGTTTTGGGTTGCGCGCCGGCGAGGCTGAACTGGCCGGCATCGCGCGAAAGGCGCCATGCCGCCTGGTCCTTGCGTAAGGTGCGGATACGTTCCGCGATGTCTTTGTCGTCGAGCCATTCGACTTGCCCGGCGGACTGCGTGCGAAGGGCGTCTGCACGCTCTGGCGGAACGATCTGGATGGCGCCGGCGCAGTCCTCGCCGACATGGGCAAGCAGCGCGAACGGATTGCGTGGCGAGACCTGGAAGCGCTGTCCCCAGCGGGCCAGAATGGCTTCGTTGTCGGGGAGAAGGCCCCACAGCCATGGTTCGATCCTGGCGTGCGCGTGCTCGGCGACGACGAGCGGCATGGAAAGCGAGAGCGGATATGCGTCCGGTGTCTGACGCCAGTCGGCGTCGTAGGCGAGCGTGAGACGCGCGCGCTTGTCCTTGCGGATCTCGCCCATGATCCGACCATCGACGATGATCACGAGATGGTCGGTCATGGGCGGCGTCCCTTCGCGGCATCGACGACGGCGTCGATATCGATCGGTGCCACGCTGCTGTCCTTGCGCATGGGGGTATCGCTGCCGCCATCCACTGCCAGTGTCAGGTCGAGGGCGGCAAGCGTGCGCAAGACGAGTCCCAGTTCCGCCCGCGCCTTCCCGTGCTCGATGGCCACGATCCATTGGCGGCCGACACCGACGCGGCTGGCCAGATCGGTCTGGTTGAGGCCGAGGTGGCGGCGCTGCTGGCGGATGATCAGCCCGAGGTCCAAGGGCGTTCGAACCTGCATGGCGCTTTGTCCGATTGTCGTCGTTCGACGACAATATAAAAATGTCGTCGTTCGACGACAAGCAAGAAAGTCGCCGAGCGACGACAACAAAACATGTCGGCGTTCGACGACACTCTGATCCCGATCCTTCGTCAAGGCATCGCCTCAATCAAAGGATGTCGACTTACCCTTTGAGTACGGGGGCTTTGCCGCCCCTGCCGTTCCCTGAGTGCGATCAGGGTCAAACTGTCCGCTGCTTCGCCATGCCCGGGTCTGCACCGGATCCGATTTCACGGGGTCCGCGGTTCGGTTGTGTGGTTTGGCGACCAGACCCTACCGCAGATCCACGATGACCAACCCCGCGCGGGCCGCGCTGCGCTCGCCATGGGCTTCGCGCGCCCCGCGCTCAGCTCCTACACCACATGCTGGGACAGGACATCGTGCCCGAGGGAGGCCTGCGGGCTCCGCCGCTCGCGAGGCCGCAGGCACTGATCTCTCTCAGGGCACCTCGACGTCGAAGAGCGGGGCGTATTGCTGGGAGCCGAAGACGTCGGTCTCGCCCGGCGTGCCGCTGGGGACGAGGCGGCGGATGGTGAACTTGATGGCGTTGGCGGGTTCGAACACCGTGTGATGCGTGATGCGCTCCACCGGTACGCCGAACAGCGTCGCCATCTTCTCGCGGGCCAGCACGCCGCTGTCGCGCACGCGCTCGAAATTGCCGCGGTCGCGGAAGATGACGTCGAAGGTGATGTGGTCGACGCCCGCGTTCTTGGAGCGGATCGTCGAGGCGAGTTCGCGCAGGCGTGTCATCGGCCGGCCTCCTGGACGCGGCCGGCATCGACCGCGAACATGCGTGTGCGGAAAAGCTCCATCGGGTCCTTCACCTCGATCGTGTGGTTGAGCGTCCATTCGTAGCCGGCCTCGCCGACCAGGATCTCGTCGGACATCAGCGCGGCGGCGCCGGCGGTGCCCTTGGTCTCGGGCAGGCGCGCATAGAACAGGTTGCGCGTCGCGAGCGCGCAGATCTCCTCGGCCTTGCGACCGTCCATGTGCACCGCCTCGACGACGATGCCCAGCTCGTGCGGCGCCAGTTCCGGTCTCGCGTCGAGTTCTTTCATCACCGCGCTGCGGCCATAGAGGTGATAATGCACCTGATAGGCGGCGCCCATCGGGCCGAAGCGCTCGGCCACCTTGCCCTTCGCCCAGGCGATCGCCTTGTCGATCAGCGCGATCGTGTGCGGATCGCGGATGCCGACGACGGCGAGGCGCCGCTGCCCCACCAGCCCCGCGCCCTCCAGCTTCACCTTGCAGGTCGGCGACGGCACGAAGACCTGGCCCGAGGCGCGGGTGGTCTTCTCCGCCACCTGCTCGTAGCGGCAATCGGTCATGTCGATATAGCCGCCGGCGACGTATTCGCGGAACGGATTGGTGCGCTCGTACATCGCGTGGCTCGCGATCGAGGCCGGCGTGCAGCGCTGCCCCGGATGCATCGCGGTGACCTCGACCTGCTCGCCTTCGATGCGCCCGAGGATCGATTCCTTGCCCATGTAGGGCTCGGCGCAGAACGACGCGCATTCCATGAGCTTGCCGGTGTAATAGGACACGCCCGGCGAAAACCCCGCCTCGAGCAGCGGCGCGGCGAACAGCGCGCAATCGCTCGACCGGCCCGCGACGACGACATCGGCGCCGGCGCGCAGCATGGCCCGGATCGGCTCGGCGTTCATCACCGCGACCGCGCGGGTGGTGCGATCGAGCGTCGCGAGATCGGCATCCGGCCGCCCGTCGAGCCCCTCGATGCGCGCGCCCGCGGCGAGCCGCGCCTTCAGCGAGTCGATCGACTGCTCGGCATAGATCGCGCCGACGCGGAACGGCTTCAGGCCGTGCTGCGCCGAGATCTCGCCCAGGAGCCGCACGAACTGGTCGACGCCGCGATCGGTGCCGGTGTCGGACGCCGAGCCGACGATCATGGGCACGCCGAGGCGGCGCGATTCCACCAGCATCACCTCCAGATCGTGGCGCTGCCACGCCTCCAGGCTGACATGCTGGTCGGCGCCGAGCGGACGCGGGCCCATGTCGCAGGATCCGGCGTCGGCGACGATGTAGTCGGGCCGCAACGTGCAGCCATGCAGGAAGCTGGCCTTCTCCAGCGGCGTAAAGGCCAGATGGCCGGTCGGGCAAAGGATCGTCTTGACTGTCATCGCGTGCTCCGCTGTTGAAACCTGTTCGTCAGAAGCCGTAGCGCCGCCACGTGGCGCTGCAGGGATTGCCCGCCGCCATGGCGAGCGTTCTTCCCGCCGTGTCCCAGATGGCGCCGGAGATCGTCGTCGAGAGCTGGTCGCCGCCATGGCGGCAGAACGCCTCGCCGCCATCCTCGTCATGGCGGCAGAGAAGCGCCTGGATGTCCGCATCCCCGGGCGCCGCGGGCAGTCCGGCGAGGCGCCGCTCGAGCGCGGCGAATCTGCGCTCCGAATTCGCGCGCGACGCGGCGCTGCCGCCGACGTCGAGATTGGCGGGCGCCATGGCCGGCGTGACGAAATGGTTGCTGCGCGCGACCCGGCCGCTGGAGCGATGCTCGAACCCGATGCGGCGATGCCCGAGTTCGACCGCCGCGACCGCGCCGCTCGCGTCGCCGAGCAGCAGCAGACCACTGCCGGTATGGGTCATGCCCCGGATCGCGGCGAGCGCCTGATCGACGTCGCGACAGGTCACGAGCAGCCAGGTCAGGAGGAAATAGCGGTGCAGCCCCGGCCCCATGTCCGAGGTCCGGCTTGCGGTATCCGCGACGGCGAGCCCGTCGCTGTTCATGCCGGAGGAAAAATTGCCCGGGCTGCCGAGGGAGCCGATCACGAGCAGCCGCCGGCCCTTCCAGGCCGGATCGTCATGCAGCATGACGCGCTGGATCGGGATGTGCTCGGCGCGGTAGTCGCGGTTCTTGGCGACCAGCGCATGGCCGCCGCGCGCGGTCGCCGCGACGGCGGTGCAGCCATCGGGCCGATGCTCCGCGATCGCGGCGAGATCGGCGGCGCTGGAGCAATGGAGATAGTCGAACAGCGTCTCGCGGCCGATCCCGAAGCCGTCGGCGATGCCCGCGATTTCCTCCAGGATCTCCGGATAGAGGGCCTGGGTCACGCGATGCTGCGCGGCGATGAAGTCCCGCGTTTCGGCGCGGGCGAAGGCGGGCGCGGTCTCCTCCAGGCGATGCGCCACCGCATGGCGTACATGCGCGATCAGGTCGGGACGCAGCCGCGCCTGGGCGCGACCGCGCGCATAGGCGTCGCCGTCGAGGCGCATGGGCGCATCGCCAGGGAGGTCGTTCAGGGTCATGGCGCGGCTCCGGATTGGAGATGGCAGGCGACGGAATGACCGGGTGCCAGTTCGACCGGTTCGGGCGACACGCGGCGGCAGATCTCGCGGGCCTCCGGGCAGCGCGTATGGAACCGGCAGCCGGACGGCGGCCGCAGCGGCGAGGGCAGATCGCCGGCGAGGCGCTGGCGTGGGGTCGCGTCGGCTGCCTCCAGGCGCGGCACCGCCGCCAGCAGCGCGCGCGTGTAGGGATGCGCGGGGACCGAGAGGATGCGGCGCGAGGGGCCGGTCTCCACGATGCGTCCCAGATACATGACCGCGACGCGATCGCTGACATGGGCGACGACCGAAAGATCGTGGCTGATGAAGAGATAGGTCAGGCCGAACTCGCGCTTGAGTTCCCCCAGCAGAGCCAGGATCTGCGCCTGGATCGAGACGTCGAGCGCCGAGACCGGTTCGTCGCAGACCAGGAATTCAGGACCGGCGGCGAGCGCGCGGGCGATCGCCACGCGCTGGCGCTGCCCGCCGGAGAATTGATGCGGGTATCGCGCCATCGCCGCGCGCGGCAGGCCGACGCGCTCCAGCAGCGCGGCGCAGCGCGCGTCGCGCTCGGCCGCCGTGAGCGCGCCGCCATGGAGCGCGAGCCCGCGGCCGACGATCTGACCCACGCTGCGGCGCGGATTGAGCGAGGCATAGGGATCCTGGAAGACGATCTGCATGCGCTTGCGCAGCGCCCGCAGCCGCCGCGCGTCGAGCGATCCGATGTCGACGCCGTCGAACTCCACCCGGCCGGCGCTGGGCTCCTGCAGGCGCAGCGCGACCCGGCCCAGCGTGCTCTTGCCGCAGCCGCTTTCCCCGATCACGCCCAGCGTCTCGCCGCGCGCGATCGCGAGGTCGACGCCGTCCAGCGCATGGACGGTATTGCCCTCCGCCGGCTGCAGAAGGCGGCGCAGCCCGCGGCGCAGATCGTAGCGCTTGGCGACGCCGGAGAGGCGCAGGAGCGGCGGCATCGCGGTCATGGCGCCACCCGCACGCAGCGGGCGGCGCGGCCGGCGCCGAGATCGTGCAGCGGCACGGATACGTCGCATCCGGCGCCGGCTTCGGGGCAGCGCGGCCTGAACCGGCATCCCGGCGGCGGCGCCGCGGGATCGGGGATCTGGCCGCCGATCGGCACGATCGGGCGATCGGGATGCGCGAGATCGGGGCGCGAGCGCAGCAGGCCCCTGGTGTAGGGATGGCGCGGCGCGTCGATCACCGCGCGCGTCGGACCGCTCTCGACGACCTGGCCGCCATACATCACGGCGACACGGTCGCAGTGCGAGGCCACGACGCCCAGATCGTGGCTGATCAGCACCATGCCCATGCCGCTCTCGGTGCGCATCGCCGCCAGCAGGTCGAGGACCTGGGCCTGGATGGTCACGTCGAGCGCGGTCGTCGGCTCGTCGGCGATCAGCAGGCGCGGCCGGCACGCGATCGCGATGGCGATCATCACGCGCTGGCGCATGCCGCCGGAGAATTGATGCGGATACTGGCCGAGCCTGCCTTCGGGATCGGGAATCCCGACCCGCGTCAGCAGGTCGATCGCCGTCGCGCGCAGGGCGCGCGCGCCGCCCGCGACCCGGCGATGCGCGCGCAGCGTCTCGACGATCTGGGTCTCGACGGTGAAGGCCGGATTCAGGGCGCGCTGGCGCTCGTAGCTGTAGATCGCGTCCTGCATCGTCATCGCGATGTCGCCGCCGCGCAGCGCGCGCAACGCGTCGCGCGGCAATCCGGCGAGGTCGCGCCCGTCGAAGCGGATCTCGCCCGCCTCGATCCGCCCCGGTGGGCGGACGAGGCCCAGCACCGACTGGAACGTGACGCTCTTGCCCGACCCGGATTCGCCGACCACGCCCAGG
Source organism: uncultured Acetobacteraceae bacterium (assembly GCA_964434345.1). Taxonomy (GTDB): domain Bacteria; phylum Pseudomonadota; class Alphaproteobacteria; order CACIAM-22H2; family CACIAM-22H2; genus CAIOSQ01. The sequence continues at coordinate 6,388 of CAYSUY010000029.1, forward strand.
CACTCCCCGGCCGCGACATCGAGATCGACGCCGTCGACCGCGCGCACCAGTCCGTGGCGCGTCGGGAAGACCGTGCGCAGGCCGCGTATCGACAGCATCGGGGCCGCGCTCATGCGCGCAGCCCCGGATCGAAGGCGTCGCGCATGCCCTGGCTCGCGATGTTGATCGCCAGCACGAGGGCGAGGATGGCGAGCCCCGGCAGGGTGCTGACCCACCACGCGTCGAGCATGAACTGGCGGCCATCGGCGATCATCGAGCCCCAGGACGGCGCCGGAGGCTGCACGCCCAGCCCGAGGAAGGACAGGCTCGCCTCGATGATGATGATCGCCGCCATCCGGAAGGTCGCGACCACCAGCAGCGTCGAGAGGATGTTGGGCAGGATCTCGCGGAAAAGGATGTGGCCCGTCGTCTCGCCGAGCGCGCGCGCGGCCTCGACATAGTCCATCTCGCGCGCGGCCAGCGTCTCGGCGCGCACGACACGGCAGGGCATGACCCATTCCTTGATCACCAGCACCAGCACGATGTTGGCAAGGCCGGGCCCCATGACCGCCATCAGGCCGATCGCGAAGATGAGGTACGGAAAGCCGAGCAGGATGTCGACGACGCGCGAGATCGCCACGTCGAGGCCGCCGCGCAGATAGCCCGCGAGCAGGCCGAGCAGCGCGCCGATCGCGGTCGCCGCGAGGACGACCGCCACGCCGATCGACATCGACACGCGGGTGCCGTGGATCAGGCGGCTGAGGATGTCCCGGCCGAGCGCGTCGCAGCCCAGCGGATGGGCGGCCTCCCCGCCCTCCATCCAGGCCGGCGGCTGGAGCCGGCGCAGCAGATCGCCCTCGGTCGGGTCGTGCGGCGCGATCCAGGGCGCGAACAGCGCCAGCAGCGCGAAGCCGGCGACGACCAGCAGCGACAGCATCGCGGCGCGATTGGCGCGCAGCGCGTGCAACCCGGCGGCGAAGCGCGTCTCCGGCGCGGCGGCGGCGAGCGCGCTCACAGCCGCACCCGGGGATTGAGGACCGTGTAGAGGATGTCGGCGACGAGGTTCAGGAGCACATAGGTGACCGCGTAGAGCAGCACCGCCGCCTGCACGATCGGATAGTTGCGCGTGAAGATCGCCTCGACGACGAGCCGGCCAAGCCCGGGCCAGCCGAAGACGGTCTCGACGATCATGTTGCCGCCGAGCAGCGTGCCGGTCTCGATCGCCGCCACCGTCACCGTGGGGATGAGCGCGTTCTTGAGCGCGTGGCGCAGGACGATGCGCGCGCGCGACAGGCCCTTGGCCTCGGCGAAGACGATGTAGTCCTGGCGCAGCGCGTCAATCATCGCGCTGCGCGTGACCCGCGCCAGCAGCGCCGCCATGGCGAGACCGAGCGTCGTCGCCGGCAGCGCGAGGTGGCGCAGCGCCTCGACGAACGCCTTGGGCTTGCCCGCGACCAGCGTGTCGACCAGCAGCATCCCGGTGACGAACGGCACCTCCGACGAATAGCCGATGCGTCCGGCGACCGGGAACAGGCCGAGCGTCACCGAGAAGATCAGGATCGCCAGGATGCCGAACCAGAAGCCGGGCATCGACACGCCCAGCAGCGTCGTGACGGTGGCCAGACGGTCGAACCAGCCGTCGCGTCTCACGGCGGCGAGCACGCCGAGCGGGACGCCGATCGCGAGCGCGAGCAGCATCGCGGCGAGGGTGAGTTCGATCGTGGCCGGGATGCGTTCCGCGATCACGTCGGCGACCGGGCGGCGATGGTGGAAGCTGGTCCCGAACTCGCCCTGGACCGCGTTGCCGAGGAAGCGCAGGAAGCGCTCGTGCATCGGCAGGTCGAGGCCCATGTCCTGGCGCATCGCCGCACGCTGCGCCGGCGTCGCGAGCGAGTCGCCGAGCATCACGTCGACCGGATCGCCCGGCGTCAGCGCCATCATCGAGAAGACGATGGCGCTGATGCCGAACAGCACCGGTATCAGCTGCAGCAGGCGCTCGGCGAGCGCGATCGGGTTCATGCCCGGCGCAGGGCCCGTCCGGTCAGTCGAGCCGCGCGTCGTGCAGCTTCACGACGCCGCGCGGCGACGGAACCCAGTCCTTGAGCCTGCGGCTGGCGCCGTAGACGTCCTGCGGCAGCCACAGATAAAGCAGCGGCGCCTCGCGATGAATGATCGCCTGCGCATCCTGGTACATCCGCGAGCGCGCCTCGACGTCGATCTCCGTGTCCGCGGCGGTCAGCAGACGGTCGACCTCCGCGTTGCTGTAGCCGGAGAAATTGCCGCGATCGCGGCTCTTCAGAACGGGGTTGAAGATCCCGACCGGATCGAGCGCCCCGTCGCCCCAGGAGCGGAAATACATCTGCCGGTCGTGCTTCGCCGGATCCTTCCACATGTCGGAGAGCGCCGTCGCCTCCCAGAGCTGCACCTTCGCGCGAATGCCGGCCTGCGTGAGCATCTGGGCCACGACCTCCGCCTGCTCCTTGAAGGCGTTGGTGACGTCGAGCGTGACATCGACCCCGTTGGGGTGACCGGCCTCGGCGAGCAGGGCGCGCGCCCGTGCCACGTCGTGCGCGTAGGGCTTCAGCGACGCGTTGTAGCCGTAGGAATCCGGGCTGATCAGCGTCGCCAGCGGCACCGCGAGGCCGTTGAGCAGACGGTCGATGATCAATTGCCGGTTGATCGCATGGTTTGCCGCCTGGCGCACGCGCGGGTCGTTGAAGGGCGGCTTCACGTTGTTGAGGTCGATGAAGAAGCTGCGCGTGCCGTTGGTGCGCAGGACCTGCGTGCGCGGGTTCGCCTCGATCTGGCGGATCGCGTGGTGGGGCAATTCGTCGATCAGGTCGACCTCGCCCGCGAGCAGCGCGGCGACGCGCGAGGCGGGCTCGGGAATGATCCTGAAGATGACGCGGTCGACGCGCGCCGGCCCGACCGGGAGCAGGTCCGGCGACCCGCCGTAATAGCCGGGAAAGCGCTCGAGGATCAGCGAATCGCCGCGTCGCCACTCGGTCAGCTTGAACGGCCCCGTCCCCATCGCCTGCGTCGCCATGCCGTCGGTCCTGACCTTCTCGACGAAGGCCTTGCTGACGACCTGGTTGAACGGGATGTAGGCGCGGAAGATCGGCCAGGGGCTGGAGAGCCTGAAACGGACCGTGTGGGAATCGACGACGATCGTCTCGGCGACCGGTCCGACCAGGCTCTGACGCGGGCTGGTCTTGCCATCCATCGCGTTCGCCTTGGTCAGCCGGTCATAGGTGAACTTGACGTCCTCGGCCGTCATCTCGCTGCCGTCGTGGAAGCGCACGCCGCGGCGCAGCTTCGCCTCCCAGGTCGTGGCGTCGATCTGGGTGACGCTCTCCGCCAGTTCCGGCACGAGCTTCATGTCGTCGGTGCGCGCGACCAGCGCGTCATAGACGTTGAGCAACGCGCTCTCGGTCACGCGGCTGCGGTGATTGCCAGGGTCGAGCGTGACGATGTCCGACGAATAGCCGACGCGAAGATCCGCCGCCTGGGCCGGCGCGACGAGCGCCATCGCCGCAACCGCGGCCAGCCAAGTCCTGCGCATGACGTCCTCCCCTTGATTGTCTTGAGCCGCCGATTATTCGAAGGGCGGAGGACTGGTCAAGTTTTCCGGTCGAAATGAAGGTTCTGTAGCCAGTTCGATAGTTTCCTTCTATCGGCTGTCGATAGATCAGCAACGCGGCGCGGCGTGCTCCGGCAATCCGATCTCCAGATTGGGCTCTGCCGCGATCGTCTCGAGCGCGATGTCGAGCACCGCCTTCGCGGGCAGCGACGCGGTGCCGCCGGCGATCGCCGCGAAATACTCGAGCGCGGGCAAGGGCGGCGCGGTGTCGATCAGGCGCAGGCTGCCCTCCGCGAGTTCGCGCGCCGCGAGACGCGGCGGCGCGATCGCGACGCCGAGCCCGGCACGCGCGAGTTGCAGCCGCGTCTGAAGGATGGTGCAGCCATTGTGGCGGCGCGGCTCCACACCGGCGGCGCGGAACCAATCGAGCGCCAGCGTGTGCAGGAAGCTGCCGCGCGAATCGGTGATGATCGGGATCTCGGCAAGATCGGCCGGCCCCAGCGGACCCGTGGGCAGCAGCAGATCGGGACTGCGCAGCCATGCCATCGGCGCGCGCGTCAGCGGTCGCGTCGCGATCCCCGGATCGGCGAGCGGTCCCGCGAGGAAGGCAAGGTCGAGTTCGCCGCGCAGCAACTGCGCGCGCAGGCTCTCCGATGCGTCGACGACGAACTCGGCCTCGATGCCCGGATAGGCCTGGGCCAGGCGCTTCATCGCCCGCGGCATCCAGGTGACCGCCGGCACGCTGGTGACGCCGAAGCGCACGCGCCCGCGCAGCGCCTCGCGCTCGCCGACGCGCTGGCCGATCTCGTCCGCCAACTCGATCATCCGCGCCGCGTAAGGCAGAAGGTCGCGCCCCTTCGCCGTCGGGCGCAGGCCGCGTCCGCTGCGCTCGAACAGGGCCACGCCCAGATGCCGCTCGAGTTCGTGCACCCGCGCCGAGACCGAGGGCTGCGCGACGTGCAGATGCCGCGCGGCCGCGTGGAAGCTGCCCAGCCGCGCGATCCAGTAGAACGCCTCGAGTTGCCGCAGCGTCATGGCGCGCGCGTCACAGCGCGAAGAGACTGCCCCACCGCGGAACGGGATCGCGGTAGCCGGCGAGCCGCAGCGCGTGCCAGGCCATCGCATGGTTGGAGGCGGTCGCGGGCTTGCCGATCGCCTGCTCCAGCGGCGCGACGATGCCCGCGGCGCGAAAGCTCGAGCAACTGATGAAGACCCCGTCGACCGCCGGCGACCGGCCGAGCTCGATCGCCGCCTCCAGCAGCGTGTCGGGCGTGATCGAGGCCGCGACGAGATCGTCGGGTTCGTTGAACGAGCCCATCGCGGGGACCGCGATGCCATGCGCCTCGACATGCGCGCGCATGCGGTCGTTGATCGCCTGCATGTAGGGCGTCAGCAGGGCCGTGCGCCGCACGCCGAGCGCACGCAGCGCCTCGATTCCCGCGCGCATCGGCGAGGTCACGGGAATGCCGGGGCGATGGCGATGCACCTCGCGCGCGACGAAATCCTCGCCCAGCACCATCGCGCCGGAGGTGCAGGCGAAGGCCACCGCGTCGAGGCGCGGGTCGTTCGGCAGGATCAGCCGGGTCGCCGGGGCGATCTCCGCACCCAGCGCGGCCAGCGTATCGGGGGTGATCTGCGCGTCGTTCCAGATCCGCGCGACATGGAACGCGACACCGTCGAGCGCGAGAATCTCGCGCCACTCCGCTTCCATCGTGTGGTCGGTCGCCAGCACGATCGCGCCGATCCTGGCGCGCGCACCCGTGCCGGAATCCGCGCGGTACGGCATGTGGGAGAGATCGAGGACGAGCGGCGACGGGGTCTCGGTCATGGATCGTCATCTCCCGGGGTCGGTCGGTTCCTGCTCGGCGGCGCGGCCACCGCGCGCGACCATGGTCGCGGGACCGTGCGTCCCGGCGATCTCGCGCATCAGCTTGTTGCGGATCGCGAAGGCGAAGCTGTCGAAATCCTCCGCCACCATCAAGAACGCGCCGGGGCCGCCGATGACGTGGTCGCGATAGTGCTGGTCGACCGGCTGCTGGTCGAGACGACGCCAGCCGCCCGGCGTCGGACGATCATTGACGATCGCGAGCCCGTTGATGGTGATGCCCAGCGCGACCGCCTCGTCGCGTGCCTGGCTCGCCGGCCGGCCATTGTTGTTCGCGCCGTCGCCGGAGATGTCGATCACGCGCCGCGCGCCGCGCTGTCCGCCGGCGCCGAACAACGAGCGCGAGAAGTCGATCGCGCCGGAAATGGAGGTCCAGTTGAAGGACAGCTTGGGCGCCGCGAGGATCGCGTCGGCGAAGGCCGCGCTGCTCTCCTCGTCGCGGATCACGGTCCAGGGCACGATCACCCGCTGGTGATGGGAGCCCGCCCATTCGACCATGGTGACGGCGATGCGCCCCTGCGCACCGCCCCTGATCGCGGCGACGATCGCCGGATGCAGGAAGGCGCCGGCATAGCCCTGGCGCTGCAACTCCAGTTCCTCGTCGTCCATGCTGCGCGACACGTCGATGGCCAGAACGAGTTCGAGGTCGAGTTCGGCCTCGCGCGCCGGCGCGACGGTCGCCGCGCCGAACCCGGCGAGGGCCGCGCAGACCAGGGCCGCGCAGACCAGGATGGCGCGGCGCGCGATCATTGCGCCGGCCGCGCGCGGGTGCGCGCGACGAGATCGACGATGCCTTGCGTCGCGCTTTCGGCGATCGCCGTCGCGACCTCGCCCCAGACCTGCGACAGGACCGATGCGGGCACCTCGTTCTGCTGCGACAGGCGCCCGAGTTCCGCGCCGTCTCCGCCAAGCACGCGCCAGACGACCTCGACCGCGACCTTCGCCTCGGGCCGGTCGCGAAAGGCGACGCCGCCCGCGAGCACCACGGCGCCGGGCGCCGGTCCCTCCGCGATCTCCAGCCGCGCGCGGCGCAGCCAGAACGCGATCGCCGCCTCCAGGGCGGCGGATTGCGCCGGCGGCAGGCCACCGACGCGCCCGATATGGACTGCCGGCATCCCGCGCTGACGCGCGCGCTCGGGATCGAGTTCGGCCGCGACACGCTCGGCGAGCGCGCGCATCGCCGTGCGCCGCGCCGGCGTGTCGGTGACCAGATCGCGCGGCCGCACCGGGATCTCGTAGGTGCCGATATCCGTGCCGGCACCGTTGGAGAGCCAGAGGATCAAGGTCCCCTGCCCGCCCGCCGCCTGTTCGAGATAGCTCGACAGCACGGGACTGGCGCGATTGCCTGCGCCGTTATGCGCCACCACGTCCACGCCGCGCAGCGCGGCGGCAAGCGCGACCGCGAATTCCTGCGATTGCGCGTCGTCGTCGACGCCCGAAAGCGGCATGACCACGACCCCGGCATGCTCGGCGCGCTGCAGCAGCGGATTGCCGAGCGACTTGTCGTCGGGCTGGAAGGGTCGGGGCAGGTTGCCGCACGCCGCAAGGACGAGCAGCGCGAGGACCGCGACGGGCGCCGCGCTAGAAAAGCGCACAGGATGCCACCGACAGCAGCAGGGCGAAGGCGGCGAGCATGAAGAGATGCGGCATCGCCCCCCTCACGCCTCCAGCGCGATCGCCGAAATCTGACGGCCGTAATCATCCTCGCCGCGGTGGCAGGCGCGGCGATAGCTGAAGAAACGCCGCTCTTCCGCGCAGGTGTCGTTCGGCAGCACCATATGCTCGACGATCCCGCTCGCCATGAGCCGCGACGCGACATAGCCCTTGATGTCGAAGAGATGCTTGCCCGGCGCGGCCGCCGGAAAGAAGAACACCGCATTGCCGGCATCGGCCTCGAGAAAGGGGGCCGGAAATTCCGGGCCGACCTCGTAGGAGTGGCGGCCGATCGCCGGGCCGACCGCGGCAACGATGCGCTCGCGCGTGGCGCCGAGCGCGCACATCGCGACCACCGTCGCCTCGACGATCCCGGACAGCGCCCCGCGCCATCCCGCATGCGCGGCGCCGACGACGCGCGCGGTCGCATCGGCGAACAGCACGGGCACGCAATCGGCGGTCAGGATGCCGAGCCCGATCCCCGGCACGCGCGTGACCATCGCGTCGGCACGCGGCGCATCCTCGCGACGCCAGGGCGTGTCGACCGTCGCGACCGTGGCCGAATGGACCTGATGGGCCGTGATCAGCCGCGCCGGGTCGATCTCGAGCCGCCGCGCGCAACGCGCGCGGTTCTCGGCGACGCTGGCCGGAACATCGCGGGAGCCGAACCCGCAATTGGCGCTCGCATAGATGCCCTGGCTCACGCCGCCCATGCGGGTGAAGAAACCATGGGTCACGCCATCGAGACGATTGAGGGTGCCGGTGGTCAGGCGCGGCATCGTCGGTGCATCCTCATGCGTCGGCGGCCTCGAAACCGGGCGGCGCGTCCGGGAAACTGGGCGAGGCCAGGGCGAGCGCCTTGAACAGGCGCCCCATTCCCGCCTCGCCCGCCAATCTGGCACATCCACGGTCGATGGCAATGCGCTGCGCGGGGCTGGCGGCACGCGCCAGCGCGGCGGCGCGGGCATGCAGCCCCAGTCGCGCGAGGAAAATGCCCTGGGGCACCGGCCCCCAGGCACGCAGCCCGGCGACCCGCGCGCCGCAAGCCAGCGCCGCGAAATCCACATGCGCGGTCAGGTCGACGGCCCCCGGATCCGCCAGCGGATCGGCGTGGCGGTGACGGCTGACGGCCTGCAGCGTGTCGCCGGTCCCGCTCGCCTGCGGACCGTAATCCACGAACAATGCCGCGCCGCCATGGCGCAGCAGCCGCGTCGCCAGCCGGCGCACGATCTCATGGGCGGCCTCCGGGACCTCGGCCACGTCGCCGGGGGCCGCGCCCGCCAGATGGGCCGGCTCGAGCGGCGGATCCTGTACGACGGGGCCCGGCATGAAGACGAAGCGCCCCTCGGCCAGCCCGACCCGCCGCTCCCGCCACCCATCCGGGTCGCGCAGGAACTGCCGCACCGGCAGCGCATCGAGGAACTCGTTGGCGAGCACGATGCACGGACCGGCCGGGACGCCGTCGATGTCGGCGTGCCATGTCGCCGGGCGCCCGATCGCGCCGCGCTGGAGGTCGCGCAGTGCCGGGTTGATCTCGACGAGATGGAGGTCGAGCGCGCGGTGGAAATCCGCGGCGGGCCGCGCCGTCGCGCGCAGCGCGTCGGCCATCAGCGTGCCGCGGCCCGGCCCGAGTTCGACGAGCCGCACCGGCGATGGCCGGCCAAGCGCCACCCAGGCGGCGACCGCCCAGGCGCCGAGCAATTCGCCGAAGATCTGGCTGACCTCCGGTGCGGTGGTGAAGTCGCCCCCTGCGCCCACCGGCACGCCCGAGCGGTAATAGCCGTGCTCGGGATCGGCGAGGCAGGCCGCCATCCACGCATCGACGCCGATCGGTCCTTCGCGCGCGATCCGCGCCGCAAGACGCGCCGCGAGCGGCGTCGGCGCGACGCTCATGCCGGCCGCGCGTCCCCGTCCCCGATCGGCGGACGCGAACGGGCGCGCAGGATCAGGGCGATGCCGGCCAGAAGCATCGGCACGCTCAGAAGCTGGCCCATCGTCGCGCCGGCATAGAGGAAGCCGAGATGGGCGTCCGGCTCGCGGAAGAACTCGCAGACGATGCGCGCGCAGCCATAGCCGACGAGGAAGCTGCCGGCGACGAGCCCGGGAAAGCGGCGCGCCGGCGTCCGCAAGGCGAGCCACGCGAGCAGCGCGAAGAGCACGGCGCCCTCGAGCGCGGCCTCGTAGAGCTGGCTCGGGTGGCGCGGCAGCCGGGCCGGGTCGGTCGGGAAGACCATCGCCCAGGGAACGTCGCCGGGCCGACCGTAGAGTTCCGCGTTGATGAAGTTCGCGACCCGGCCGAAGAACAGGCCGATCGGCGCCATCAGCGCGACGATGTCGCCGAGCGCGACGACGTCGATGCCGCGGCGCAGGGCGAACAGGACCGTCGCGGCGATCGCGCCGAGCATGCCGCCATGGAAGGACATGCCGCCCTGCCAGACCGCGAGGATCTCCCCGGGATGGGCCAGGAAATAGGCCGGCTTGTAGAACATGACGTAGCCGAGCCGCCCGCCGAGGATGATCCCCAGCGTCACCCAGGTCACGAAGTCGTCGATGTCCGCGCGCGTCGCCACGCGCGGCCGCGTATCCGCGAGACGCAGCGCCAGCCGCCAGCCGATCACGATCCCGGCGATGTAGGCCAGCGCATACCAGCGCAGCGCGAAGGGCCCGAGGCGGAAGATCTCCGGCTCGATCGCCGGAAAGGCGAGGACGAGGGGCGTCACAGATAGGGATCCGCCGCCGCGAGATGGCCGCGCACATAGCGCGCGACGCCCTCTTCGAGCGGCGTGAAGGGACGGTCGTAGCCGGCGGCACGCAGACGGTCGAGCCGCGCTTCGGTGAAATACTGGTAGTGGGCGCGCAGCTCGGGCGGCATGTCGCGGAAGACGATGGCGGGATCGCGTCCGCAGGCGGCGTAGACGGCGCGCGCAAGGTCGAGGAAGCTGCGCGCCCGGCCCGAGCCGACATTGAACAGCCCGCTCACGCGCGGCGTGTCGAGCAGCCACAGCGTCACGTCCACGCAATCCCCGACCCACACGAAATCGCGCAGCTGCCCGCCATCCTCGACCCCGTCGCGATGCGACTTGAACAGCGCGAAGCTCTCGCCGCGCGCGGCGATGGGGTGGATCTGATGCGCCACGGAGCGCTGCGCGCCCTTGTGATACTCGTTCGGTCCGTAGACGTTGAAGAATTTGAGCCCGGCCCATTGCGGTGGCTGCGGCCGGCCGGCGGCGACCTCCGCCGCGACGAAGCGGTCGAAGAGATGCTTCGACCAGCCATAGGGGTTGAGCGGCCGCAGCCGGGCCAGGGACGTTTCGATCCCGTCGTCGTCGAAACCCTGCGTGCCGTCGCCATAGGTCGCCGCGGAGGAGGCATAGACGAGCGGCACCTGGCGCCGCGCGGCCCAGCGCCAGAGCATCCGCGAGAAGGCGAAATTCTGTTCCAGCACCGCGTCGACGTCGCGCGCGGTGGTGTCGCTGCGCGCGCCCATGTGCACGATCGCGGCGACGTCGTCGGCCTCCGGTCCGCCGAGCCACGCCGCGAGCCGGTCGGGCGGCACCACGTCATGGAGCCCGCGCTTGGCGACGTTGCGCCATTTGTCGCCGTCGCCAAAGACGTCGCAGCAGACGAGCCTGACCCCGCCGCGCGCCTCCAGCCCGGCAAGGATGTTCGATCCGATGAAGCCGGCGCCGCCGGTCACGACGATGATCCTGGACATGACCCCGCTTATAGGAGCGCCGCTTGCGCCCTTGCAACAGCGCACCCCCATGCGATAGTCGCGGGCCATGCAGAGCCAGAACCGTTTCCTCGACGATCTCGCCCGCGCCGCCAGCGGCGCCCTCGGTGCCTTCGGCGGCCTCAAGGCCGAACTCGACCAGCAGGTCCGCGCCATCACCGAGCGCTTCCTGCGCAGCCAGGACCTGGTGACGCGCGAGGAATTCGAGGCGGTCAAGGAGATGGCCGCCCGTGCCCGCGCCGAGGCCGAGGACCTGCGCGCCCGCCTGGACCGCATGGACGCCGCGGCGGGACACGTCGCATCCGCGCGAACCCCCGCGGCGAACGACGTCGCGGCGCCGGACTCCGAGTCGCAGCCACCAGCCTGAATCGTCGGGCTGCGTTTTCGGGGGTTTTCGCCGCCGCGGGGTATTTTCCTTGCGGCGTCGCGGAGCCTTTGGCACCCTACTCGATATAGCGTGTGGCTCGCGAATCGCCCGCAAGATGCTGATGCTGCATCGCATCGAGACGGGGGATCACGCGGGTCGCCGCCAGCCGGCGCCCCCCTGGTCTCCCTTCCGAGGCATCTCGCACGCGATGTACGGCCGCACCGACGAAGCCCGCTCGAACACCTCCAACCCCCTGGATCTCCTGGAGGAAATGGCCTCCGCCCAGGACTGGGCCTTCGACCGGCCGGGCGACGGGGAGTTCGTGGCCCGGATCGTGGGCCGCTGGAGCGACTACCAGCTGCATTTTTCCTGGAACCACGACCACAGCGTCCTGCAACTGTTCTGCGGCGTCGATCTGCGCGTGCCACGCCATCGCCGCGCGGCCGTGAGCGAATTGCTGATGCTCGCCAATGGCCGCATGTGGATGGGACATTTCGACCTGCCCCGCGACGACGACATGCCGCTGTTCCGCCACGCCGTGCCCTTGCGCGGGATCCGCGGCGCCTCGGTCGAACTGCTCGAGGACCTGATCGAAGGCGCCGTCAACGAATGCGAGCGCTACCATCCGGCGCTGCAATTCGTCGTCTGGGGCGGCAAGGCGCCGGACGAAGCGATGGCGGCGTCGCTGCTGGATATCCGGGGCGAGGCCTGACGCCCGGCGACCGGGCGCATGACATCGAAGCTAGGGGGAGGAGCGCCATGGACACGGCGGGATTGCTGTTGGTCGGCTGCGGCAAGATGGGCGGTGCCATGCTCGCGGGATGGCTCGCCGCGGACGGCACGCCGCGTCCGGTGGTCGTCGTCGAACCGAACCCGGCGCCCGGCACCGTGCCGGCTGGCCAGGACGGGCTCGTCCACGTCGCCACGGCAGCCGGCATCCCTGCCGGCTTCCGGCCCGAAGTCGTCGTTCTCGCGACCAAGCCGCAGGTGATGGACGAGGTCGTGCCCGCCTATGCCCGGTTCGCCGGTCCCGGCACGGTCTTCGTCTCGGTCGCGGCCGGCCGCACCCTCGCCTATTTCGGACACCATCTCGGCGCCGCCGCCGCGATCGTGCGCACCATGCCCAATACCCCGGCGCAGGTCGGGCGGGGCATAACGGTGTGCTGTGCCAACGCCACGACGACCGCGGCGCAGCGCGCCCTCGCCGACCGGCTGATGGCGGCCGTCGGCGATGTCGGCTGGGTCGAGGACGAGGCGCTGATCGACGCGGTGACCGCGGTTTCCGGCAGCGGCCCCGCCTACGCGTTCCTGCTCGCGGAATGCATGGCCGAAGCCGGACGCGAGGCCGGTCTGCCAGAGGACCTCGCGATGCGTCTTGCCCGCGCCACCGTCGCCGGGGCGGGCGAATTGCTGCACCGTGCGACCGAGAGCGCGGGCCAGCTGCGCCGCAACGTGACCTCGCCCAACGGCACGACCGCGGCGGCGCTGGAGGTCCTGATGGCGCCGGACGGTCTGCAGCCGCTGATCTCGCGCGCCGTCGCGGCCGCGGCGCGGCGGTCGCGCGAACTGGCGGGCTGAGCGCGCGATGGCGCAGTCGCCATCGGTCGCCCGCGTCGCGCAGGCCCTGCGCGACGCGGGTCTCGACAACGCGATCGTCGAACTCGCGGACACGACGCGCAGCGCCGCCGAGGCCGCGCAGGCGATCGGTTGCGACGTCGCCCAGATCGCGAAATCTGTCGTCTTCCGCAGCGGCGGCGGGCGGCCGGTCCTCGTCGTGGCTTCGGGCGCGAACCGCATCGACGAGGTCAAGCTCGCCACCCTGCTCGGCGAGCGCATCCTCAAGGCCGACGCGGCGTATGTGCGCGAGCGGACAGGCTTCGCGATCGGTGGCGTGGCGCCGATCGCGCACGCGACGCCGCCGCATGTCTTCCTGGACCAGGATCTCTTCGCGTTTTCGCGCATCTATGCCGCAGCCGGGTCGCCATTCGCGGTCTTCGCGCTCGCGCCGGACGACTTGGAGCGCATGACCGGCGGCCGCCGCGCCGACATCAGGCGGACCTGACCGGACCTGACCGGACCCGATCGGCGCTTGCCCTCGGCGCCGACGCGACTACTCTGAGGCCGGTATTCAACGGAGGACAGCATGGCCGGGCGCCGATCGGGATCTGGCGGACGCAAGGGCAAGGCGACGGCGGACGAACGCCCCGCGACGGCCGACGCGGTCATCGCCGCCGCGATGCGCCTGTTCGCCGAGCGCGGCTGGCAGGACACGTCGCTTGCGGGCATCGGCGAAGCGGCCGGCATCGGCTTTTCGGAACTCCACGCCCTCTTCCCGTCCAAGACGGCGGTGCTGCGCGCATTCCTGTCCGGCGTCGACCATACGGTCCTGGCCACCGCGCCGGAGGCCGATGCGTCGGTGCGCGAGGCGCTGTTCGAACTCATGATGCGGCGCTTCGACGCGCTGCAACCGCATCGCGCCGCGATGCAGCGCCTCGCGCGCGACCTGCCGCGCGATCCGGCCGCCGCGGCCTGCGTCGCCATGCGCGTCTGCCGCTCGATCGGCGCGATCGCCGAGCGCGCCGGCGTCACGACGGCGGGACCGCTGGGCGCCATGCGCGTCAAGGCGCTGGTGGGTCTCCACGCCTGGGTCGTTCGGGCCTGGCTCGCCGACGACAGCGCCGACATGGCGCGCACGATGAAGGCGCTCGACAAGGGGCTCGAACGTCTGGAGGCGATCGCCCAGAGCTTTCCCGGGGCAAGGCCGCTGCCTGCCGCCGCCTGACCCGCGACCAATCCCGAGACCTGAAAGGATCCCCAGCATGGCGAACCCCGGCAATCCCTTCGGCAACTTCGATCCGCGCGCCTTCATGGACATGGGAAAGCTCGGCGCCACCCCGCCGGCCTTCGACATGGGCGCCCTCGTCGAGGCGCAGCGGCGCAACGTCGAGGCGCTGACGCGCGCCAACCAGGTCGCCGCCGAAGGCATGCAGGCGCTCGCGCAGCGCCACGCGGAGATGCTGCGCCAGTCCCTGGACCAGGCTGGTCAGGCGCTGCGCGCGCTGATGGCGGCCGGCAGCCCGGAGGACAAGGCGGCGCAGCAGGCGGACATCGCACGCGACGGCTTCGAGCAGGTCATGGCGAATGCGCGCGAACTGGTGGAGATCGCGACCCGCGCCCAGAGCGAAGCGGGCGATGTCCTCGCCCAGCGCGTCGCCTCGAGCCTCACCGAACTCAAGGCCGCGATCGCGTCCGGCCAGAAGACCGGCGCGAAGCGCTGACCCGTCGCACGAGGCCCCGCCCCATGACGATCAGCTACGACGATTTCGCGCGCGTCGACATCCGCGTCGGCACGATCATCGAGGTCGAGCCCTTTCCCCAGGCGCGCAAGCCCGCCTACAAGCTCAAGGTCGATCTCGGGCCGGAAATCGGGATCAAGCGCAGCTCCGCGCAGCTCACCGTCCACTACACGCCCGAGACGCTGCTCGGGCGGCAGGTCGCCGCGGTGGTCAATTTCCCGCCGCGGCAGATCGGGCCGTTCATGTCCGAGGTGCTGGTCCTGGGTTTCCCCGATCCCGACGGCGCCGTCGTGCTGATCGGGCCGGAGCGCAGCGTGCCGAACGGCGGCAAGCTGTTCTGAGGCGAAGCCGGGACGGAACCGGTCGGCTCAGACCGGCAGCTTGATCCGCACCCGCAGGCCGCCGAGCGGCGCGTCCTCGAGCCAGATGTCGCCGCCATGCGCGCGGACCACGTCGCGCGCGATGGTCAGGCCGAGCCCGACGCCGCCGGTGGACGAGTTGCGCGACGCGTCGAGCCGGAAGAAGGGCTTGAACACCTCCTCGCGCAGGCCCGACGGGATGCCCGGCCCGTCGTCGTCGATCAGGATCTTCACCGAACGCTCCCGCCGCTTGGCGCGCAGTTCGATCCGGGCGCCGTGCCGCGTCGCGTTGGCGAGCAGGTTGCGGATCGAGCGACGCACCGCCTGGGGACGCAGGGAGATCACGAGATCGCCCTCGGTGATCAGTCGCACGGGATGGCCCTCGCGCTGCTCGCCGGCGACCAGATCGGCCAGCAGGCGGGCGAGATCGGTCGGCTCCGGCTGCTCCTCGCCGTCGCCGCGCACGAAGGCGAGATAGCTCTCGACCATCCGCTCCATGTCGGCGATGTCCGCGCGCAGCCCGGCGACCGACGGGCTGTCGTCGAGCAGGGCCAGTTCCAGCTTCATGCGCGTCAACGGCGTGCGCAGGTCGTGGCTGATCCCGGCCAGCATCTCCGTGCGCTGCAGCAGGAAGCGACGCAGCCGCTCGCGCATCACGACGAAGGCGGCGCCGGCCTGGCGCACTTCCGACGCGCCGGAAGGCCGGTAGCCCTCGATGTCGCCGCCCTTCCCGAACGCCTCCGAGACCGCGGCCAGTTCGCGGATGGGACGGACCTGGTTGCGCATGAAGACCGAGGCGATCGCGAAGAGCAGGATCGACGACCCGACCATCCAGAGGATCATGACATAGGCGTTGGTGGTGAAGACGCGCTCGCGGCTGACGACGATTTGCATCACGCCGGTGTCGAGCTGGACCAGCAGGATGACGTCGCGCGGCTGCCCCCAGACGTCGAGGTCGAAGGGTCGGCCGACGCGCTCGCGCAGCGCCTGCACCATGCGCCGCTCCAGGATGCCCGAGCCTTCGCCCGCCATGGGCGCGGCGAGCCGCGCGCCGTCGCTGACCGCGATGCGCATGCCGAGCTGGCGCTCCGCCATCGCCAGCGTCGCCGCGCGATCCTCCGGACCCGGCGCGCGCTGCCAATGCTCGATCGTCATCGCGACCTCGCCGGCGATGGCATGGGTAAGGCGCCGCGTCACCGTCTCCCAGACGCGGTCGTAGAAGACGAAGATGCCCACCGCCTGGACCAGGATCAGCGGCAGGACGGTGATGATCACCGCACGCCCGAAAAGCGTGCGCGGCAACAGCGATTTGAGCAGGCCGGTCATGGTCAATCCGTCCGCAGGATGTAGCCGGCGCCGCGCACGGTCTGCAGCCAGCGGGGATTGCGCGGGTCGTCCTCGAGCTTGCGGCGCAGCCGCGTGACCTGCACGTCGATCGTCCGCTCGCCGCCGTCGACATGCGCCCGCGCCACCAGGTCCTCGCGCGACACCGCGCTGTCGGCGCGCGCGGCCAGGACGCGCAGCAGCGCCGCCTCGGCGGTCGTGAGCCGGATGGGGATCCCGTCGCGCGTCAGCTCGTCGCGGGCTGGCGAGAAGCGGAAAGGGCCGAACGCGATCTGGGATGGCGCCACGGCCGGCGGCGGCGCGCGGCGCAGGATCGCGCGGAGGCGCAGCAGCAGCTCGTCCGGCTCGAAGGGCTTGACCAGATAGTCGTCGGCGCCCGCACTGAGCCCGGCGATGCGGTCGGCCGCCTCGGCCCGCGCCGTGAGCAGCAGCACCGGCAGCGGCATCGACGCCCGGATATGGCGGGCAAGGTCGAGGCCCGATTCTCCGGGCATCATCACGTCGACCACCGCGAGGTCGAAGGTGAGCACCGACAGCCGCGCGCGCGCCTCGGCCGCGTCGGCGGCCGTGGTCACCGTGAAGCCGTTGCGCCCCAGGAACTGACGCAGAAGGTCGCGCAGCCGCGCATCGTCGTCGACGACCAGGACATGGGGGGACGCGCCGGTCACGACCGCGTCTCCGGTCCCTGCCAGCGTGCCGCGGCCGCATCGTCGCTGGCACGCGCCTCGACCCAGCGTTCGCCGCCATCGGTCGCCTCGAGCTTCCAGAAGGGCGCGCGGGTCTTGAGGAAATCGATCAGGAAGGCGCAGGCGTCGAAGGCCGCCTGGCGATGGGCGGAGGCGGCGGCGCAGAGCACGATCCGGTCGCCCGGCTCGAGCCGCCCATGGCGGTGGACGATCAGCGTCGCGTCCAGCGGCCAGCGCGCATGCGCCTCGTCCGAGATGCGCGCGAGCTCGCGCTCGGTCATACCGGGAAAATGCTCGAGCGTCATCGCACCGACCCGCGCGTCGCCATGGATGTCGCGCACGAGGCCGAGGAAGCTGGTGAGGCCGCCGATGCCCGGTCGGCCATGCGTCAGGGCCGCGAGTTCGGCGCCGACATCGAAATCCTCGCGCTGGACGCGAACCACCACGCACTTTCCCGCGTCGACGGACGGACCGGACATCGCCTCAGCCTCCCGTCACCGGCGGGAACAGCGCGACCTCGTCGCCATCGGCCACCGGATGGTCGAATTTGACATAGGTCTGGTTCACGGCCACCCGGATCGCGGCGTCGTCGGCAAGCGCCGCCGCATGTCCGGGCGAGCGCGCCCGCAGCCAGTCGACAAGGCCGCGCACGTCACGGATCTCGGCGGGGAGGGTCACCACCTCCTCCGCCGCGCCGACACGGGTGCGGAACCACGCGAACCACAGGATCCTCATGTCATGCCGCCAATTCGCTGAAGGGAAGGAAGTCGACGAACGCCCCGGCTTCGATGTCGGTCGTCTCCTCGGCGAGTTCAAGCAGACCGTCGCTCTCCACCAGCGAGGTCAGGATCCCGGCGCCGTCGCGCGGAAAGCGATGCGCGACCGGCTGGCCGTCCGGACCGGTCTCGAGACGCGCCCGCAGCCACTCGCGACGACCGTGCTTCTTGCGCAGGGGCTGGGCGCTGCGCACCTTGAAACCCAGCGGCGGGCGCGGCGTCGCGCCCGCAAGGCCGAGCAGCAGGGGCCGCGCGAAGCGCATGCAGGTGACCATCATCGCGACCGGGTTGCCGGGCAGCCCGACAAAGGCCTTGCCGCCGACGCTGCCAAGCGCCACGGGGCGTCCGGGGCGGATCGCGAGCCGCCAGAAATGCAGCGTGCCGATGCCATCGAGCGCGGCGCGCAGGTGATCCTCCTCGCCCGTGGACATGCCGCCGGAGGTCACGACCGCATCGGCCACCGCGACCGCCTCCAGCAGGGCCGCGCGCACCGCCTCGCGGCGGTCCGCGACGATGCCGAGATCGATGACCTCGCAGCCGAACTGCTCCAGCAGCGCGACGAGCGCGAAGCGATTGGCGTCGTAGACCTTGCCGGCGGGGGCAGGCAGGCCGGGTTCGACGAGTTCGTCGCCGGTCGACAGCACCGCGACGCGCAGGCGGCGCCGGACCGCGAGTTCGGTGCGCCCGATCGAGGCGGCCAGGCCGATGTCCTGGGCCCGCAGACGCTGGCCGGCGCGCAGGATGACCGCGCCCGCCGCGATGTCCTCGCCGCGGCGGCGGCGATTCGCGCCCCGCTTGATTCCGGACGGCAGGACGACCGCGCCGTCGCCGGCCGCGCGCGCATCTTCCTGCATGAAGACCGTGTCGACGCCCGCGGGCATCGGTGCACCGGTGAAGATACGCACGGCCGTTCCCGGTTCCACCGTGCCGTCGAGCGCGTGACCGGCCGCGATCCGCGCGGTGACGCGCAGCCGCGTGTCGCGCCCTTCCGCAAGATCGGCGAAGGCGACGGCGTAGCCGTCGACGGCGGCGTTGTCGTGCGGCGGCACGTCGCGCGGCGCGACCACGTCCTCGGCGAGGATGCGGCCCCGGCAGCCACGCAGCCCGGTCCGCTCCATCCCGGCGACGCAGACGATCCGCCCGGCGAGGATGGACAGCGCCTCGTCGGCGCGCATCAACTCGCCGCCGAACGCGAAGCAATCGTCGGAGAGCTGGGCCATGACGCCCCGCCCCGTCAGCCGCGCGCCGCCGGCCCGAGATCGCAATGCGCGATCACGAACGCGGCGATGGCCGGGACGTCGTCGATGGGCAGGACCGGCACGCCCAGGCCCGCAAGCTGCACGTCGGAGGCCACGGCGACGACCCGCTCGTCGGACGGCGCCAGCAGCGGCTTGCCCACCGACGGCCGGTGCACCTCGAGCTTGTCGTGCGCATGATGCTTGAAGCCCTCGACGAGCAGCAGGTCGACCGGCGACATGCGCGCCACCAGATCTTCGAGCGTCGGCTCCGGTGCGCCGCGCAGCTCGTGCATGAGCGCGAAGCGGCGGCCGGAGGACACCATGACCTCGCGCGCGCCGGCCATGCGGTGGGCGTGGGAATCCTTGCCCGGCTGGTCGATGTCGAAGCCGTGATGCGCGTGCTTGATCGTCGAGACCGAGATGCCGCGGGCGACGAATTCGGGGATCAGCCGGATCAGCAATGTGGTCTTGCCGCTGCCGCTCCAGCCGGCGAGGCCGAACACCTTCATGTCGTGGTCGGCCGGCGCGCGGCGGTCGGCTCGGGCGGCGGCGCCTCGGCGGCGGTCGGCGTCTCGTCGATATGGCGCAGCCCCTCGGCGAGATAATCGTAGCCGGTGATCAAGGTGAGGACGGCGGCGATCCAGAGCAGCACCTCGCCGATCAGGACCACCGGCAGCCACGCGGTCAGCGCCGCATCGCCCACGATCAGGAAGCCGAGCGCGGTCATCTGCATGCCGGTCTTCCACTTCGCCAGCCGGCTTACCGGCAGCTTGGCGCGCAGTTCGGCCAGGAATTCGCGCAGGCCCGACACCAGGACCTCGCGGCACAGGATCACGAGCGCGGCCAGGACGTCGAACCCGGCCACGCGCTGGAACGCCACCAGCAGCAGGATGGTCGAGGCCACGAGCAGCTTGTCCGCGATCGGATCGAAGATCCGGCCGAGCTTCGATTGCTGCTTCCAGGCGCGCGCGAAATAGCCGTCGAGATAATCGGTGACCGCGGCGGCGGTATAGAGCGCGCAGGCAATGTAGCGCCAGCCCTCGCCCTCGGCGTGGAACAACGCGACCAGCAGCGGGATCGCCCCGATGCGCGCGAAGGTGAGGACCATGGGCAGCGAGCCGAACATGACGATCGACGGGACCATCCCGGAGTGAAGAACAGGCCGCGTACTCTAGCCGCCGCCGTTGAAGTGATCATAGATCTTTCGCGCCGTCGCCTTGTCCACCCCGGCGACGCCCTCGAGATCGGAGAGTCCGGCCCGCGCCACCGCGCGCGCGGACCCGAAATGGAGCAGCAGGGCGCGCTTGCGCTTCGGCCCGATGCCCGGGATCTCGTCCAGCGCCGACCCCTGGATCAACGCCGAACGCCGCGCGCGATGCGTCCCGATGGCGAAGCGGTGGGCCTCGTCGCGCAGACGCTGCAGAAAGAACAGGACCGGATCGCCAGGCGGCATCTGGAACGGCGCGCGGCCGCGCAGGAAGAAACGCTCCCGGCCGGCATCGCGGTCCGGCCCCTTCGCGACCCCCACGAGCACGATGTCGTCGATCCCGAGTTCGGCCAGCGCGGCGGCGGCGGCCTCGAGTTGCCCGACCCCGCCATCGATGAGCACCAGATCCGGCCAGTTCCCGCTCTCGCGGTCGGGGTCCTCCTTGAGGGCGCGTGCGAAGCGCCGGCCCAGCACCTCGCGCATCATGCCGTAATCGTCGCCCGGGACGATGCCGTCGGGCGCGTCCGGTCCGCGCAGGCCGCGGATGTTGAACTTGCGATAGTCGGATTTCCGGAACCCCTCGGGCCCCGCGACGATCATCGCGCCGACCGCCTCGCGGCCCATGATATGGCTGTTGTCGTAGACCTCGATGCGGCGCGGCGGCGCCGGCAGGTCGAACGCCCGCGCGACGCCGTCCAGCAACTCGCCCTGGCGCGCGTCGTCGACCTTGCGGCGCATCAGCGCCTCGCGCGCGTTGGCGAGGGCGTGCTCGACGGCCTTGCGCTTCTCGCCGCGCTCGGGCACCGCCAGTTCGACGCGATGTCCCGCCCGGCCGGCGAGCGCCTCGGCCAGCAACGCGTGCTCCGGCACGTCGTGCGACAGCAGCACCAGCGGCGGGGGCGGCTTGTCGTCGTAGAACTGGCCCAGGAAGGGGCCGAGGATCTCGCCGGCCTCGAGGCCGCGATCATGGCGGGGAAAATAGGGACGGTTCCCGCAATTGCGCCCGCCGCGAAAGAAGAACACCTGGATCGATGCCACGCCGCCCTCGAGATGGAGGGCGATCACGTCGGCGTCGCCCAGCGCCTCGAGGTTGATGTCCTGCCGGCTCTGGATCTGGGTGAGCGCGCGGATGCGGTCGCGGTAGAGGGCCGCGGTCTCGAAATCGAGCGCGGCGGAGGCGGTCTGCATCGCCGCCACGAACCCCGCCTGGGCCTCGCGCGACTTGCCGCCCAGGAAGGCGCGGGCATCGGCGACCGCGCGCGCATACTCCGCCTCCGTGATCCGCCCGACGCAGGGCGCCGAACACCGCTTGATCTGGAACAGAAGGCAGGGGCGCGTGCGGTTGGCGAAGACGGCGTCCGAGCAGGACCGCAGCAGGAAGGCGCGCTGCAGCGCCGTCAGGGTCTGGTTGACCGCCCCGGCCGAGGCGAAAGGGCCGAAATAGGCCCCCTTGCGCTCGCGCGCCCCGCGATGCTTGGCAAGCTGCGGGAAGGGATGGTCGTCCAGAAGCGCGATGTGCGGGAAGGATTTGTCGTCGCGGAGCAGGACGTTGAACCGCGGCATGAGCCGCTTGATCAGGTTGCTCTCGAGCAGCAGCGCCTCGACCTCCGTATGCGTGACGACGATCTCGAGGCGGCGCGTCTCGGCGACCATGCGCTGCAGCCGGATGGGAAGCCGGGCCCATTGCAGATACTGGGCGACGCGCCGCTTCAGGCTGCGCGCCTTGCCGACATAGAGGGCCTCGCCCGCATCGTCGAGCATCCGGTAGACGCCGGGTCCGATCGGCATGTCGGCCAGCGCCGCGCGCAGCACGGTCGCACCGGTCCGGAAGCTCGGCGGGCTCCCTTCTTCATCCGGAATCTGAGGGTCGAGGTCTGACTCCATGCTCATGCTGAAAGGATCCGGAAGGGTTCGAATGGCTCCAGAACCGGACCGCGCGGCTATCCACCGATTCTGTGGATAAGTCTGTTGGCCGTTTGCTCCGCGAGGGACCCAGTCCCTGATTCCGTAGGGCTTTCACCCGAGTTGCCCAGTAAATAGGCAGTTTCGTAAGTCATTGATTTACAATGAAACTGGTCGAGACGCCTTTAAAACCAATGTCAAGAAATACATTTCTGCGCAAAATCCTGGGGTTATGTCGCCGCCACCCGGCCGGGTGTGGGCAGTTTGCGCGGCAAGCCCCGGAGTCAACGCGTCCTTTCGATCTCCACACCCACCGATTCCGCATCGGGATAGACGTCGAGCTTCTCGACCCGCACGCGGATGCTGCGGATGCGCGGATCGCCCAGCGCCGCCTGCGCGATGCGCTCGGCGAGGGTCTCGATGAGCTGGACATGCTCGCCCGCGGCAAGCGCGCGCACCGCGCGGGTGATGCGGTCATAGCAGACGACGGCATCGAGCTGGTCCGGCCCCGGCGTCTGCGGCTCGGCGACACCGAGATCGAGATTCACCCGGACGCGCTGGGTGCGGCCCTTCTCGTGGGTCCAGACGCCGACCGAGGCGGGCACCACGAGGTCGCGCACGAAGACATGGCGGATGCCCGCCGCGGCGCTGGCCAGGACGGGATGCGGCGGGAAGGCGGCGGCGGCGGAGCGGTTCATGCGGATGGCCTATTCCTCGGGCTCGGCGCCCGGCGGGCTCGGCGCCCAGTTGAGGTGCTGCCCGCCATCGAGCGCCAGCATCTGCCCGGTATAGGACCGCGCCGCGATCAGGAAGCGCAGCGCGGCGGCGAACTCCTCCAGCGCCGGGCCGCGGCCGAGCGGCACCTCGGCCGCCTGGCGGGCGAATTGTTCGGCGCTCTGTCGGATATTGGCGAGCGCCGGTCCGGGACCGATACCGCAGACCCGGATGCGCGGCGCGAGACCCAGCGCGAGCGTCTGGGTCAGCGTCCACAATCCGGCCTTGCTGAGGGTGTAGGACATGAAATGCGGGGTCAGGCTCCAGACGCGCTGGTCGAGCAGATTGACCACCAGCCCCTCGGCGGGCGCCGCGAGATGCTGCGCGAAGGCCTGCGCCAGGACGAAGGGCGCGCGCAGATTGGCCTCGATATGGCGGTCCCAGCTCGCGCGCGTCGCCCCCAGCGCGTCGTCGCGCTCGAACACCGAAGCGTTGTTCACCAGCACGCCGAGCGTCCCGAGCCGCTCCTGCGCCTCGGGCACCAGACGCGCCACCTCGTCCTCCCGACCGAGATCCGCGCGCAGCACGCAGGCGCGGCCGCCGCGCGCCACGATGCCGGCGGCCAGGTCCTCGGCCTCGTCGACCGAGGATTGGCAATGGATGGCGACGGCGAAGCCGTCGGCGGCGAGGGTCTCGACGAGGATACGCCCGATGCGACGGGCGCCGCCGGTGACGAGGGCTGCGCGGGGAATGGCTGGGTTCATGCGACGCGCACCATGGTTCGCCGGCGCGCGGCGATCAAGGATCAACCGCGCAGGGCGAGCATCTCCGCGAAAAGCGCCTCCTGGCCGCGCGTCGTCGCGTCCCAGGAAAACGCCTCGGCATGGCGCCGCGTCGCCGCGCGCGGCG
>CAYSUY010000030.1:0-29997 GCA_964434345.1 uncultured Acetobacteraceae bacterium
CTGGCGGTTGCGGACCGCAGCCGGGGCCGAGGCCAATTCCGTGTCGACCAGTTTCACCTTGCCCTCGAGGCCGAGCGCGGTCAGCGCCGCGGCGGTCAGGCGCTGGCCGGCGGTGCCGCGACCACCGGGAATGAAGTCCTTGCCGGCGAGGTCGGCGAGGCTCGTCACGCCCGCGTCGGCGCGCACCACCCAGTGCATCGTGATGCCGGGGATCGGAAACAGGCCGCGGAGCGCGTCGTACCCGGTTTCGCCCGCGAAGGGCGCCTTGCCGTCGCGCGCGGCGCGGACGAGGCCGGGCGGGGTCGTGAAGACGAAATTGCCACTGCGACGCGCCGCCTCCTTGACGTTCTGGACCGAGCCCTGGCTCTCTTCGATCGTCGGCGAGAGTTCACCGCTGCTCGCGGATTTCAGGGCCTCTCCCAGCTGGACCATCATCAGGTAGTAGGACGATCCCGCGGTCGCGGATTTGAGCGTGACCCGCGTCTGTGCGAGGGCCGGCAGCGGGGCGGCGGCGAGAGCGAGCGCGAGGCAGGCGATCAGGCGGCGCATCGAAGGCTCCGTAAGGTCAGGATTTGGGTGAGGCGACGAGGTTGCCGCGCTTCAGGTCGCCCTTGAGCATGGAGCGTCCGTCGGCGCCGATCCCGCCCACGCTGGTGCCCCAGCCATGGAGGTCGACGCAATCCGGCGCGCGGCCGCCGGTCGGCGACAGGCCGAGGCAGAGCCGCTCGCCCTCGAGGTTCCAGGTCGAGCGGATGGTCGGCGCATAGGCGTTGCGGGCGGTATCCCAGCGGCGGATCACGGCCGTGCCGTCGGCCTGGAAGAAGGCCTGCCACATCACCGCCTCGACGCTGGCGCCGCGGCTGCCTCGCCCGAAGGTGACGGCGTTGAGCGTATGGTCGACGAAGGCCGCGCGCGACAGGGGTGCCGGCTCGGGCAGCCTGTCCTGCGCGGGCGGCAAGGCGCCGGCCGCGGCGAGCATGAGGCCGATCCCGGCCAGGGGCGACGAAGCGACGTGCATGGCGTTTCCCTGCATGGCGTTTCCCTGCATGGCGTTTCCCCGGATCCTAGCGCGGCCCGAGCCGCTCGAGACGCTCTTCCACGGCCCGTCGCGCCGGCGTGCCGGCGGGCAGGGCCGCTTGCAGGCGTTCCCAGTAGCGCCGGGCGAGCCGCTTGTCACCTGCTTCCAGCGCAGCGTCGCCGAGAGCCTGGAGCGCCTCCGGCTGCGCCGGCGCGAGCGCCAGGAGCCGGTCATGGAGCGCCGCCGCCGGGTGTCGCGCCGCGACATCCGCCGGCGCCGTCGCGATCGCCGCCGAATAGGCGCGCAGGACGTCGGCGCGGTCCGGCGCCCGGTCCGCGGCCTGACGCAGCGCCGCCAGACCCTTGTCGTTTTCCCCGAGGACGCGATAGGCGCGCCCCAGGCGCAGCCATCCGTCGATATCCGACGGATCGCCCTCCAGCCGCGCGGCAAGGCCGTCGACCATGCCGCGGATCATGCCGGCCCGGTCCTCGGCGCTGAGCCGCGACGCCGCGGCGACGTCCTGCGCGCCCGGACCGCGCGGCACGGATGCGGATGGCGGGGGCGTTGGCTGGGGCGGGGCAGTTGGCGGGGGGGGCGGGGGCTGTGCCGGCAGGGCGATCGGGGCGCGGCCGGTCGCCGCGAGGGCAAGGCGCGCGCGGCGCTGTGCCAGGGCGGCGGGCGTGATGCCGGTCTCTTCCGCGAGCCGGCCTATGTTGGCCCGCAGACCGTCCAGCCAAGGTGCATCCGACGGGGAATCGCGCTCCAGCGCGAGCCAGAGGTCGAGGCCTTCCTCGGCGGCACCGGCCTGGGCCCGCGCCAGCCCGAGGAAGAACCGCGCCCGCGGCTCCGCGGGATCGCGGCGGTTGGCGGCTCTGAGCAGGTCGAGCGCTTCCGGCGACACCGTGCCGGCGCTGATCGCGATCAGATCCTCGGCGATGGAGGCAAGCCTGGCCGGCGGCGCGGCGGCGATGCCGGCGATGCGACGATAGGCGCGTGCGGCCTCGGCGCTGCGCCCGAGTTGCGTATAGGAGCGCGCCAGGAGCAGCCATCCTTCGAGATTGTCGGGCTCCGCCTCCAGCCGCTCGGCGAGGCGCGTGGCCGACTCCGCCATGTCATGCGGGGCGTCCCGCCCCTGGCGGTCGGACGCCGATGGTCCCTGGCGGATGCCCGGGGGAGCTGCGTCGGCGAGCGCCCGGCGGTCGCCGCCCATGCCCTCGTACCAGGCGAAGGCACCGGCGGGCAGGACGACGAGGATGCCGAGCCCGACGACCACACGCTCGCCGAGCGTGAGACGCCGCCCGCCGGTCCCCGCCGCGCCGCGCGACGCGGCGAGCAGGCGCCGCCCGATCTCCGCCTCGAGCGTACTGGCGGCCTCGGCGTCGATCGCACCGCGTGCACGATCGCGGGCGACCTCCTGGAATTGCGCTGCGTAGACGCGCGCCGGATCGTCGGCCTCCGGTTGACCGGCGCCGCGCTCGCGCAGCAGCAGCCACAGGAGCGGCAGCACGGCGACCGCCGCCATGAGGAGAAAAATGCTGATCAGCACGCGCGCAACGGCCCCTTCGGCGGTTTCACGGCCACGGATCGCCCCCGTGGCGGCGGGCATGATGGGCCAGCGCTGGCAGCGACGAAAGCCAAAACTGCCCCATCCGCGACTGTCTCGTCCTCCCAGTCGCGGTTTGCGCGGCCAGGGGGACCGTGCGCCGCGTTCCCGCGATCGTCCGCGCGTCGGCGATCGGGCGTGTCGCCGGCGTGACCGGCGCATCGGGGATGCGTGGGGCGCGGTTCGATGCTATTGATCGCCATCATTTTCCGCCGCGATCGGAA
This sequence comes from uncultured Acetobacteraceae bacterium, assembly GCA_964434345.1. Classification (GTDB taxonomy): domain Bacteria; phylum Pseudomonadota; class Alphaproteobacteria; order CACIAM-22H2; family CACIAM-22H2; genus CAIOSQ01. Next base: position 2,846 of record CAYSUY010000030.1, read on the forward strand.
TGGGCGACATGCGGGCACCCCGGTGGGCCATCACGTTTCTGGCGTTGCCGCTGCTGTCCTGCGGTCAGATCGGCCTTGATCGCGTCTGGCCGTCGTCGCAGCAGCAGCAAGCCCCGCAGCAGCAAGCCCAGCTTCCCGTCGGCGCGCCCGCGTCCGCGCCCGTCCCGGCGTCCCAGGCCGCGGGGGCGGGGCAGGCCCGCTCCGTGGCCTTTCCCGGCGATCGGGCAGCCGCGGACGCGATCGCACCGATCGTCATTCCCGCCCGCGCGGCGTCCACAAACCTTCCAGGCGCGACCGCGGCGGCGCCCGCCGCGCCGCGCGGCGCGGACGTCACGCTCAATTTCCGCGGTGCCGATATCCGCGAGGTCGCCGCCGCGATCCTGCGCGACATCCTTGGCCGCAACTACGTCGTCGATCCGGGGGTCACCGGGGCGGTGACGCTCAGCATGAGCCGCCCCGTCGCGCCCGACGCGCTGCTCGGCCTGTTCGAGGCCGTCCTGAACAGCCACGGCGCGACCATGATCCAGTCGGGCGATCTGATCCGCATCGCTGCCTTGTCCGAGGATCCCCAGGCACGCCGTGGCGCCGCCGCGCGCGGCCGGCCGGCGCCGGGTCAGGAGGGGCAGCGCATCGAGGTCCTGCCGGTCCGGCATGTCGCAGCCGGCGATCTGCGCCGTGTGCTGGAGCGCGTGATGCCCGCCGGGCGTGTTCTCGGCGCCGACGACGTGCGGGGCGTCGTCATGGTCCAGGGCAACGCGGAGGAACTGCGCTTCGCCGAGGAGGCGGTCCGCATCTTCGACGTCGACCAGCTCGCGAGCACCTCGATCGCCCTGATCCCTCTCCAGGCGGCGCAGGTCGCGGAACTCGTTCCCGAACTCGAGGCCGTGCTGGGCGGGATGCGGCGGACGGCGGATCCGGGCGTTCTGCGGCTGATCCCGGTCGAGCGGCTCAACGCGGTCGTCATCCTCGCGCGTCAGCCGCAGGCCCTGGCGGAGGCGCGGGCCTGGATCCAGCGTCTCGACCGGGTCCGTCGTCCCAACGAACAGCGCCTGTATGTCTACAACCTGCAGCACGGCAAGGCGGCCGTTGTCGCCAAGACGTTGAACGACGCCTTCGGCGCCGACGAAGCGCCGCGGCCTGCGACGGCGCCGGGCCAGGCGTCGGCCGCCGAGGCTGGCGGCGACACGACCGTCGACGGCGAGGCGGATACCGCGGCACCGCGCATGCCTGCGTCCGCGCGGCCGGCCGCGGCGCCCCTTTCCAATCTGCGGATCCGGGCCGACGAGGCGAACAACGCGCTGCTGGTCCTCGCGACGCCGCGCGATTTCGCGACGCTGCGCGAGGTGCTGCTCGAGGTCGACGTCCCGCCGATGCAGGTGCTGATCGAGGCGACCGTGGCCGAGGTCGTGCTCGGCAACCGTCTGCGCTACGGCGTGCAGTATCTGCTCAACACGGGTGGTGCCGGGATCACCAGCGATGGCGCCACCTCGCTCACGCGCGGGACCAGCGCCGCGCAGATCCAGGCGCCCGCGCCAGGCTTTGCGGTCACCCTGGCCGACAACCTGACGCCGCGGGTGATCCTCGACGCCCTGTCGAACCTGACCCAGACCCGGATCATCTCGACGCCGCGCCTGCTTGTCCTCGACAACCGGGTCGCGCGGCTCCAGGTCGGCGACGTCGTGCCGATCGTGACGCAATCCGCCGTCAGCACGCTCACCAACGCGCCCCTGACGGTCAATTCGGTGCAGTACCGCGATACTGGCATTGTCCTGGAGGTCACGCCGCGGGTGAATTCCAGCGGTTTCGTCACCATCGAGATCAGCCAGAGCGTCAGCGACGTCGTGCGCACCACGACGTCGAACATCGATTCGCCGACGATCCGCCAGCGCCGTATCGTCAGTTCGATCGGCGTGCGCAGCGGCAACACCATCGTCCTGGGCGGGCTGATCCGCGAGGACGAGGGACGTTCGAGCAGCGGCATCCCCTATCTTCACGATCTGCCGTGGATCGGCGGCCTGTTCGGCGGTCGCGACAACACGGCCGGCCGGACCGAGTTGATCGTGCTGCTCACCCCGCGCGTGATCCGCAACGAGCAGGAGGCACAGGATGTCAGCCAGGACATCCGGCGTCGCTTCGAGGCCCTGGTCGACGAGGCCCCCGCACGCGCGCTCCGCCGGCCGCCCTGACCGGGATCGCCGCGCGCCACGGGCGGCGCGTCCTCGTTGCGGGGCCCAGGGAAGATATCTAGTATTCAAATCGATACGGGGATGCGCGGCGCGGGGGTGTGCCAGGCGCGCCGTCCGCCGGTCGCGCCGGGGGAGGATGCCATGCGTCGCTTGGTCCTTGTACTGATCGCCGGTCTGGCGAGCCTTGCCGCCCGGGCAGCCGACCTCCCGCATTACGACAAGTTCGTTCATCTCGGCGTCACGTCCTGCGCCGGCAGCACCTGCCACGGCGCCGTCGAACCCTTCAAGAATTCGAACGTCGAGCAGAACGAGTACATCACCTGGTCGCGGAAGGATCCCCACGCCAAGGCCTACAAGGTGCTGCTCGAGGAACGCTCGCAGCGGATGGCCCGCAATCTTGGCCTGCCTGATGCGCACACCGCCGACATCTGCCTCGACTGCCATGCCGACAATGTCGACGCGGCCCGGCGCGGCCGTCAGTTCCAGCTGGCCGACGGCGTCGGCTGCGAGGCCTGCCATGGCGGCAGCAGCGGCTGGCTCGGGATCCACATTTCCGGCGCGAGCCATGCCGACAACCTGAAGGCCGGGCTCTATCCGACCGAGGATCCGGTGGCGCGCGCCGAGCTCTGCCTGTCCTGCCACTACGGCAACAACCAGAAATTCGTTTCGCATCGCCTGATGGGTGCCGGTCATCCGCGGATCGGGTTCGAACTCGACACCTTCACCGCGACGCAGCCGGCGCATTTCGTCATCGACAAGGACTATGTGCAGCGCAAGTTCCAGCCCAACGGCGTCCAGATCTGGGCGATCGGCCAAGCGATGTCGCTCGCGCGCACGATGGAATCGATGCTCGACGCCAAGTTGAATCCCAACAGCGTCTTCCCCGAACTCGTCTTCTTCGACTGCCACGCCTGTCACCATCCGATGAGCGACCTGCGCTGGTCGGCGCGCCCGTCGGTCGGACTGGGGCCGGGCGTCATCAAGTTCAACGATTCGAACGCGATCATGCTGCGCCTGATCGCGGCGCGCGTCGCCCCGGAGGCGGCCAAGGCGCTGGGCGAAAAGATGCGCGCGATGCATTTCGCCGTCGGCGAGAGCCGCGACGAGACGCGGCGCCTCGCGGGCGAGATCCGCGTTGTGGCGCGCCAGTTGGTCGAGGCCTTCGGTCGTCACGAATTCGGTCGCGCCGACATGCAGGCGCTGCTGGCTGGCGTGATCGCCGACGGCGAGGCGCAGGAATTCATCGATTTCGCGGCCGCCGAGCAGGCGACGATGGCGATCTCGTCGATCGTCAACGCCATGAAGGCGGCCGGTCATGTCAGCGACGACGTCTTCGCCGCCATGAACGCCGCGCTGCAGAAGCTGAATGCGGCAGTCGAGAAGGACGAGGCCTATCGTGCCCCTGCCTATCGCATTGCCCTCAAGGACTTCGAGAAGATCGCGCCGAAGCCATGAACACCGGCGTTGGTGCGGTATCCGGCGGCGCGCCGCTGGTCGTCTGCGATCCGCATGTGCATATCTGGGATCTCGCGACGGGGCTCTATCCGGCGCGCGCACGCCGCCGGGATGCCGGCGAACCCGGGATAGGCGACTATCACATCGCCGACCTGCGCGCCGATTGCGGTCCGGTGGTCCTCGCCTCGGCCGTCCATGTCGAGGCGTTTCCGACCGATGGCCTCGCCGAGGTGCGGCATGTCTTGGCGTTGGCAGAGGCAGCCGGCATCGGCTTGCCGCAGGGCATCGTCGCGAATGCCGATCTCGCACGCTCCGATGCCGATGCCGCGCTGGCGGCGCTCGCGGCGCTTCCCCGGGTTCGCGGCATCCGTCAGGCGCTGAACCGCGCCGACGAGACGCGCGACCTGCTATGCGATCCACGGTGGCGGGAGGGGTTCGCGCGGCTGGGCCGGCACGGGCTGTCCTTCGATCTGCAGATCGCGCCGGAGCGGATGCGCGAGGCCGCGGCGCTGCTCGCCCGGCACCCGGAGATCCCCGTCGCGCTCAACCATGCCGGCTGGCCCAAGGCGCGGGGCTTCGCCGCGTGGCGGGTCTGGCGCGACGGGTTGCGCGCGCTGGCGGCGCTGCCGCATGTCCATGCGAAGATCAGCGGCTTCGGCATGTTCGAGCGCGACTGGACGCTGGAGAGCATTCGTCCCTACGTGTTCGAGGTCATCGACGCGTTCGGGATCGGCCGCGCGATGTTCGCGTCCAATTTTCCGGTCGACCGGCTGGCCCGGGACTATCCGTCGCTCTGGCATGCCTTCGCGGCGCTCGTCGAGGATCTCGACGAGGCGTCGCGGGGCCGTCTCCTGCGCATGAATGCCGAGGCGTTCTATCGCCTGTGACCGCGTACGGCCGTCGGCTCAGCGCGGGATGGTCTGCTCGAAATCGCGCAGTGCGGCGCGGTAGGTGCCCGGCCGGAACGCCTCGTCCTTCGCGACGGCCGCGAACATGCGCTGCAGCGCGTCGTTCATGCGCTTGTAACCGTCCTCGGGAACATGGCCGCCCGCGCGCATCGCGCTGAGGATCGAGCCGATCGCCATCGTGGCCTGCTCGGCGACCGCGTAGTCGAAGAAATCGCCGCCATTGCCACTCGCCGCGATCCCCGCGAGCAGCGCGCGCATGTCCTCGGCCCCGAAATCGCGCTTGCCGAAGACGCCGACCAGCTGGCGCGACAGGGTCCGTATCTCGCCGGCGAGGCGCCGGGTTTCCTCGCGGTTCTGCGTCACCGCGCGATGCAGGCCGCGCATCTTCTCGCCCAGGCTGCGGGCGAGGTCCGGCGCGGCGCGCGCAGCGGCGATCCGCAACATGATCGCGTTGGCGTCGTTGAGCTTGATCATTCCTGGACCGAGGCCGGTCGACGGCCGCGGGTTCCATTTGAGGTCGCTCATCGGGTGGTGACAGGCGTGGCAGTCGAAGAAGACGAGTTCGGGAAACAGGCCACTCGTCCCGACTTCGGGATCGAGCATCAGGTCCATCGTCTTCGCGAGGGCCATCGCCTGGCCGATCGCCCAGACCTGGACGCTGTTCTGCCGCCCCTTGCGCTCGACATAGTCCCTGTCGATGGCGAAATGCGCCGGCTGCGTGGCGGTGAAGGTGTCCAGTTCGAAGCCGATGCGCGGATGTCCCGCGCCCATCAGCCGATGCGACACGAATTTGCGGTCGTTGCCGTAATGGCAGGAAAGGCAGAGCTCGGCGCGCGCGACCGGATCGTCGGTCGGGTACATGCCGGCCTTGACGTTGTCGGCATGGCTGGCGCCGGAGATATGGATGCCGAGCCAGGTGCTGCCGCCGCCATGGCAGGCCTCGCAGCCGACGCCGTCGGCGAGCTGGAACTGGCGACCACGTCGCGCGGCATCGACATTGTCGGCATGGCAGTCGAGACAGATCTTCGCGGTATGCGCGTCGGGCAGTCCCAGATTGCGCGCGATGCGTTTCGACAGATCGTTGAGGAGGACCTTGTAGGCCTTGGCGTGCGGGTCCTGGCGCAGCCAGGTCGTGTATTCGTTCTGGAGCACGTTCGAGGTCTTGAACGGCTCCTGTGCGCCGTGACAGGTGCTGCCGGCGCAGGAGGTGACACCGAGATGCGTCGCCTTCGCATAATGCGGAAGCTCGACGGCGCTCGCGAGGGCGGGCAGGAGTACCGCCAGAAACAGGACCATCCAGCCGCGCATTGCCCCTCCCGACCGCTCCGCCTTCGAAACCTCGACCGGCCTCGGATTTCATCCTACTGGCCAAGTTCGGCGGTCGCAATGTAGCTTGGCGGATGACAGGTCTTCGCCGCCGGGGAGCCGCCGACATCGACACGGGTTCCATTCCGATCGCCGGGTCCCTCGCGGCTGCCGCGACGATCGCGGGGACAGCGCTCGGCGCGCTTGCGACGACATGGATGACCGACATGGTGCTGCGGCGTGTCGCCTGGGCCGACGATCTGCCGCCCCTCGCGTGGCGCGTCGAGCGGTCGTTCTTCACCGCGCGTGTCTGCGGCGCGGCCCTGATCGGTGCGGTCTGCGCAGTGTCGTTCCCGCCGCTCGATGCGGCCGCGGCCAGCGTCTTCGGCTGGGCGATGCTGGCCCTCGCCTGGCTCGATCTGCGCAAGGGCGTGCTGCCTGATATGGCGACCGGGGCGACCGCCGTCGCCGGGCTGGGCTGGGCCCTGGCATCCGGCGATGCCGTCGCCGCTGTCGCGACGGCTCTTGCGGGTGGCCTGACGGGGTTCGGAATCCTGGCGGCGGTCGCCGCGCTCTACCGGTTCATGCGTGGGGTCGATGGTCTTGGCGGCGGCGACGCACGTCTGCTCGGTGCGATCGGGATCTGGGTCGGGTGGCAGGGTATCGCGCCGGTGCTGCTCGGCGCGGCGCTGCTTGGTCTCGCCCTTGCCGGTGCGCTGCGTTGCGTGGGGCGTGGTCCGGCCGCCGGCGATGCGGTGCCGTTCGGCCCATTCCTCTGCGTCTGCGCCTGGATGGTTCTGCTCTGGCGCATGGCATCGGGCGAGGGGCCGGCATGAGCATGTCCGACCGAGACCCGCCATCCGGAGCGACGACGGCAGAGGACCTGCTCGCCTTCCTGGTCGCGCGCGGCGTCGTCGCGGAGGGGGCGCCCGCGCGGGTCCGCGCGCTGCGCTCCAGCCGCGAGGAGAGCGACGCGGCGATGCTCGTCGCGCTGGGGCTCGCGGACGAGCGTGCCCTCGCCGCGGCCCTCGCCGCGTTCCTTCGGCTTCCGCTTGTCGGCGCGGAGGATTTTCCATCCCGTCCCGTGCAGGTCGCCCGAATCGCACCCGAGTTTCTGCGCCGGGCGCGCATCCTGCCGCTCGCCGAGAGCGCCGATGCGCTCGACCTCGCGATGGCGGACCCGACGGATGCCTATGCGCTGCAGGCCGTGCGGCTGGCGACCGGACGACAGGTGCGCGCACGCGTGGCCGTCCCCAGCGAGATCATGGCGGCGCTCGATCGCCTCGAGGGGGCGGGCGGTCCCGCGACCGCGGCGACGGCCGAGGCCGCCCCCGCGCGCGCCGACGATCTCCGCCGTCTCGGCGACCTCGCGAGCGACGAACCGGTCATACGCTTCGTCAACGCGCTGGTCGCGCGCGCCGTCGCCGCCCGCGCCTCCGACATCCATGTCGAGGCGGCCGAGGCCCAGGTGACCCTGCGTCTGCGGATCGACGGGCTGCTGCGGCCGATCGAACCGCCGCCCGCGGCGCTGGCCCCGAACATCGTCAACCGCATCAAGATCCTCTCGGGCCTCGATGTCGCACAGCGTCGCCTGCCGCAGGACGGCCGCTTCCGCGTCACGGCGGAGGGACGCGAGATCGACATCCGGATTTCCACCGTTCCCACACTGCATGGCGAAAGCGTCGTGCTGCGTCTGCTGGACAGGCAGCGCGCGCCGCTCGACCTCGCCGAACTCGGCTTCGGGCAAGGCTTGCGCGACGGGCTCGAAGGGCTGCTTGGCCTCGCCAGCGGCATGGTCCTCGTGACCGGCCCGACCGGGAGCGGCAAGACATCGACGCTCTACGCCTTGCTGCAGCGGCTCAACGCGCCGGAGCGCAAGATCCTGACGGTCGAGGATCCGGTCGAATACCAGCTGCCCGGCGTGAACCAGATCGCCGTCAACGCCGCCATCGGGCTCGATTTCGCGCATGTCCTGCGCTCGCTTCTGCGCCAGGATCCGGACGTGCTGCTGGTGGGCGAGATCCGCGACGCGGAGACCGCGCGCGTGGCGGCCCAGGCCAGCCTCACCGGCCATCTGATGCTGTCGACGGTGCATACCAACGACGCGGTCGGCACGATCGCGCGGCTGCTCGATATCGGGCTCGAGGGGCTGCTCGTCACCTCGGTGCTGCGGGCGGTATTGGCGCAGCGTCTGGTGCGCCGGCTCTGCACCGCCTGTCGCGCGCCTGTCTTCGTCGGCCGCGCGGCGCTGGCGCGCGCGGGCATGGCGGCGCTGCTGCCGCCCGATGCGGATGGCGCGACGCTGCATCGCGCCGTCGGCTGTCCCGCCTGTGGCGGCACCGGCTATCGCGGCCGCGTCGCGATCGGGGAATTGCTCACCATGTCGGACGAACTCGGCCAGGAGATCCTGCGTGGCGCGGATCTCGCCGCGCTGCGGCGCTGCGCGCGAAATGCCGGCATGGTCGAGATGCGTCTGGACGGAATGCGCAAGGCCCTCGACGGCGCGACGACCCTCGAGGAGATCCTGCGCGTCACCGGGGGCGCGTGATGGGCGCGTTCCGCTATCGCGCCGTCGATCCCTCGGGGGCCGCGATCGCCGGCGAGATCGAGGCCGCGGACGAAGCGACGGCCATCGCGGCGCTGCAGGCGCGCGGGGTGTTTCCGACCGACATCGCGCCTGCCGCGGCGGACCCCGTGAGCGCGACCGCGGCTGCGCGTGGGGGAACGGCCCTGCGCGCGCGCGATCTCGCGCTGTTCACCCGCCAACTCGCCAGCCTCACAGGCGCCGGCATCCGGCTCGAGCGTGCGCTGAGCCTTCTTGCCGCCGGCCGCGGTCCCGCGCGGGCGCGGCGGGTCGCCGGAGAACTCCACGATCAGCTGCGGACCGGCAGCCAGTTCTCCGCGGCCTGCGCCAGCCACCGCGCCTTTCCACCCCATTTCGCCCTGGTGGTGGCGGCCGGCGAGGCGCGGGCGGACACGGCCGGTGCCCTCGATTACCTCGCCGCCCTGCAGGAACGCTGGCGCCAGACCGCCCAGGCGCTGGTCGCCGCGCTCGCTTATCCGGCGGCGGTGCTGGTCGTGGGCGTGGCGACGCTCGCCTTCCTCCTGGTTTTCTTCGTCCAGCGCTTCGAGCCCCTGCTGCGCGATCTCGGCCGCGCCTTGCCGCTGCAGACGCGGCTTCTCCTGGGCGCCTCGGACGCGGCGGCATGGGCCGCGCCGGCGGTCGCGCTCGCGCTCGCCGCGATGGTCGCGCTTGCCGCCGCGAGCCGCCGCGATCCGCGGCTCGCCCTGGCGCGCGACCGGTTCCTGCTGCGGTTGCCGCTGGCCGGCTCCCTGCTGCGCCAGATCCTGGCGGAGCGGATCATGGTCATGCTCGGACATCTGCTCGCGGCGCGCGTCGAGTTCCGCCTCGCCCTCGCGGCCACCGCGGCCGCGATCGGCAACCGTGTCGTCGCGGCGGCGCTCGAGGACGCGCGTGCCGCCCTCGAGCGTGGCGAGGGGCCGGGCGTGGCGCTCGCCAGCGGCGGCATCCTGCCGGAATTCGCCCTCGAGCTGATCCGGATCGGCGAGGAGACGGGCGACCTGCCGGGGATGCTGCGGCGCGGCGCCGACCTCGCGCGCCGCGAGGCCGAGGCCACGACCGCCCTGGTGCTGGGCCTCGTCACGCCGGTCAGCATCCTTGCCCTTGGCCTCGCGATCGGCGCCATCATCTGGGGGGTTTTCGGATCCGTGCTGGAGGTCTACGACATCGCGTCATGAACCGCCCGTCCGCATCCCTTCCGCCGCGCCGCGTCGCGGCGGCGTCCCAGGCCGGGTTCACCCTGGTCGAGCTGCTGGTCGTTCTCGCGATCATGGCCATGCTGGCCGGCCTCGTCGCGCCGCGCGTGATGGAGTATTTCGGTCGCGCGAAGATCGACACCGCGAAGCTGCAGGTCGAGAACATCGCGGCGGCCATGGAGCTCCACCGCCTCGATGTCGGTCGCTACCCATCGGCGCAGGAAGGCCTCCAGGCGCTCGTGGCGCCGAGCGGTGCGGCGCGCTGGCAGGGGCCCTACCTCAAGGGTGGCGCGGTGCCTCTGGACCCCTGGGGACGACCTTATCGCTATCGGATCCCGGGGACCGAGGGGCGTGCCTTCGATGTCTACTCCGTCGGCCCGTCCTCGGAGGGCGGGGAGGGCGCCCCGGCGCGAGGCGCCATCGTCAACCGTCCGTGAGCGGCGGTGCACGCGCGTGTCGGCGCGGGTTCTCCCTGATCGAGATGCTCGTCGTGCTCGCCCTGCTCGGCGTCGCGGCCATGCTGGCGCTGCCGCGTTTCGGATCCTTCGCCACCGCCGGCGATCTCGCCGCGATCGCGCGTCAGGTCCACGACGCCTTGCGCGAGGCCCGCAGCGCCGCCCTCGCCCAGGGGTGCGACGTCGCCGTCGTCATCGATCCCGGTGGTCGTGCGCTGTGGATCGACGGGCAGCGGCGGGTGCTCGGTGGCCGCGCCGCATCCGACATCCAGGCCTCCGCCGGATCGCCGATCATGTTCCATGCCGTCGGCGGCTCGTCGGGCGGGCGCATCCTGCTGCGCGCTCCGGACAGGCGCAGGGAGATCCTGGTTGAACCGGTCACCGGCCGCATCCGCGATGCACGCTGACGCCCGCCGAGGGCGGTGCCGCGCCGGGTTCTCGCTGATCGAGATCCTGGTCGCGCTCGCGATCGCCGGCGCCGTGCTGGGCATGGTCGCGGGAACGTTGCGGCGAGGCGGCGAGGCGGCGCTGCGCGCCGGGCGCATCGAGGAGGCGCTGCTGGTCGCCCAGGCGCGGCTCGCGGCCGCGGGGACCGAGGAGCCGCTGGTCGCCGGCCGCAGCCAGGGACTCGCCGCGGAGCGCTACCCATGGGAGATGACGATCGAATCTGTCGATCTGCCGCTGCCCGTCGCCGGGCCCGCGCCGAAGGTCTTCCGCATCGCGATCGTGGTCACATGGCGCGAGGGCCGCGCCGAGCGTCGTCTGGACCTTGCCACCCATCGCCTCGCATTGGGGGCGCGATGAGCGAAACGCGGCGTCGGCGGTGCGTGGCACCGCGCGGCTTCACCCTGGTCGAACTCCTCGTGGCCATGGCGCTTGCGGGGCTCGTCCTGCTCGCGCTGTTCGGCGGCTTGGCGATCGCCGTGCGCGGCGTCGCGCAGCTTGCATCCGGAAGCGAACGGGTCGACGAGCGGCGCCAGCTTGCGCTCTGGCTGCGGCGCGAGATCGAGGTCGCGCTGCCGCCCGATCGCGGTGGCCCGGCGCGGCTGCCCTTCGTGGGCGAGCTCGCCGCGCTGCGTTTCCTGGCCATCGACGCCACCGGCGCGACGGACGTCTCGCTCGCGCTGGAGACCGCGCCCGCCGGCTCGCCCGGCGCGGCGTGGCTGGTGCTTGCGCGGCGCCCCGTCGAGGGCGGCCTGCCGGCGCGCGTCGTGCTGGCGCGGGATCTGGCCTCCATGCGATTCGCCTATTGGGGGCGGCACGCCGAGGGCGAGGATGCGCGCTGGGCCGACACCTGGACCGATCCGCGCGAGGTTCCGGCGCTGGTCCGCGTCGCGATCACGCGAGCTGGTGCCGAGGAGGCGCTGCCGATCGTCGTGCGCCTGCGCGCCGCCGATCTCCGGGTGCCGGCGCCATGACCCGATCTGCGCATCCCCGGGCCGACCGCCAGCGCGGCGCCGTGCTCATCGTGGTGCTGTGGTGCGCGGGCCTCGTGGCGGCGTTGCTGCTTGCGGCTCTCGGGACGGGCCGGACCGACACGCTGGTCGCGCGCAACGCGGTGGCACAGGCGCGCGCGCAGCTCGCCGCCGAGGGCGCGGCGCAGCTGGCCCTCGCGCGGCTGCTGATTCGGCGCGCGGAGGGCCGCGCCAGCGCCAGCGGTGATCCGGAGCCCTGGTCCGATGGCGACATCACGGGCCGCGTCGCGGTGATCGACGAGAACGGCCGCGTCGACATCAACGAGGCCTCGTTCGAGATGCTTGCCGGCCTCGTCCAGGCCGTGGGGCGCGGCGAGGCGGAGGCCACCGCCCTGGCCTGCGCCATCCTCGGGTTTCGGGGGGCGATCGATCCGCGCTGCGCCGCGGCGTCGCCCATCCAGGCCGGGCGGGTCTTCGCCGCGACGGCGCAGCTGGCGACGCTGCCCGGCGCGGATCCGGCGCTCGTCGCCGCCCTCGGGCCGCATGTCACGGTGCATTCCGGTGCGTTCGGGATCGATCCTGCCGCCGCGACGCGCGAGGCGCTGCTGGCCGTGCCGGGGCACAGCCCCGGGATCGTCGAGCAATTCCTTCTGCGCCGCGCCGCGCGGGCGCCGCTCGGCGAGGGCGGGTCGGTCTACGACGTGCTGCCGCCCTCGCGCTACCTGACGGCGAGTCCCGGCGTGGTCTTCGTCATCCACGCCGAGGCGGTCCTGTCCGGGGGCGCGACCTATCGCGTCGAGCACGTGGTCCGCCTCGTCACGGGCGACGACCGGCCCTACAGGACCCTCGCCTGGCGGGCGCAGCCGCCGCCGCGGTTCGTGGCGCCGGCCAGCCGCTGATGCGTGCGGCGCGGCACCTCTGGTAGGATCGCGACCGTGAGGCGTCAGGCGGTGCGGCTTCGGCCATGATCGACATGCAGCGAGCGCGACCCGCGGGGACGGAGCGCGGCCGGTCCGCCTCGGCCCCCGTGCGCGCGATCCGATGGTGGCTCGGCGAACTCGATGGCGCGTGGCGCGATGCGTGCGCGATCCTGTTCCGCGCGCCGCGTCGCACCGGCGGCCTGGTGATCGAGGCCGGGACCGAGGATTTCACGATATGCCGCCAGTCGGGCGCGGACCGGCGCGTGCTGGGGCGCGTGGCGCGACCGGGCACCGGTCGAGAGGCCATGGACCCCCGGCTGCGCGCCGCGCTCGCCGGTTCGCCGGGCCGCGTGATCGTCGAACTCGCGGCCGCGGATACGTTGACGCGTCGCCTGCGTCTGCCGGATGCGGGACCGGCCGATCTCGCGCGCATGCTGCGCTTCGAACTGGCGAAGCACCTGCCGTTTCCCATCGAGGAGGCGTGCTGGTATTTCCGTCCCGTCGGTCCGGCGCCTGGCCGCGGCGCGACGCGCGAGGTCGAGGTGAGCGTCGCGCCGCTCGCCCTCGCGGTGGCGATACGCGACGAACTGGCCGCGCTCGGCATCGCCGCGGACGGCTTCGTCGCTGCCGACCTGCCCGCCGATGCCCGGTCCGGCCTGTCCTTCCTGCCGCCGGCGCCGGGGGCGGCGTCCAGCGGTCGATCGGTGGCGCGGATGGTGGCGGTGGTCCTCGTGCTCGCCGCCGCCGGCGCGAGCCTCGCCTCTCCGCTGCTCGCCGATCGCGCACGGCTGGAGACCCTCGGTGACGAGATCGCGCGTCTCGAACCGGCGGCGAAGCGCGGCCTCGCGGTGCGCGAGCAGACCCTGCGCGACGGCGAGCGCGGCGAGGCGCTGCGCCGGATGCGTCAGGCGCGCCCCGATGCGGTCGCGACGCTGGCGTTGCTCACCGGGGCGATCGACGACGCGTCCTGGCTCGTGTCCCTCGCCCTGTCGGGGCCGGAGGTCGTCATCGACGGCCGATCGCCATCGGCAGCCGCTGTCGCGGCGGCGCTGGAGCGCACCGGTCGTTTCGAGCGAGTTTCGTTCCGCGCGCCGATTGCGCGCGATCCGGCCACGGGGCTCGAGCGTTTCCAGATCGCGGCCATCCTGACGGAGGCGCGGCCGTGATCCGTGCGGGTGGCATGGTTGCGCGCGGGGCCGCGCTCGCGCTGCTCGTCGGCTTCGCGGCGGCGCTCTGGGCCGGTCCGGTCGCGATCTATCGCGAGGTACTCGACACCTCGCAGGCCCGCGTCGCTCAGGCATCGGCGCTGGCGGCGCGCTATCGTGTCCTCGCCGCGGGACCGACCGATGGCGCCGCGCCGCGCGCCGCCTCCGGTCTTCTGCTCGCTGACCTGCCGGCTGCGCAGTCCTTCGCGGCGCTCAGCGAGACCATCAAGCAGGCCGCGGATGCGGCCGGTCTCGTGGTGCAGGGGTTGCAGGGGCTGGGCGAGGAGAGCGTCCTCGGTCTGCAGCGCAGCGGGGTGCGCGTACGCGGTACGGCGACGCTGGCCGGGCTCGCGCGTTTCCTGGCGGCGGTGGAGGGCGGCATGCCGCTCCTGATCGTCGACGGGTTGCGCGTCCAGTCGCGCCAGGGGGGCGGCGCCACGCAGGAGGAGCGACTGGAGATCCAGATGGACATCGTCGGCTTCCGGGAGCCGATATGAACGGCGCGGCATCCACCGGCGCTCTTTTCGTCATCGCGGCCCTGCTCGCCGGGGCGGCGGCGTGGCCATGGCTGGCGACCGAAACTCCGGTCGCGATCGCCGCGCCGCCTGGCGCCGCCGCGCCGGTCGCGCTGCCCGCCGTCGATCCGCAGGCTCTCGCGACCGTTCTGGAGCGTCCGCTGTTTTCCGCGGGTCGCCGTCCGGCTGCGGCCGAGGGCAGTGCGCCCGCCGCCGCGCCGCGGTCCGCGCTGCGTGTCGACGGCGTGGTCGACGCGGGCGGCAGGCGCCGGGCCATCCTCCGGCGCGAAGGGAGCGCCGCCAGCCTGCACCTTGCCGAGGGCGACACGGTCGATGGATGGGTCGTGCGCGCGATCTCGCCGGACAAGGTCGTGCTCGTCTCGCCGGCCGGAGAACTCGTCCTGCCGGCGCGCTGACGGTGCTGTCACTCCGCCGCGTGGGCGGGCGACGCGCCCGGCGCGTCGTCGCGGCGCGGCCGACGCACGGGAAGCGCGACGCGCCAGCGGCGGTCGGCGAGGCCGGTCAGTCCGCCGATCGCCATCAGGCCGGCACCGATCCAGATCCAGGGGACCAGCGGCTTCCAATAGGCGCGTACGACCCAGCTTCCGGATGGATCCGGGTCGCCCAGCGCGACATAGACGTCCGACAGGAGGTTGGTCCGGATCGCGGTATGGCTGGTGACGCGGCGCTGCACCGTGAACAGGCGCCGCTCCGGATGAAGCGTCGCGATGGTCGTGCCGTCGCGCGACAATGCGATCGTGGCGCGATCGGCGAGGTAGTTCTCCCCGGTGCGCTTGTCGACGGCCTCGAGCCTCAGCGCGTAGCCGCCGATCTCCACCGTGTCGCCCGGGCGCATGGCCTGGATCCGCTCCACCTCCCAGGCCGAGGCGGCGATGCCGAAGGTCGTGATCGCCACGCCCAGATGCGCGAGCGCCATGCCATGCGCCGCCAGCGGCCGGTGGCGGGCGCGGCGCAGGCTCTCGGCCAGCGGCGCACGGAAGAGATGGATGCGGTCCGCCCATTCGACCAGCACGCCGACGGCGAGCCAGCAGGCGAGGCCAAGCCCGCCGATGGCGAGAAGCGGCCCGCCGCCGGTGGCGTAGAGGGCGGCGCCCATCAGCACGATCGCGGCCGCGAAGGCGAGCCACAGGCGCTGCAGGGCACCCAGCGCATCGCCGCGCTTCCAGCCGAGGAACGGACCGACCGCAAGCGCGAGCAGCAGCGGCACCATCAGCGGCGAGAACGTGGCGTTGAAGAAGGGCGGTCCGACCGAGATCTTGCCGCCGCCCATCACGTCGACGATCAGCGGGTAGATGGTGCCGATGAAGACGGTCGCCGTGGCGGTCGAGAGCAGGAGGTTGTTGAGGACCATGGCGCCTTCGCGCGAGACCGGCGCGAAGATACCGCCGCCGCGCAGCGATGGCGCGCGCAGCGCGTAGAGCGTGAACGATCCGCCGATCGCGGCCGCGAGCAGGAGCAGGATGAAGCTTCCGCGCGCGGGATCGACGGCGAAGGCATGGACCGAGGTGAGGACGCCGGAGCGGACCAGGAACGTACCCACCAGGGACAGGCTGAAGGCGACGAGGGCCAGCAGGACCGTCCAGGTTTTCAGCGCCTCGCGCTTCTCCACCACGATCACGGAATGCATCAGCGCCGTGCCGACCAGCCAGGGCATGAAACTGGCGTTCTCGACCGGATCCCAGAACCACCAGCCGCCCCAGCCCAGCGTGTAGTAGGCCCACCAGCTGCCGGTGGCGATGCCGATCGTCAGCGGGATCCAGGCTGCGAGCGACCAGGCGCGGACCCAGCGCGCCCAGAGCGCGTCGACACGCCCCTCGAGCAGCGCGGCGACCGCGAAGGCGAAGGTGATCGAGTAGCCGACATAGCCGAGATAGAGGAAGGGCGGATGGAAGGCGAGACCCGGATCCTGCAGGATCGGGTTGAGGCCGCGCCCGTCCGCGGGCACGGGGAAGACGCGCAGGAACGGGTTCGACGTGGCGAGGATGAAGACCCCGAAGCCGGTGGCCACCATGCCCTGGATCGCGAGCACCCGCGCGCGCAGCGTCTGCGGCAGTTCCGCGCCGAACACTGCGACGGCCGCGCCGAACAGCGCGAGGATGAGGATCCAGAGCAGCATCGAGCCCTCGTGGTTCCCCCAGACGCCGGTGATCTTGTAGAGCATCGGCTTCGCGCTGTGGCTGTTCTCGGCCACGTTCGCGAGCGAGAAATCCGAGGTCGCGTAGGCGTGGACGAGGGCGCCGAAGCTGAAGGCGACGAACCCCGCCTGGAGCAGGGCGGAGGGCTGTCCCACCGCCATCAGGTTCGAATCTCCGCGCTGCGCCCCCCAGAGCGGAACCACCGCCTGGACCAAGGCGAGCATGGTCGCAAGGATGAGCGCGAAATGTCCGAGTTCGGCGAGCATGCCTGATCGTATCAGCGTCGTGCGCCGGCCGGCACGAAATCACCCGGCCGGCCCGTGGGAGAGACCGTGTACGGCTTGCCGTCGCGACCCATGTAGAGACGGCGCTGCTCCTCCAGCGTGAAGGGGCGGGATCCGATGCGTCCGAACACCGCCACCTGACCGCCGCTCTCGTCGACGCCGCGGTCGCGTTCCAGACCCCGCGACAGCGACAGCGCGGGCGTGCGCGTCTTGCGCCACGCGACCAGTTCGGGCTTGGGCTCGGGCGAGAAGCCGTAGAAATTCGGCTGGCTGTCCGGCGAGGTCAGTTGCACGACCTTGAGCCCGTTGGCGCCATCCGCGACATAGGCGAAGGCCGAGGCGTTGGTCGCGCCGATCACCACGTCGCGCGCGTCGTTGAGGCGCCCGCCATCTGTGAAGCGCTGGTGGACGCGCGGATGCTCGGGGCGCTCGACATCGACGATCACAAGGCCCTCGCGGCCAGCCGCCACGTAGGCATAGGTGCGGGCGACCATCATGCGGTGCGCATCGGCCATCGGGAGATGCGCCGAGGGCACAGGGCGCGGCGTCGCCGGCTCGGTGACGTCGATCACGTGCATGCCCTTCGCGTCGAGCGCGAAGAGGTAGCGGAACTGGATGGCGGTCGACCGCAGATCCGCGAAGGGCAGCGTCGCGAGGACCTTCGGCTCCAGCGGCTTGTCCATGTCGAGGACGACCAGCCCGGCGCGTGCCGCGATATAGAAATACCGGCCGGCGATGGTCAGGTGACGGGCGCCGTCGAGGATGCCACCCGCGTTCCAGGTCAAGGCGCGGCGCAGGAAGTTGTTGCGCGGCTCCCCGTCGGCCAGCGTGTTGACGTCGGTCAGGATCAGGCCTTCCACGGAATCCGTGATGAAGGCGTAGTCGTAGATCGGGTGGAAGGGCTGCTCCTGGTTGAGCTCCTGCATCTTCGGATCGGCGCCGCGCGCCGGATGGATCGGCTGCGTCGTCGGCAGCACGACGCAGGTCGCGTCGCGCGAGGCGATATGCGTGTCGTGACCGAGCGCCGCGAAGGGCGCGGAGATGATCCGTTGCGATACGCCCTTGTTGGCGATGCTGGCGACGTCGTAGACGCGCATGCCGCTCGACCCTTCGGCGACGAAGAGATATTCGCCGCGCAGCTGCAGGCATCCGACCTGCGCCGCGGTGCCGCGCGTATCGGTCTCGGCCAGGGCGCGGCCGCGCGCGAGATGCTCGCCATACCATTTCGGATAGGCATAGCGGTGCAGGTAGCTGCCGATGACGGCCTGCGGCTCGTCCCATTCGGTGACGCGCACGGCCTCGAAGCTGCGCTCGCCGCCGACCCAGGCGTTGAGCCCGACCATGTTGACGTAGTTGGTCCCGTGCAGGAGCAGCTGCGCCATGATCGCGTTGTTGTCGTTGGCTTCGGAGATGTGGCAGTCGGCGCAGCCCTTGGTCTCCGTCAGACGCTCGGTATGCGGGTAGTGCGGCGCGAAGGCCTGGCTCGAATAGCCGGCCGCGGAGATCGGTGGCTGCTGCGCGTAGATCCGCTCGCGGTTGATGTTGGTCGAGGACAGGACCAGGGCCGAAGTCGAGCGGATCGGCGCGATGATGTTGCCCTTGATCGTCCCGTGCCGGCCGAGCTGGAACATGTCGTCGCGCGCGACCTGCGGGTTGTAGGTGGCGTAGTTTCGTGTCTCGCCGCCCTCGTAGTGATGGCGCTCGGACTTGAAATTCGCCTCGATCGGCAGATGGCAGCCGCCGCAGCTCGTCGTCCAGGAGAGGTGGCAGGTGTAGCAGGCCAGCTCTTCGTCCTTGTGGGCGAGATCTGCCGCCGCGATGCCGGGACCCCATTTCATGGAGCCGTCGTTGCTCATCAGCTTGGCGCGCGCGGATTTCGCGTTGTACTTGGCGTTCGCCGGATCGACGCTGTCCTTGACCAGGGACACTTCCCATTCGAGGTCGGGATACAGGGACGACCGCTGGAAGAGCTTGCCGTCGATCCACTCGAAGCGGGGGCGGCCGAAGCTCGTGCGCATGAGCGACAGGTCGGTGCCGCCGGGCCGCGCCGCGGGACCGGAGGTCCGCAGGCTCGGATAGGCTTTCGACGTGCCATGGCAATCGGCGCAGCCGATCTCGATCGCCGCGGCGACCTCGCCATAGATGTGGCCGTTGCCGTGGCTGTCCTGGGCGAAATGGCAGTCGACGCAGTGCATGCCGGCATCGACATGGATCGACGACATGTGGACCGCCTTCTTGAACTTCTCGGGGTCCTCCGGCGGGATCACGTTGTCGGCGGCGTCGAGCAGGTTGCCCTTGCGGTCGCGCTTGTAGATGGCGCGGAAATTCCAGCCATGGCCGTGATAGTCGGCGAACTGCGTATCCTTCAGTTCGGGATTGAGGGCGCTGACCTCGCGCAGGAAGGCGGGATCCGACCACTTGCCGCGGACCGACGCGGCCTCGGGGTTGCGCTGCAGCGTCTTGGCGATCTCTTCGTCGGTCGGGAATTTCTGTTCGGCCGGCCACATCTTCGGGGCGTCCGGCTCGTAGTCGTACATGGTGTAGCCGAGCATGCTGTTGAGGAAGATGTTCGGCTGGTGCATGTGGCAGATCATGCACTGGCTGGTCGGGATCGCCTTCGTGAACTCGTGCTTGAGCGGATGGCCGGAGCGGTCATGCGGGATCGTCGGGTCGACCGTCTTCGACGTGCCGCGATTGCCGAAGCGGGCATAGGGGCCCGAATGCTTGACGTCGCGGTCGTTGGCATAGACCACATGACAGGACGCGCAGCCTGAGCTGCGATAGTCGCCCGGCTGGTCGTTGGTGCCGAGGAACCACATGAACGGATCGTTCAGGCGCGTCTTGGTGATGTTGAGAACGGGGATCGCGACGCGAAGACCGGTGGCGGGGCCGCGATTGGATTGCTTCAGATCCGGGCGTCCCGGTTCCTCCAGGCGCTGGATCTGGCCGGTCGCGTTCGGCAGACCGATTTCCGGGAACTGGGTCAGGATGTTGCGCCCGCCGCGCTCGAAGACGCGGAACACGTCGGCCGGCGGCGTCACTTCCCATGCCGGGAGCGGATAGAGTTCCGGCAGCAGCCCGCGGCTGCGGGTCAGTTCGGGGCTGGGCTTCACGGGCGCCACCAGCTTCGCCGGTTGTCCGTCGCGGGTATAGCCCTCGCCCAGGAGGTAGTTCTTGTACGGCAGGATTCCGTTGTTGTAGGACGCGCCGCCCCAGAGCATGGCGCCGGTCGCCATCAGGCTGCGTTCCGCCGCCTGGATGACCGTGAGGTGGCACGCACCGCAGGCCTCGCGGGCGACCCGGTAGTCGCTGGGATTCACGAAGCGGATGTAGTCGGGCGATTCCTTGTTCAGGAGCGTGTAGCTGCGGATGGGGTTGGCGCTGCCCGAGGCGGTCCAGAACTCGGGCAGGCGCGGCTGCACATGCGCCTTCGCCATCGCCGCGCCGTAGGCGGCCCCGCCCTTGTCGCTGCCGGCGGGACGCATGACGCCCGCGTCGCCCCCATGGCAATCCGCGCAGCCGAGCACCACGGCCGGATTGCTGTGCATGTTCGCGGAATCGGTCTTCTCGTGGCAGGTGAGGCAACCGGCGCTCTTCTCGGCGGCCCGGTCGGGATGTTGCCGATCGGGAGCCGGCGGGAAGAGCGGTGCCGAGGCGACGCGCGGGCCAGGGCCATCGGCCGCCCAACTCGACGGAACCGCGAAGACGATCAGGAAGAGCGCGAGGAGGAGAAGGCGCATCGTCAGAAGGTCAGCACGAGGTTGCCGAGGACGGAATAGAGCAGCTTGCCGTCGGACTGGGCGCCGTTACCGGATGTGTCATAGAGCGCCTCCAGCCCCTTGCCCGGCACCAGGACGGCGCCGGACAGGCGCGCCACCACGTTCTGGGTGAAGTAGGGACGATAGATCAGCGCCGCCGAGACTTCCCAGCCGATGGCGGTGTCGATCTTGCCCTGGTTGCGCAGATATTCCAGCGACGACGTGTCGACGAAGCTCAGGCGGTTGAGGTTGGTCGACAGCCGCAGTTCCGGCAGCAGATCCATATCCGTCCCGACGCCGAGCAGATTGAGCCCGGGATTGACGAAATTCGACTGCCCCTCGTCCTTCGACGACCGCAGCGCGGGCAGCAGGCCGTTGCGTGGCGAGAGCGTGACGCCGCCGCCGCCGATCAGCGGCATGGCCTGGCGGATCCAGTAGCTCGTGTCGGCTCCGGCGAAGACCGGGTTCTCGAAGATCGCGTCGAACCCGGTGGCCACGCGGTCGCGCGGATTGCGATCGCCGCTGGCATGCAGCCCGGACAGGCGCACGCGCAGCCAGTCGAAATCCATCGACGCCTCGGCCGCGCCGAAATAGGCGCGGATGTCCTGGGGCTTGTTGTTGCCGGCGAACTGGTTCCGCTCGTCGCGGCCCAGCGCGTAGTAGATCGACGATGTCAGGTTGATCCGGCCGAAATGCCCGTCGCCGTTGAAGCCGAAATAATTGACGATGTAGTCGCGTCCGCGCTGGTCGCCGATGGTCGCCGGCCGCACCAGGAAGCCGTTCTGGTCGTAGTGCTGGGTGTCGCCCTCGTTGTTGCGGTTGAGGACGTAGGTGATCTGCGACGTGTGGCCGAGCACCGGCAGATCCTGGCCGTAGAGATTCAGGATCGCGATGTCGTCGCTGCGCAGCGGCGCCGAAATGTCGTTGAGACCGCTGTTGGTCTCTTTCTCGATGCGCCGGAAATAGGCGGCGTTATACTGGAACCGATTGTTGTAGCGGTTGCCGAAGAGCCGCACGCCGAGTTGGTTGTCCTGGAACAGGAAACCGCGAAAATCGGTCGAGAACGGCTGGATCCCGACCCGCAGCGAATCGAAGTCGTAGCGGTCGGAGACGTTGCGCAGGTGGTAGTCGACGAAGGCTTCCTGCAACCCCGTGAACCCGTCGGTGCGCTGGGTTCCGCGCCCGGGATCCGCGAACAGGGCGCCGACCTCTTCCGCCTTGACCCGGTTGTAGTTGACGACGGGCGTCAGCCGGATCTCGAAATCGGGCGGCTTGAAGGCGGTGTTGCCCTTGATGAGCGCGACGCTGGCGATGACGCTCTGGCTGAAAACGGTCTGGGTGTAGCGGCCGAACGTGTTGTTGGCGCCGGGCGTTGCGGTGCCCTGGTTGCCGACGGGGATCGGAACGCGGCGCGGTTCGAAGATCGTGTCCGAGATCGCCGTGAGATTGACGAACCAGTCCTGCCCGAAGACCGGCTTGTCGCCCTTGATCGTGTTCGTGTTGTAGGGGTCGTAGAGCTTTTCCGGACCGAGCAGCGTGTCGAGCAGGCGCCAGCGGTCAGGGATGGGGAGGAATTCGCGTGGCAGCACCGGCGACGGTGGCGGGACGGCGGTAGGATCCGTGACCGGTTCGACCCGGTCCTGCGTCGCGGGGGCCGGGGCGGGTGCCTGACCCGGGCGGCGGCGCGGATCCTCGTTCGCCTGGGCGAGTTCGCCGCCCTGCACCGGCGGTGCGGGCGGCGGCGGCGGCGGCGGCCATGACCGGGCCAGCGCCGGCAGGCTCAGGCCGACAAGGAGCGCCGCGGCGGTGGCCGGGAACGGTTTCATGGCAGGCATGGGCTCTGTTCCAGGGAATCCAGGAAGGGAGCGAAGGGGCAGTTCACATAGCGAAGCCGCGTGCCCTGGGGCTCCAGCGTGTCGGCGCGCAGCGGCGCCTGGTTGAGCGTGCCGCCGGCATTCTGGATCGCCAGATAGGCGATCATGTCGTCCTGGTCGATGCCGTCGCCGGAGACGCCGACCGCGCCGACCAGCGTCGCGCCGCGATAGACCGGCACGCCGCCGGCGAAGATCTGGAGCCCGTTGGCAAGGCGTGTGCGGCCATCCGACGCCACCGCGAGCCCGGCCGAGCCGGGGCCGGCACAGCCGGACGCGGGCGGCGCGTTGCCACCGAGCAGGGCCACGATGTCGCCGGCGACGAGGTCGAGCTGGAACCCCGTCGCGAAGGGGCTCCACGTCGCGAAGGGACGGCTGAGCGGCCCGCTGGGGCCGGCATTGATGCCGTCCGGATAGAAGGGGCGAGCGATATTGCCGATCGCGCGCGTCGTGAAGGCGATCCCGTCGGCGAGCGCGCCCGCGCCGAGGAAGGCGCGCGTGTCGGCGACGGTGGTCGCGCAGCCGCCGCCCAGCGCCGTGAGTTCGGCGCCGGTCTGCGGGCGCGACACGAAGGCCGCGGAGCGCGCCTTCTGAACCGCGACATCCGTGCCGAAGACCGGCGCGTCGGGTGTGCGGGCGAGGGCAAGGACGTTGCCGTCGGCGTCGACGACGCTGACCGTCACCTGCGCGAAGCTGTCGGTCGGCTTGCGGATCTGGGCGCGCGCTCGGAACGCTGTCTCCAAGCCGCGCTGGACGAGCAGCCTGGCTTCGTTGGCGGTGAGCCCCGCGCCGCCGGCCGGGGCGAGTCCGGCACGCGGCGCGAAACGGTTCGCCCCCGTCCCGTCGTCGAGGACGAAGGCGTTCAGACCCGGATAGGTCGCGCCATTGTCTGGCCGGATCCCGGACGCGATCGTCCCGTACTCCTGGCCGGCGCGGACCGTGCCGTCGAAATAGCCGGCGACCGCGACGGGTGCGAAGGCGCCGGGCGCGGCGACAGCGGCGGCGAGCGCGTCGCTGTCGACATAGCGCAGGGACCGACCGACCACCGTGATGTTGTCGGCACGGATGGAACCCGCGGGCCGGAAGCCGGACGTTCCGGCGATCGCGATCAACTCGTCGGTGTCGGTGTCGAAGTCGAAGATGTTGCGGTCGAGCGTGTAGACCCCGTCGGCGACGATGCCGATCCCGCCGACCGGGCTGCCGTTCTTGTAGAGCGGCAATCCGCCGGGATCGGCGGCGAGACCGAGCGGCGAGCGCATCGGCCCCGCGCCCGGCGTCGCGCGCACGACGTCGGAACAGGGCAATTGGCTGAACTGGACGCCGAAGAGCGGTCCGCCCATCTGGTTGAGTTCGCCGGGCAGGAAGTTTTCCTGAACGATCTGGCTTGCCGTGCGCGTCGAGAAGGCATTGCCGCCGGAGGAGAGATAGGCGCCCGTGATCGCCTTCGCGATCGCGGCGAGTTCGCCCGGAACATTCGCGTCCTCGAGGCCCGCCCCGGTGATGCCGCGCTGCGAGGTCACACGCGCCGTCGCCGGCGCGCCCGCCATCCGTGTGACGGCGAGGACGTTGCCGACCCGGTCGACGACCGCGATCGTGGCAGGTCGGTTGCGCGCGGTCGCTTCGTTCATCGCCTGCAGGATGATCGTGTTGACGTTCGCGACCGTGAGGAAGGGCGCCGGATCATTGCTGCTGGCCGGCACGGAATCGGGCGATCCGCCGCCGCCGCCGCCGCAGGACGGCGCGCCCAGGAACAGCGCCGCCAGGAGGCAGAGCGCCGACGGCAGCATGCGCCCGCGGGCGCGCGATCCGGTTGGCGTGGACAAGGTCTAGCGCTCCTGTCGGATCTTGGTCATCGGTGCCGTCCCGTGGATGTGGAACCCGTGGCAGGATGTGCAGTCGCTGGGGACCTTGAGGGTCGCGTTGGCGGCACCATGGCAGGCGACGCATGTATCGAGGTCGGGCATCAGCACGTCGCTGCTGCTGGTCGATTGCTCGGCCTTGTGGCACTCGCCGCAACCCATTGTAAAGTGCTGCCCGTGGTCGAAGCGCGTCTTCGGCAGGTGGCTGTCGAGCACGACGACCGGCTCGATCGACATCGTCGTGCCCTTGCGCGTCGCGATGTGGCACGACCCGCAGCCGCGCCGCGGATCGAAGACCAGATCGGCCGCCGCGTCGACGCGCTGCTGGACCCAGGCGCGCAGTTCCAGGCGTTCCGCCTCGGTGGCGGGTTGGCCGACCCGCAGTCGCGGCAGGCCCGACGCGATCTCCGCGTCGCCGCCCTCGAGGGCGATGCGTGCGTAGGCGTCCTGGAGATAGGCGTACACGGCATCGGGGTTGCCATGCGGGACCGCACGCTCGGGCGCCTTCGGGTCGAATTTCAGCGTATGGCACCAGCCGCAATCGCTTTCGAAGCGCGTCGGCAGGAAGCCCTGGCGACCGGCATCGGGCGCATGGCAGGCGGCGCAGTCGAGCTTGACCAGCCCTTTGGGCGACAGCACGCCGCCCTGCTTGAGATGCGCGTCATGCGGGAATTTGAGCGTCGCGAGGCTTTTCGGCGGGGTCGGGCCGCTCAGGGCGACGCGATCGAGGACCGGCCCCGTCGCGTCCTTCACGACGGTGACGTGGAAGGGCGGGTGGCCCTCGGGGAAGCCGGAGACCGCGCGCAGATGGCTTCCCGCCATGCGTCCGTCGCCGCCCGTATGGCAATCGGTGCACAGACGGTCGTCGCGCAGGATCGATGCCTGGGCGCCGCGATGCTCGGTGTGGCAGTCGCCGCAGCCGGCATTGTCCAGCCCCGCCTTGCGTACCGCGTCGCCGATCGCATGGCCGGGCAGTCCGGTATGGCATGCCGCGCAGGCGGAATCCGGCACCGAGGCGAAGGCACGCTGGTGGCAGGCGCCGCAATCGGCGGCGAAATGCTTGTGGGCGTCGGAGATCTCCCCGACGGTCCAACTGAGATCGGCGACCCTGGTCCAGCCTGGCTTAGGTGCCGCGCGGTCCGCGGTCCCCGGACCCCAGCCGAGGAAGCTGCCGACCGGCAGGGCGAGCCCGAACACGACGAGAAGCAGGAACAGGATCCAGGACGGCAGGCGCTTGCCGAGCCGGGTCCGCTCCAGCCCGATGCGGCTGGTCTTGCGCAGCCGGGCGAGATCGTCGCCCGGCGGATCGACCAGTTCGATGGCGATCGCGGCGTCGTATCCCGTACCGGGCGTGTCGAGCGTGAGCTTGTAGGGGCCTATCCGGATCTCGTCGCCGGGTACGACGAGGGCGTTGCTCGTGGGCTTGCCGTTGACGCGCACGTCGCCCGGCGCGGTCGCGCGCAGCCTCATGCCGCCGGCGTCCGGCGACAGCTCGGCGGCGATCAGCGCGACGCGCAGGTCGGGCAGGCCGACTTCGTTGCCGGGGCCGCGACCGAGATGGAGAACCGGCGCATCCGCGTCCGCCGTCCGCCGCGCCGGGGCGCCGCGTTCGCGCCGGGTGATGTAGCCGAGTTCAGCGCGCATCGGTTCCCGCCCCCCGCCGCACCGTCAGAAGTAGAAGAAGACAGCGACGACATGCGCCGTCAGGGCCGCCAGCAGGGCGAAGGACAGCGGCACGTGCAGATAGAGCCAGATGTCCATCAGCGCCTTGTAGCGGAGGTCGCGGCTGATCACGTCGAGATGCTCCAGCCGCTCGCCGAGCAGGCCAAGGACGCGCTGCACCTGTGCGCGCTGCTCGGGCACCGCGTCGGCGGCCGTGATGCGCCGCAGCGCGAGGCGCGTCGCGCAGTTTGGACGCGTGCCGGAGAGCTGGCGCCATGCCGAGCCGCCGATCGCGGCCTGGTTCATCGCGGCGAGGACGAGGCCCGCCTGCCGGTCGTCGAGACCGAGGGCGGCCTGGCGCAAGTCACCGTCGAGCGTGGCGATCTTGGCCATGAGATCGGACACCGTCGCGCCATGGCGGTTGCGGGTCATCTGCTCCGGCACCGACGCATAGACGATCATGCCGAAGGCACCGCTCGCGATCACCGCCATCATCAGCGCATAGGCGAGGGTGTGGATGTTGAGGCCGAACTCGAACCCTGTATGCAGCGTCGCCACGACGATCAGCGCGAGGCCGAGATAGACATGCGCCGACAGCCAGCCCTGCAGGCGTCCGGTGCGGCCGTAGGAGCGCTTGCGCATCCCGAACCACATCAGCCAGAGGATCAGCGCGGCGCCGATCGTCCCCAGCGTGTACCCCAGCCAGGTGCCGCCGTTCGGCGCGGTGAGCGGACGATGCAGCGCGTAGGCCAGGATGGTCGCCAGGCACAGCCAGACGCCCCATTTGAGGAAACGGAACCCGCGATAGACCAGGAAGGACTGGTGGATCTCGGCCGGAGCGCGGCTCTTGCCGGACGGGGTGCTGCCCGGCTTGGCCGTCGCGGCGCTCACGAGGCGCCTCCGCGACGGATCATCGCGACGTATTCCTCGGGCCGGACGCGGATCGCAGCGCCGGTCGGGCACGCACGCACGCAGGCCGCGCCGCCTTCGATGCCATGGCACATGTCGCACTTCACCGCCTTCTTGCGGCTGGACTCGCCGCCCTGGTGCTTCTTCGCCGCCTTGTTCTCTCCGGGGCCCGGGCCGCGGCCGAAGAACAGCCAGCTCAGCAGACCCGGCTTTTCCTCCGCCGGAGCGGCCATCTTGATCACGCCGTAGGGGCAGTTGCGCTCGCAATTGCCGCAGCCGATGCAGGTGTCCGCGATCGTCACCTCGCCGCTGGGCGCGCGCTTGATCGCATCCGGCGGGCAGTCCTTCATGCAGCTCGGATGCTCGCAGTGCCGGCACGAGGTCGGCACGTGGATCGAGGCGAAGGTGGCCCCGGCCTCGCGATCCAGCCGCGAGATCCGGTCATGCGTCTCGGCGCAGGCCTTCTCGCAATTGTCGCAGCGGATGCACAGCGTCTCGTCGATCAGCAGGAC
>CAYSUY010000031.1:0-13240 GCA_964434345.1 uncultured Acetobacteraceae bacterium
CGTAGTCTGATGCTCTATCCAATTGAGCTACGGCCGCAGCGCATCGCACCGCAATTCAGTGCGAGGGCGCGGAACCTACTCGCAACCGCGCGCGGTTTGCAAGCGCCGACAGCAGGGTTGCCACCGGAATCGGCGCGGGAGCAGTCGGGTTTCGGCTTGTCGCCCCCCACCCCTTTGGCTAGAGTCCAGCCGCTTCAGGGGTTGGCGACTCGGTCGCAAATGCTTGCCCGACAGGGAGTTTTCGGAGTTGCTGGTCGTAGCTGTCGATAGCGTGCGTGCGCGCTCCCATTCGTTTTTCGCGCGGATGGCCGGTCGGTGCTGTGCAGCAGCGCTCTGCGTCGCGCTGGGCGCGTGCAGCCTGGCCTCCGAGGCGCTCTGGCCGTCCCTCGGCAATTCCGGACGTCCAGCGGCGACCACGACCCGAATCGAGATTCCGGCGACGGCCGCCGAGCAGCAAGGTACCGCGCCCGCCGCGGCGGCTCAGGCGACGACCCAGGTCGGCCAGCGCGCCGTGCAACTCCGCGATGACGCGGCCCGCCTCCAGGGCCTGATCTCCACGCACCAGCAGGCGCTACGCCAGTTGCGCGGCGAGGGCACCGACTCGGCGCAGCGCTATCAGACGCTCGTCGGCCAGATCAACGCCCGGCTGCAGGTCGGCACGACGCCCGGCAACCCGCTCCTGACCCAGCAGCTTGGACAGGCGCAGGGCGAACTCGACCGGTTCTCCGCGAATATCGGCGCGATGTCGCAACTCGCGACACAGATCGGCAGTTCGGCGTCGCTCGGCGCGTTCCTGCTCGAGGCGCTGCGCGGCGCCTATGCGATCTCCGGCGCGCTTGAGGAAGACCACCGCCAATTGTCTCAGACCGAGGACGAGGTCGGCCGCGCGATGGTGACGATCGACCGGATCCGGGTCGAGGTCAGCGAGGATATCGCACGGCATTCGTCCTATGTCGGGCGCGAGCGCGCCAACATAACGACGCTCGCGGCGGCGGTGCGCAGCGGCGAATTCTTCGGCCCTGGCCTTGTCGCGCGGTCTTTCGGCGCGGGCAGCACGGCCATGGCGCAGCCGGCGCCGACGGCCTCGGGCGCTCGCCCGCTCGTCGTCATCCGTTTCGACCGTCCGAACCCGCAATTCGAGCAGGCCCTCTACGCAGCAGCCAATCGCGCGCTGGAAGTCCGTCCGCAGGTCAGCTTCGACGTCGTCGGCGTCGCGGCGACGGGTGCGAACCAGGGCGGGCGCGCAGCCATGGCGAATGCCGAGGCCCGCCGCCAGAGCGAGCAGGTGATGCGGTCGCTGGTCGAGATGGGCCTGCCTGCGCAGCGCGTCCGGCTTTCGGTGCGCGGCGACACGACGCTGCCTGCCAACGAAGTCCACGTCATCGCCCGCTGAGCGCGGCCAGGACGCCCGGCACGCTTTCGCGGGGCTTTGGCGACATCGCGTCCCTGGAGAGACCATGAGCGCATCGCCCTATTCGAAGATGTTTCCCGTCTCGTGGCAGGAACTGCACCGGGACGCGAAGGCGCTGGCGTGGCGGCTCCACGGATTGCGCGCGTGGCGCGGCATCGTCGCCGTGACGCGCGGCGGGCTGGTTCCGGCCGCGATCGTCGCGCGCGAACTCGACCTGCGGGTGATCGACACGGTGTCGGTCAAGAGCTACGACCACCAGTCGATCGGGACGACCGAGATCCTGAAGCCCTGCGTGATCGGCGACGCCGACAATTCCGGCCTTCTGATCGTCGATGATCTCGTGGATACCGGGGCCACCGCCAAGGTCGTGCGCGATCTGCTGCCCGGCGCCCATTTCGCGACCGTCTACGCCAAGCCGGCGGGCAAGCCGCTGGTCGAGACCTACGTCACCGAGGTCAGCCAGGACACCTGGATCATGTTCCCCTGGGACACCGAACTCCAGATCGCCAAGACGATCGCCGAGAGCAAGACGGCGTGACCACGGGCGCGGCCCGGAGCGGCGCCGGTGCGATCGCGACCCTGGCCGCGCTCGCGCTGGCCTGGGGCTGCAACTGGTCCTTCATGAAACTCGTCTTCGCGGAGTTCCCGGTCTGGGGGTTTCGCGGCTTCTCGGGCGTGATCGCGGGGGCCGCCGTGCTTGGCGTCGCTGCGCTGCAGACCGGGCGCGTGCTGCCGGACGGCGTCGCCGCCTGGCGCTGGCTCGCGATCGCGGGGATCCTGAACGTGACCATCTGGCAGGTCACCACCGCCTATGGCGTGCAATTGCTGGGATCCGGGCACGCCGCCGTCCTCGCCTTCACCATGCCGCTCTGGTCGGGGTTGATCGGCTGGGCCGCGCTCGGCGAACGGATCAGCCTGCGCTTCGCGCTGGCGCTCGCGATGGCGATGGCGGGTGTCGCGCTCCTCAGCTTCCGCGGTGGCGGTTTCGCCGCCGATGACCTGCCGGGGATCGCGTTCATGTTCGCCGCCGCCATCGGCTGGGCCCTCGGCACGCTCTACGCCAAGCGCGACCGGCCGGCCCTGCCGATGCTGGCAACCACCGGTTGGCAACTCGTCCTGGGATCGCTGCCGATCGTCGCGATCTGGCCGCTGATCGAACCGGTCCAGTGGCCGGAGGCGAGCCTGGGTGCCTGGGGCGCGGCGGCCTATGTGACCGGGGTAGCCCTGATCGTCGGCTACATTTCCTGGTTCCGTCTGGTCGAGATCCTGCCGACACATATCGCGTCGCTGTCCTCGATCGCCGTCCCGGCCACGGCGATGGTCACCGGCGCGCTGATGCTCGACGAGGCCTTCGGACCGCGCGAGATCGTCGCGCTCGGGCTGATGCTCGGCGCGCTCGCCCTGGTGCTCGTCCTTCCGGCCCTCTTGCAACGCCGCACGGCCGCACCAGACTAGAGACCGGACCCGCGCATGATCGGAGGCTCCGCGATGACGATGTCGAAGCGATCCCGCCGCGGCCTGCTGCTGGCCGCACCTGCCCTGCTCGCCACGCCGGCGATCCTCCGCGCGGCACCGCGCCCCGACCCGATCACCTTCACGGTTCTGCGCGGCGGGACACCGATCGGCACGCACCGCGTGGAATTCCTGCGCGGCGGCGAGGCACCGGTCGTCGAGATCGCGATCGACATGGTCGTGCGCTTCGCCTCGATCCCGCTGTACCGCTACACCCATCGCTCGCGCGAGGAATGGTCCGGAGGTCTTCTGCAGCGACTCGACGCGCGTACCGACGACAACGGGACCCAGACCGAGGTGCGTGCCCGTGCGGGCTCCGCCGGGCTCGCGATCGAAGGCAGCGGCGGTGCCTATGTCGCGCCTGCCGACACGAAGCCGACCAGCTACTGGCAGGAGGAGATGACCCGTCGCACCCGCCTGCTGCACACGCAGGAAGGAACATTGATCGATGTCGCGTCGCGGCAGACCGGCACCGAAGAACTCACCATCGCCGGGAGCCCGGTCGAGATCCGCGTCTACGAGGTAACCGGCGAACTGAATACCCGGCTCGGCTACGCGCGCACCGGCGAATGGGTCGACCTCGAGTTCATGGCACGCGGCTCGAAGATCCGTTACCGGCGGGACCGCCTGAGCAGCCCAGCCTGAGCAGACCAGCCTGAGCATCCCCGCTGGCGGTTACGCCGCCCCGGGTTCCTCGGCCGCGAAGCCGCGCAGCGTCTCCAGAGATACCCGCTGCAGGACGACCTCATGCGTCGCCGCCAGCACGATCAGCGGCGCCGCACCGGCGCGATGCGCCTCGATCCATCGCGCGAGGCAAAGACACCAGCGATCGCCCGGCACCAGCCCGGGAAAGCCGTATTCCGGCATCGGCGTGGCAAGGTCGTTGCCACGCGATGCCGAGAAGGCCAGGAACTCCGCCGTCATCACCGCGCAGACGGCATGGACCCCGGCATCCTCGGGGCCGACATTGCAGCAGCCGTCGCGGTAGAACCCGGTCATCGGAGCGCGCGAGCACGTCGCGAGCGCCCCGCCGAGGACGTTGCGGGCGCGTGGGCGGCCACCTTCGAGGTCGCGAGGCATGTCGGTATCTCCCGGTCGGAACTCAATCGAGCTGGATCAGCTGGGCCTTGAGATAGGCGCTTTCCGGCAGATGGGGATGGACGGGGTGATCCATGCCCGCGCCTGTCGAGGCCAGGATCCGCCCCTGCCGGCCGGCATCCTCGATGCCGCGCGCGACCTCGGCCGCGAAGGCGGCAACGTCCATGTGGTGCGAGCACGACGCGATGAACAGCGTTCCCCCCGGTTCGACGAGGACCGCCGACAGACGAGCAAGCTTGCGATAGCCGCGCGCGCCGGCTCCGAGATCCTTGCGCGACTTCACGAAGGCCGGCGGATCCACGACGACCACGCCAAAGCGCTCGCCTGCCGTCCCGAGGCGCTCGAGTTCGGCGAAAGCCTCGCCACGCATGGCCTCGCAGCGTCCGGCGACGCCATTGCGCGCCGCCGCCGCCATGGCGAGGTCGAGGGCCGCCTGCGAGCGGTCCAGCAGCACGACCGCGCGCGCGCCACGGACCGCGGCGAGAACACCGAAACCCCCGGCGTAGCAATAGGCGTCGAGCACCCGCGCGCCATGGGCAAGCGCGGCGACCCGCGCGCGATTTTCGCGCTGATCGAAGAACCAGCCTGTCTTCTGGCCCGCTCCCGGATCCGCCAGGAATTCGGCATCGTTCTCGCGGATCGTCGCGCGTTCGCCGGGATCGCTCCCGGCCTCGATGCCATCGGCCTCGCCGCCGGCCGCATCGGCCACCCCGGCCTCGACCCCGCGCGCGAGCCCCTCGAGCGCGCGCGATGGCGAATCGTTGCGAAGCACGACGCGGCGCGGCGCCAGCACCTGCCCGAGAGCGTCAAGCAGAGGCGCGCGGAGGGTTTCCGCCGTCGCGGTGTTCAACTGCACCGCGAGGAGATCGCCATAGCGATCCACGACGATGCCGGGCAGGCCATCCGCCTCGGCATGGACGAGCCGATAGAACCCGCCGGGATAAAGCCGCTCGCGCAGGGCGAGCGCGGCGGCCAGGCGGCGCACGAGGAAGTCGCGGTCGACGGGTTCGTCGGCGCGCCACGTCAGGACACGGGCCGCGATCAGGGTGCGCGGATTGAAGCCGGCGAGCGCCAGGAACTCGCCGCCCGCGGCGACCAGCCGTACGAGGCCGCCGGGAGGCAGCGCGCGCGCGCGCGCATCCATGGCGATCTCGTTGGAGAAGACCCAGGGGTGGCCGGCGCGCACGCGCTTGTGCCGGCCGGGGAGCAGTCGCAATTCTGGCAGGGCGATGGTGTTCATGCCTGCTTCCTGCGCCAGGTTCGGGCGCAGGTCAATCGCCGGCGGCGTCGCCCTCGCGGCGCGGGTCCGCCCCGCCCATGAGCCGCAACGCGTCGCCATCCCGCCGCACGGCGATGCCCTGCAATCCGCTGACGAGATCGTTCTCGGCGACCGTATGGCCCAGCGCGCGCAGCGCATCTCCCTGCGCGAGCAGCGCCGAACCCCGCTCGATCTCCACGGCGCCGCCGAGCGTCACGTGCCGCGGCAGGCTGATCGCCTGCTGGATGTCCAGGCCCCAGTCGAGATGCGCGACCAGCGTCTGCAGCACATAGGGGATGATCCGGGCGCCACCCGGCGATCCCAGCGCCAGGAGCAGCGCGCCATCGGCGTCGGTCACGATGGTCGGCGCCATGGAGGAGCGCGGGCGCTTGCCGCCTGCCACGGCGTTGGCGACGACACGGTCGCCATCCATCGGATCGAAGGCGAAATCGGTCAGCTGGTTGTTGAGCAGGAAGCCGCGCACGAACACCCGCGCCCCGAACGCGTTCTCGATGGTCGTCGTCATGGAGACCGCATTGCCGGAGCCGTCGACGACGGCGATATGGGAGGTCGCCGGGATCTCCGGGGTGCTGTCGGCCAGGGTCGGCGGAAAGCGGTCCAGGAACGCGTGGCGCGGCTCGCCGGGCAAGGCCTGCGGCAGGCGGCGCGCCGGGTCGATCAGCCGCGCCCGCGCGGCGAGGTAGCCGGCGTCGAGCAGGCCGGCGACCGGCACCGGAACCCGATCGGGGTCGCCGACGAAACGGTTGCGGTCCGCGAAGGCGAGACGGGTCGCCTCGGTGATCAGATGGATCGCCTCGGCCGACCCCGGTGCGAGGGCGGGGATATCGAACCGCTCGAGCATCGCCAGGGACTGCATGACGGCAAGCGCGCCCGACGAGGGCGGCCCCATGCCGCAGATCCGCCGCGCGCGATAGCTGCCGCAGACCGCCTCGCGGCGCACGGGACGGTAATCGGCGAGGTCGGCGAGCGACAGCAGACCGGTCCTCTCGCCGACGCTTTCGACCGCGGCGACGATGTCGCGCGCGATCGGTCCCGCATAGAAGGCATCGGCACCGCCATTGGCGACCTGGCGCAGGGTCTCGGCGAAGTCGTCGTTGACCAGCCGGCTGCCGGGGGCGACCGGATTGCCGTCGCGATCGAAGAAATAGCGCCGCGTCGCCTCGTAGGCGCGCAGCTGCGGCGTGTCGGAGATCTGGCGATGCAGGCGCTGACCGACCGCGAACCCGTCATGCGCGAGCGTGATCGCCGGCTCGAAATTGCGCGCCCAGGGCAGGCGTCCATGCTCGCGATGCGCCATTTCGAGCATGCGCAGCAGACCGGGAACGCCGACCGCATGGCCCCCGATCGATGCGCGGGCGAAAGGCATCGGCTTTCCGTCCGCACCGATGAACCAGGACGGTCCGATCCGGGCGGGGGCGGTCTCGCGACCGTCATAGGTCGTGATCCGGCGGGTGGTGGCGTCGTAATGCACCAGGAAGGCGCCGCCGCCGATGCCCGAGGATTGCGGCTCGACCAGGTTCAGCACCATCTGGATGGCGATCGCCGCATCGAGCGCGCTGCCGCCCTGGCGCAGGATCTCGCGGCCGGCTGCGGCCGCGACGGGATTGGCCGCGGCCGCCATGTGGCGCGAGGCCAGAACCGCACGTTTCGCGACGATGCCGCTTGGTCCCTCGGGCTGTGGCGCAAGCACGGGCGGCGGCGCGGATTGCTGCGCGACGGCCCCCGGACCGGTGACGGTGGACAGGACGGCGGTGCCGGCCAGGATCACGGCGCGCGCCGCGCGCACGACGCGGCGAGAGATGCCGAGGAATGTCGTCTTCATGGGCCCCGCTTTCCCCCGATAGCCACGCCCGGCGGCCCGCTCCCCGCGTCCAGCCGACCCAAGCGACACCGGACCATACCAAACTCGTCCGGAACGTCGCAGGTCCATTTGACTTGGCGCCCCCCTGGCCGATATAAGCCGCGGTCCTCGCAAGTCCCCGCCGAGCGCGGCCAACGACCGGAGCCAAAGCCTTGTCCAAGCGCACGTATCAACCCAGCAAGCTGGTCCGCAAGCGCCGCCACGGTTTCCGTTCGCGCATGGAGACGGTCGGCGGTCGTCGCGTCATCGCCCGCCGCCGCGCGAAGGGCCGCAAGCGGCTCTCCGCCTGAGCGGCGCGGCCGCGCGCCTCGCCCTCCCGGATAGCGCCGGACGGCGCTGATGCCCGGGCCTCGGATCCAGCGACTGACACGGCGACCCGAATTCCTCGCGGTCGCCGCGGCAGAGCGCAAATACGCGACCGTCAGCGTCGTCGTGCAGGCGAAGCCGGCCCCCGACCCCGTGGTTGCCGAAGCACCGGCGCGTTTCGGTTTCACGGCAACCCGCAAGATCGGCGGCTCCGTGCAACGCAATCGTGCCCGGCGCAGGCTCAAGGCGGCCGCGGCGCTTCTCGGTCCCGCGCATGCGCGGCCGGGGGTCGACTACGTCTTCGTGGCCAGGGGCGCCGCGCTCGACCGCCCCTGGGACGACCTGCTGCGCGACGTCGCCCTGGCGATGGACCGCGCACCCGAGACGCGGCGCCAGCGCAGATGAACGCGGTGATCGCGCTGCTCCTTACGGGGCTGATCCATTGCTATCGTCTCGCGATCTCGCCGCTGCTGGGGCCATCCTGCCGGTTCGCGCCGAGTTGCTCCGCCTACGCGCTGGAGGCGATCGGCTCGCACGGCCCCTGGGCCGGCACCTGGCTTGCCTTGCGCCGCATCGGCCGCTGCCATCCCTGGAACCCGGGCGGCTACGATCCCGTCCCCCCGCCGCGCGGCCTGAACCTGCCGCCCGGTAACGAAATCAGATTTTGAAGTCAGGCGATGCTCAAAGACGACAACCAGAAAAACCTCATCCTCGCGATCGTCATCTCCGTGGCGATCGTGCTCGGCTGGCAGATGTTCTTCGAGGGGCCGCGGGTCGAACGCGAGCGCGCCGCGCGCCAACCCGTCGCGGAGCAGCAGGGGCAGGCGCCCGGCGCCGCGCCCTCCGTACAGGCCATCCCCGGCGCTGCCGGCGCGGGCGTCGCGCCCCTGGCCGGAACGCCGGCAGCCGCCGGCGCCGACCGGGCAGCCGCGATCGCCCAGAGCCAGCGCGTGCGCATCGACACCCCGGCGCTCCAGGGATCGATTCGCCTTGCCGGCGCGCAGATCGACGACATCCAGCTGCCGCGCTACCGCGAGACATCCGATCCGTCCAGCGCCGCGATCACCCTCCTCTCGCCCCAGAACGGCCCCGACGCCTATTTCGCCGATTTCGGCTGGATCTCCACGGGCGGCGCGGTGGCGCTGCCCGATGCACAGACGCCGTGGGTGGCCGATCGCGACCGGCTCGCAGCCGGTGCACCGGTGACGCTTGCCTGGACCAACGGCGCCGGGCTGCGCTTCGAACGCCGCATCGCCCTGGACGGCGATTTCATGTTCGAGATCACCGACCGTGTGATCAACACGGGCAAGGACAGCGTCCAGCTGCAGCCCTACGGTCGGATCCAGCGCGTCGGAACGCCGAAGACGCTCGGCTTCTACATCCTGCACGAGGGTCCGATCGGCGTGTTCAACGGCGTCCTCAACGAGCCGAGCTACGACGACGTCAAGAAGAAGCGCGAGATCCGCAACGCCTCGACCGGTGGATGGCTGGGCATCACCGACAAATACTGGCTGGTCGCGCTGGTCCCTGACCAGAAGTCGGAGAAGCAGGCGCGCTTCGTGCACACGACCGTGCAGGGCCGCGACGCCTATCAGGCCGACTACCTGACCGGAACGCTGACGGTGGCCCCCGGTGCGACGGTCGAGACGACAAACCGGCTCTTCGCGGGCGCGAAGGAAGTGCGATCGCTCGATGCGTACGAGGACCGCCTGGGCATCGCGCGCTTCGACCGCGCGGTCGATTTCGGCTGGTTCTACTGGCTGACGAAGCCGATCTTCTACGTGCTCGATTACTTCTTCCGCCTGCTCGGCAATTTCGGGCTGGCGATCCTGCTGCTGACGCTGTGCGTCAAGGCGCTCTTCTTCCCGCTGGCGAACAAGTCCTACCGCGCCATGAGCAAGATGAAGCTGCTCCAGCCCGAGATCGAGAAGCTCAAGCAGATCCATGGCGGCGACCAACAGAAGATGTCGCAGGCGATGATGGAGCTGTACCGCAAGTCGGGCGCCAATCCGCTCGCGGGCTGCCTGCCCGTGATCATCCAGATCCCGGTGTTCTTCGCCCTCTACAAGGTCCTGTTCGTCACGATCGAGATGCGCCACGCGCCGTTCTACGGTTGGATCAAGGACCTCTCGGCGAGCGACCCGACTTCGGTCTTCAACCTGTTCGGGCTGCTCCCCTGGGGACCGCCGGAAGTCTATCTGCTCGGCGCGACGATGGGCGCATGGCCGTTGATCATGGGCCTCACCATGTTCCTGCAGCAGAAACTCAATCCGGCTCCGCCCGACCCCATCCAGGCGAAGATCTTCATGTTCATGCCGATCCTGTTCACCTTCATGCTCGCCGCCTTCCCGGCCGGGCTGGTGATCTACTGGGCGTGGAACAACATCCTCTCGGTCGCGCAGCAATGGGTGATCATGCGGCAGACCGCGAAGGAGAAGATCGCGTGAGCGACGAGGCGCTCGAGACCGGGCGCCGCCTCTTCGCAGCGTCCTGCCGCTTCTTCCACGCTGCCCAGCGTCCGGACGATCTGCCCGCGCGCCAGGCCCCGGAGATCGCCTTCGCCGGACGCTCGAATGTCGGCAAGTCGAGTCTGCTGAACGCGCTCACCGGACAGAAGGCCCTGGCGCGGACGTCGAAGGAGCCGGGCCGCACCCAGCAGCTCAATTTCTTCGCGCTGGGCCCCGACGCCTTGGGGCACAAGCTGGTGCTGGTGGACATGCCCGGCTACGGCTTCGCGCGGGTCTCGGCGAGCCTGCTCAAGCAATGGTCTGCCCTGATCCGCCGCTATCTGCGTGGGCGCGCCGGGCTGGTCCGCGTCCTGGTCCTGATCGACGCGCGCCACGGGCCAAAACCCAACGATCGCGAACTCTTCGACCTCCTCGACGAGGCGGCGCTCAGCTGGCAGGCCGTGCTGACGAAATGCGACGCGCTGCCGCCGGCGGACCTGGAAAAACGGCGCGCCGAACTCGCGGCAGAGATCGCGAAGCACCCGGCCGGGCATCCCGAGATCCACATGACCAGCGCCGAGACCGGTGCCGGGATCGCCGAGCTGCGCGCGGCGCTGGCAGGGCTCGCCGCCTTCGGCTAAACAGCGGCCGATCGACGGGGGGTGAATCCATGTCCGAACCAGCTCCGAAGCCTGCCAGCGGCGTCGCGCCGGAAGCGCTCGCCAAGAGCCGCTTCCTCGCCGAGGCGCTGCCTTTCATGCGCCGCTACGCCGGCTGCACCGTCGTGGTCAAATACGGCGGCCACGCCATGGGTGACGCGGCCGTGATCGGCGAGTTCGCGCGCGACATCGTGCTGCTCAAGCAGGTCGGCATCAATCCGATCGTCGTCCATGGCGGCGGCCCGCAGATCGCCCAGATGCTCGACCGCCTCGCGATCAAGTCGAGCTTCGTCGACGGGCTGCGCGTCACCGACGACAAGGCGATCGAGGTCGTCGAGATGGTCCTCGCCGGGACGATCAACAAGCAGTTGGCTGCGGCGATCAACCGGGCCGGCGGCACCGCCATCGGCATCTCTGGCCGCGACGGAAAGCTGATCCGGGCGAAGCGCGCGCTGCGCACCCGCCGCGATCCGGCGACCGGCCGGGAGGAGCAGGTCGATCTCGGGTTCGTGGGTGAACCCGAGGAGATCAATGCCGGCCTTCTGAAGACGCTGTCCGACGCCGACATCATTCCGGTGATCGCCCCCGTCGGATTCGGCGCCGATGGCGAGACCTACAACATCAACGCCGACACGGCCGCAGGTGCTGTCGCCGGCGCGATGAGCGCGACGCGCCTGTTGATGATGACCGACGTGGTCGGCGTGCTCGACAAGGGCAAGTCCCTGCTCCAGCATCTGACGCCACAGGAAGTGCGCGACCTGATCGCGGACGGCACGATCTCCGGCGGAATGATCCCCAAGGTCGAGACCTGCCTCTACGCGGTCGCCAAGGGCGTCGAAGGCGCGGTGATCCTGGATGGCCGCCTGTCCCATGCCATCCTGCTGGAATTGTTCACGGATGGCGGCGTCGGCACGCTCATAGGGCGGAGCGGTTCGCCAGCGGCTTGAACTGGGCGTCGCAGGCGCCGAAGAACTCCAGATGCCAGATCATCTCGTCGGTGGTCATCGGCCATTCGCCGTTGCGTGGCCCGAGAGCCTGGCGGGGCGATAGCCCCGCGAGGCGCAGCTGAAGTTGATGCGCCAGCCGAGGGCCGAGCTTGGCCCGCCACGCCAGCGCGACGATGCCCTTGGCGCTTCGGCCGCTGACGATCTTGTCCACGATCTCGGGCTCGATGCCTGCGAGCGCGGCGATCGCCCCGCGCACGAAGGGGCGATCGCCCTTGTCCAGCCCCTCCGCGACCGCGTTCTCGTCGAGCTTGCCCTGGCGGCGCAGCCGCTTGATGCGCTCGTCGGTCAGCTCGTTCTCATCCCCGATATGCGCGGGCTCCTCGGCCTCCTGACCGCCGCCGCGCTCGGACACGACCTGGGCGATCGCGGCGCGGGTGCGATCGTCGAGGTCGGAACGGCCCGCGAGCTTCGACAGGAAGATCTGCTGGATGAAGGTCGCCAGACGCCGCAGGAGCCGCTGCGGCAGGGATGGGCGATCCACCAGAGGTCCATGCCAGTTCGGGTTGGCTGGCGCCCGCTCGACGATCGCGTCGAGCGTCTCTTCCCGGATCTGCGCGGTGGGATTGCTGAGCAACGTCGCGACGGCGGCCGAGTCGTCGGCGCGGGCGATCGCCTCCGAAACGTCCTGGGTCAGTCCCTGGCGTGCCGCAATCGCGTTGAGCGCACCACTGGAATGCCGCCCGGTGATGATCTCGAGCAGATCCTGCTCGTGCAGCAGGGGCGAGAACCGGAGGACCGGCTCCGAGACGACGATCACCGTGTCGGCGGCCAGAACCTTGACGATGGATTGCGGCACGCAATCCATGCCCTTGATGGCCTCCGACAGGGAGGCGCGG
The DNA here is from genome assembly GCA_964434345.1 of uncultured Acetobacteraceae bacterium. GTDB lineage: Bacteria > Pseudomonadota > Alphaproteobacteria > CACIAM-22H2 > CACIAM-22H2 > CAIOSQ01. The sequence goes on from CAYSUY010000031.1 coordinate 12,417, forward strand.
ACGCGTTCCGCCTCGTCGCGGACGAGGATCTCGATCAGTTCGATGACGCGGCCGCGAACCTTCTCGCGCGCAGCCTGCGAGAGCCCTGGCAGGAGATGGGCAAGCTTGGCGCTGAGATCCCTGCGGACGCTCTCGTCCTCGTCCTCGACCAGGATCGCATCGGCGCGCCAGGGCGTGGAGGGGTTGTTCGCGACCTCGCGACGCACCTCGGGCGCGGGATCGGCGGCAAGATAATAGAGAAGCTCGGGCTGGACGTTGGAACGCCGCGCGACGCGCAGACGATCCGCGACATCGGCGGAGCGTACGGCGAGCTTGTCTGCTTCGCTGATCATCGACTGTCCGTCGGATCCGACACGAAGAGCCGCCCCTTGCCGCCATGCTTCGCCGCGTACATCGCCGAGTCGGCACGCTCGATCAGTTCGTCGACGGTCTCCGTAGACACGGGGTCGACGATCGCCGCGCCGATGGAAAAGCCCAGCGGCCGATCGGGTGTCCCCGAAAACTCGGCGAGATCCGCCTTCATCTTGAGCAGTTCCAATCCTTTCTTGCGCACGCCGTCGGGATCCGCCTCGTCGAGCCAGACCGCGAATTCGTCACCACCGAGCCGGGCGACGAGGTCGCCGGCCCGGATGCTGCGCCGAATCCGGTCCGCGATTCGCCGGAGCACGGCATCGCCCATAGCATGGCCATGGGTATCGTTCACCGGCTTGAAATTGTCGACATCCACATAGACGAGCGCCGAGGGCCGGACCGTGCGCCGCGCGATGCTCAACCTGACGCGCATCTCCTCGACGAAGGCGCGCCGGTTCAGCAACCCGGTCAGC
>CAYSUY010000031.1:13358-29277 GCA_964434345.1 uncultured Acetobacteraceae bacterium
GGATCGGTCCGTGCCTGACGTTCCAGTTCCTGCTGCCCGTCCAACTGCGCCAGGGCGAGGCCGAACTGGGCCGCGAGACGCCCGAACAGGATCGCGTCGCGCCCCGACCAGGCCGCCTCCCCCACGCCACGCCACAAGCCGAGCATGCCATTGGCGCGATGCCGGAACACGGTCGCGCGCCGCAGCGTACGCCCATCGGAGTCGCGCCGTGGCACGGCATCGGCCTCGATGTCCTCGTCGCGGGCGTCGACCGCGAAATCCGGCGGCACCGGATCACCGCAGGTCACCGCCTCGGCCAGACCGTCCGGACCGCGACGCCACAACGCACCGCCATGGGCGCCGAAGGCGTGGACGCAGGCGCGCAGCGCCGCCGCGAGACCGGTGTCGGCGTCCTCGGCATCGACAAGCGCCCGCAGGACATGGGCCAGAAGCCGGTCGCGCGTCTCGTTGTCGGCGAGTTCGGTCTCGCGCTCGTTCACCAGCGTGATGTCGCGCGCCACGCCGCGGGCGCCGATCCACCGGCCTCCGGCATCGAGCAGCGGCATCGACGAGACGGACACCAGCGCCAGATCCCCTCGCGCGGCCTTGAGCCAGTACTGCGCGTCTTCGATCCGTCCCCTGCCGACGAAGGGCGAGGTCGCCGGCCCGGCCTCGTCGAATTCCGCATCCGCCTGCGGAAGCATGTCGACGGCACGCTGTCCGATGAGGTCGCGCACCGAATAGCCGAGCGCGCCGCGCGGCGACACGAAGACGAACACGCCGTTCGCGTCGACCTCCCAGGCGAAATCGCTCGAGATATCGACCAGGTCCTTGTACCGCCTGCGCGATTCCGCCAGGGCCTCGTTCAGGTTGTCGGTCAGCGAGCGGTCGCGGGCGAGGAAGAGAACGCCATCCGTCACCGGGATCAGCGCGACCTCCATGCGCTTGACGGGCACGGAGCCGGTCTCCAGCACATCGAACCGGGGAAATCCGCCGATCGAGGCGGCGAGGCCGCGCAGTCCGCCGGGCAGCGCCTCGAGCGCGTCCAGCAGAGGCGGCGCCTCGTCGTTCATGTCGAGCACATGCCCCAGCGCGTCGATGAAGGCCGCCGGTCCCGGGTAACGCTTGCACAGCTCCGCGTAGCGCGGCTGGGCCATGGCCCGCTGGGCACGCGATGGCAGCGTTGCGCGGCGTTGTTTCGTCGTCATGGCCGGAGGCATCGAATGGAGGCGCGACTCCCGAGGGGACACCAAGAATAGGCTCGCAGTATCCGGTTAAAAATGAATTAAGACAGCGTCCGGGGCGCAGCCGCGGCATGTGCCGCGCGCGTTGACTTCGCAACGGCTTAGCGCCAATCCTCGCATCTGTCCCACAGTGACGGAAATCATGCCATGGAACTCGCCCGCCTCCAGCCGACGATAGAGACCGCCTGGGAAAACCGCGACACGGTCAATGCAGCGACCGGCGGGGAGACCCGCGCCGCCGTCGACGCCGCCCTCGCGGCCCTCGACGCCGGACAAGCCCGCGTCGCCGAAAAGACCGCGACGGGCTGGGTCGTCAATCAATGGCTGAAGAAGGCCGTGCTGCTGTCGTTCCGCCTCAACGACTCGGTTCCGATCGAGGGCGGACCGGGTAACGCTCCCTGGTACGACAAGGTACCCTCCAAATTCGCCGGCTGGGATGCGGCGCGCTTCAAGACCGCTGGATTTCGCGCGGTCCCGAACTGCGTCGTCCGCCAATCGGCCTATGTCGCGCCGGGCGTCGTCCTGATGCCGTCCTTCGTGAATGTCGGCGCGTATGTCGATTCGGGCACGATGATCGACACCTGGGCGACGGTCGGGTCCTGCGCCCAGATCGGGAAGAACTGCCACATCTCCGGCGGCGCCGGGATCGGCGGCGTGCTCGAACCGCTGCAGGCCGACCCGGTGCGCATCGAGGACAATTGCTTCGTCGGCGCGCGCAGCGAGGTTGCCGAGGGCGTCATCGTCGAGACCGGGTCGGTCCTGTCGATGGGCGTTTTCATCGGCGCCTCGACCAAGATCGTCGACCGCCATACCGGCGACGTCTTCATGGGCCGCGTCCCGGCCTATTCGGTGGTCGTGCCGGGCGCGCTTCCCGGCAAGCCGCTGCCGGACGGCACGCCCGGCCCGAGCACCTATTGCGCCGTGATCGTCAAGCGGGTCGACGAGAAGACCCGCGCCAAGACCTCGATCAACGAATTGCTGCGGGGATGACCGCGATCGATCCGGTCGCCCTCGCCCAGACGCTGATCCGACGCCCGTCGGTCACACCGCGCGACGAGGGCGTCCTCGGCGTCCTCGAGGCGGCGCTCGAACCGCTGGGCTTTCGCTGCGAACGGATGCCGTTTTCCGAACCCGGCACGCCGGACGTCGACAATCTCTTCGCGCGGCGCGGCACCGGAGGACCGCATTTCTGCTTCGCGGGGCACAGCGACGTGGTGCCGGTCGGCGATCTCAACGGATGGTCGATCGCCCCCTTCGCGGGCGAGGTGCATAACGGCACCCTGTATGGCCGCGGCGCCGCCGACATGAAGGGGGCGATCGCCGCCTTCGTCGCGGCGACCCAGCGTTTCCTCGACGCACGCGGCCCCGGGTTCGGCGGCTCGATCAGCCTGATGATCACCGGCGACGAGGAAGGGCCATCGATCAACGGCACGCGCAAGATGCTCGCCAGCCTCGCTGCGCGCGGCGAGACGATCGACGCCTGCATCGTCGGCGAACCGACCAGCGAGAGCGCGCTGGGCGACATGGCGAAGATCGGCCGCCGCGGCAGCATGAACGTCACGATCGAGGTCACAGGCATCCAGGGCCATGTCGGCTACCCGCACCTCGCCGACAACCCGATCCATGCGCTGCTGCGCATGCTCTCGGCCCTGACCGCCGAACCGCTGGACGCGGGCAACGCGGCATTCCAGCCGTCGAGCCTTCAGATCACCACGATCGATGTCGGCAATCCCGTGACCAACGTGATCCCGGCGCGCGCCAAGGCGCGTTTCAACATCCGCTTCAACGACATGCATAGCTCCGCGTCGCTGGAGGCGTGGATCCGCCGCACGCTCGACGCCGCGGGCGGCCGCTACGCGCTGGCGATCGAGGTCTCGGGCGAATCCTTCCTGACCCCCGAGGGACGTCTGAGCGCCATTCTCGTCGACGCGATCGCGGAGGTGACGGGCCGCAAGCCCGCCTTGAGCACGACCGGCGGCACGTCGGACGCACGGTTCATCTCCCGCTTCGCGCCGGTGATCGATTTCGGTCTGGTCGGCCGCACGATGCACAAGATCGACGAGCGCGCGCCGGTCGCAGATATCGACGCCCTGTCGCGGATCTACGAGGCGATCCTGGTCCGGTTCTTCGCGGACACCCCATGATCGCGCTGGGCGAGGCCGCCGCCGGCCTCTTCGGCGCCTGGCGTCTTGCCTGCCGCAAGCCGGACGGGTTGCGCTACATGGACACGAGCCGCGACGGGGCGCTGCGGTCGTTCTGGGCCGCCGCCCTCGCCCTGCCGGCCGCGATCCCGCTGACGCTGCTGCGCCTGTCCTATTTTCCGCCGCGGGCCGACACCATGGCCGTCATCGCGATCGAGATCGTCGCCTACGCGATCGGCTGGGCGGCGTTTCCCGTCGTCGCGCACGCCGCCGCCGGAATCGCGGAGCGTGGACATCGCTTCACCATGCTCGTGACGGCCTATAACTGGGTCAGCCTGCTCCAGATCTTCGTCCTGCTGGCCGCGGCGCCGGTGACGCTCGGGGGCTTCGTTCCGGCCCCGATCGACACGCTGCTCGAGATCTCCCTGCGCGTCGCGCTGACCGCGTATCTCGCCTTCACGATCCGCGTCGCGCTCGACCTGTCGTGGGCGGCGGCGATAGGCCTCGCCCTGGTCGAGTTCATGCTCGGCCTGTCGATCTTCCGCACCGTGGTGACCCTCGAGGACGCCTGGCCCTTGCCGCCGGGCGCGGCCTGACCGGCGTCAGGCGGCTGGATAGCCGACATCGACCAGACACAAGCCCTCGGCCGGCGCGGTCGGGCCGGCGGCGCGCCGGTCGCGCGCCTCCAGCGCCTCTTCGACGTCGCGCCGGGTCCACTTGCCGAGACCGACCTGCGCGATCGTGCCGACGAGGTTGCGGACCTGGTGATGCAGGAAGGATCGCGCCGACGCATCGACATGGATCTCGTCGCCGACACGGCGAACCGCGAGCCGGTCGAGGGTCTTCACCGGGCTCCTGGCCTGGCAGATCGACGCGCGGAAGGAGGTGAAGTCGTGATGACCGACCAACGCCTGGGCCGCGTCATGCATCGCCGCGACGTCGAGCGGCCGCTCGACATGCCACACGCGGCCCGCCTCCAGAGCCGGCGGCGCCCGCCGGTTCAGGATCCGGTAGAGATAGCTGCGGCGGATCGCCGAGAGCCGGGCGTGGAACGTGTCGGGCACCTCCGCCGCCTCGAGTGCGGAGACCGGATCAGGCCGCAGATGGTAGTTCAGCGCGTCGCAGATCTTCTGCGGCTGCCAGATGCGCGCGAGATCGACATGCACGACCTGGCCGAGGGCGTGGACGCCCGCGTCGGTGCGCCCGGCCGCCGTCGCCTCCGGCGCCTCGCCGACGAATTTCGCGAGTGCCGCCTCGAGCGCGGCCTGGACGGATGGACCGCTCGTCTGGCGCTGCCAGCCGACGAAGGGCCCGCCGTCATACTCCAGGGTCAGTCGGTAGCGCGGCATCCCACGTCAGCCCAGCCGCGTTCCGGCGGGCACCGGATGCCCACGCAGGAAGGCCGCAGCATCCATGGCACCGCGTCCGGCGCGCTGGACACTGCGCGCGCGCAAGGCGCCCGTACCGCAGGCCACCGTCAGCCGATCGTCGAGCGTGGTGCCAGGGACGCCCTCCCCGGGCTCGACCATGGCAGTCAGGATCCGGATCCGCTCGCCCGCAAGTTCGAAAAACGCGCCGGGCACCGGATTGAAGCCGCGCACCGCCCGCGCGAGCTCTTCCGCCGGTCGGGTCCAGTCAAGCCGCGCCTCGTCCTTGGCGATCTTCGTCGCGTAGGTGACACCGGCGGCAGGTTGCGGGACGGCAGCCAACGCGCCGGCCTCCAGCGCGACCAGCGCCTCGGCGATCAGGCGCGCCCCGAGATCGGCCAGGATGTCGTGGAGTTCACCTGCCGTCATCTCCGGCCCGATCGGCACGGCCTGCGCGCACAGCATCGGTCCGGTATCGAGCCCCTCCTCCATGCGCATGATGGTCACGCCGGTCTCGCGGTCCCCGGCGAGAATGGCGCGCTGGATCGGCGCCGCGCCGCGCCAGCGCGGCAGCAGCGAGGCGTGGATGTTGACGCAGCCGAGACGCGGCGCGTCGAGGACCGGTCGCGGCAGGATCAGGCCATAGGCGGCGACCACAGCGATATCGGCATCGAGGGCTGCGAATGCGGCCTGTGCATCGGGATCGCGCAGCCTGGCCGGGGTGCGGACGGGATAGCCACGCGCGAGCGCGAGGTCGTGGACGGCGGAGCGCTGCTCGCGATGTCCGCGCCCCGCAGGACGCGGCGGCTGGGAATAGACGCAGACGATGTCGTGGCCGGCATCGGCCAGCGCGGCCAGGGCCCGCGCCGCGAAGGGCGGCGTGCCCATGAAGACGACGCGCATGTCAGCCGGTCTGCCGGTCGGCGCGCTCGGCGGCCTGCGATTTCTTCAGCTTCTGCAGCTTCTTGAGGATCATCCCGCGCCGCAGCGCCGAGATGTGATCCACGAACAACGTGCCTTCGAGATGGTCCAGCTCGTGCTGGACGCAGACGGCGAGCAACCCCTCGGCCTCGAGTTCGCGCGTCGCGCCGGTCTCGTCCAGGTAGCGGACCCGCACCTGACGCGGCCGCGTGACGTCGGCGTAATGCTCGGGCAGGGACAGGCACCCCTCTTCGTAGGGGATCCGGTCCTCCGACGCCCAGACGATCTCCGGATTGACCATGCGCAACGGCGCACGCACCCCGTCCTTCTGGGCGATGTCCACCACCACGACGCGCAGCGCCTCGCCGACCTGTGGCGCCGCGAGACCGATGCCGGGCGCGGCGTACATCGTCTCCAGCATGTCGTCCAGAAGGCGGCGGATCCGGTCGTCGACGACGGCGACAGGCTTCGCCATGGTCTTGAGGCGCGGATCGGGGGCGACGAGGATTTCCAGGATGGCCATGACGCGTCTAGGTAATCAGCCGCCGCGCACCGGTCAACCGGTCCCGTCCGCCGGGACCGTCGCGTCCGGAGATCGCGGTGCGCCGATCCTTGCCCTGCCGCGCGGCGGCGGGCCAGTATCCCGCGCGTTCCTCCAGGAGATCCGACGATGCAGACGCAAGCCGCCGCCATGAAGACCCTGTTGGCCGGACCTGGCCTGCATGTCATGCCGGGCGCCGGGGACGGGCTCGGCGCGCGTCTGGTCGACGAGGCGGGCTTCCGGCTCGGCTTTGCGTCCGGCTCGACCATCTCAGCCCTGCGCCTGGCGCAGCCGGACATGGACATCCTCGCCTTCCCCGAGATGCGCGACGGGATCGAGACCTGCATCGCCGCGGCGCCGGGCGTGCTGTGGCTCGCGGATGGCGACACCGGCTACGGCAACGCGATCAATGTCCAGCGGACGATCCGCGCCTATGGCCGGATCGGCGCAGCGGCGGTACTGATCGAGGACAAGGCCTGGCCGCGCCCGTTGGGCCACCAGGGCGCCAAGCTGGTGGTCGAGCGCGACGAAGCCGTGGCGCGGTGCCGCGCCGCCGCCGAGGCGTGCCGCGAGGCCGGCATCCTGCTCCTGGCCCGCACCGATGCCCGCCCCTCGCGCGGCTTCGACGAGGCGCGCTGGCGCATCGAGGCCTTCCGCAAGGAGGGCGCCGACATCCTCTTCCTCGACTCCCCGCGCGACGACGCGGAGCTGCGCGCCAGCATCGAGGCGGGCGGCGGCCTGCCGATGCTGGCGGTGAACGCCCCGGGCGCGAAGCATCACATGCCGGCGGACGCCGAACTCGCCGCGCTCGGGTTCAAGATCGTCGTCTATCCGCAGGACCTGCTGGCCGCGAGCGTGCAGGCGATGCGCGCGGCGCTGGCCGGCCTCAAGGGCGGCGAGCGCGCCGCCCTGGCGGCACCGGCGGATCTGGCGCGCGCGATCCGCATGCCGGACTACCTCGCCCTCGACGCGCGACTCGCGACACCGCGCTGATCCCCCCTCCGCCACAGAGGACGCACCGCGCATGGACTCCCGCCCGCCGATCGACCAGGGGATCACCTGGGTCTACACCGCCGATCTCGACGCCACCTGCCGCTTCTATGGCGAGGTGATCGGGCTGACCGAGGTCCATGACCAGGGGCTGTGCCGCATCTTCCGCGTCGCGCCGACCGCCTTTCTCGGTGTCTGCCGCGTCCGGCCGGGGCGTTTCGTCGAACCGAAGGGCGTCGTGATCACCTTCGTGACGCCGGATGTCGATGCCTGGCATGCGCGGCTGCTGGCGGCCGGCGTGACGCCCGAGGGCCCGCCGGAGCGCAGCGACCAGTTCGGGGTCTATTGCTTCTTCGCGCGGGACCCGAACGGGTACCTGCTCGAGTTCCAGACCTTCCTGGATCGCGGCTGGCAGAAGGCCTGACGCCGCGCGACCGACGCGACGTCCTCACGTCTCGTCACGTCGCGGGCCAGCGCCCGTCGTATCGGACGCCGTCAATTCGGGTGCCGCAAGGATCCGGGGCGCGCGCTCGACCGGAGCCAGGGGCTCGATCTCGTTGCCGCTGGGTGCGGCGCCGAGATCGCGGAAACGGCGTGCCTGCGGCAGCACGCGCGTCTCGAGTCCGCCGACGGCGTCGTTGTAGCGCCTGACCGCCCCGTCCAGGGCCTTGCCGAGCCCGGCCATGTGCTCGGCGACGGTACCGATACGCTTGTAGAGTTCGGCGCCGAGATCGCTGATGGCGCGCGCATTCTCGGCGATGCGCTCCTGGCGCCATCCCTGATGCACCGCGCGCAGCAGCGCGATCAGGGTCGTCGGCGTCGCCGGCACGACACCGGCCGCGGCACCGGCCTCGATCAGTTCCGGATCCGCCTGCAGCGCGGCGGCGAAGAACGCCTCGCCCGGCAGGAACATGACGACGAATTCCGGCGCGTCGGCGAATTGCTCCGCATAGCCGCGCTCGGCAAGGCGCCGCATATGGCCGCGCACGTCGGCCGCGTGGCGGGCGAGAAGGCTCCGCCGCGTCGCCTCGTCGTCGCACTCCGCGGCCTGCAGGTACGCCTCGAGCGGGGCCTTGGCATCGACCACCACCGTCTTGCCGCCGGGCAGCCTGACGATCATGTCCGGCCGCAGGCGCCGATCCTCGCCGACCGACGTCTGCTCGAAGAAATCGCAGCGCGCCAGCATCCCCGCGAGTTCGGCGACGCGCCGCAGCTGCACCTCGCCCCAGCGGCCACGCGCGGTCGGCGAGCGAAGCGACTCCGTCAGCCGCGCCGTTTCCGAGCGCAGGCTCTCGCTGGTCCGTCCCAGGCTCTCGATCTCGGCCTTCAGGGCGGCCTGGGCCGAACCGCGTTCGCGCTCCATGGCGCCCAGCGTCGTCCCCATGCGGTCCAGCGCCTCGCGCACCGGCTCGACGAGCCGCGCGACCGCCTGCTCGCGGCGCTCGAGTTCGGCGCTCGCCTTCTGCTCGCCCAGCGCGAGCCGCTCGCGCGCGAGGTCGAGGAACATCGTGTTGTTGTTCCGCAGCGCGTCGGCCGAAAGGGCCTGGAACGTCTCGCGCAGCCGCGCCTGCGTCTCGGCCTGAGCGCGCAGCCGCTCCTCGGCGACACGCCGCTCGGCCTCCATCCGCACGCGCGCCACCGCGCCCATCGCGAGCGCCCCGAGCGCCGCACCGAGAAGCAGCGCCGCGGCGATCTGCCAATCCATCGTCATGGGGGGCAGCATCGCCTCATCGCCGCGACGGTTCCAGGGCCGGTTTCGCGACGGCGACCGCGGCGCGCGCCGCGCTCAGGCGCGGTGATAGGGATGGCCTGCCAGGATCGACTGGGCGCGATAAAGCTGCTCGGCGATCAGCACACGCACGAGCATGTGCGGCCACGTCATGGCCCCCAGGCAGAGCGTGAGATCGCACGCCGCACGCAGCCCGGGATCGAGCCCGTCCGCACCACCGACGAGGAAGGCGACGTCCCGCCCCGCATCGCGCAGTCGGCCGAGACGCTGCGCGAAGGCGGCACTGTCCAGCGTCGCTCCCCGCTCGTCGAGCGCGATCGCGAAGGCGCCCTTGGGAACAGCGGCGCGGAGAAGTTCCGCCTCGCGCGCCATGCGCGCGGCCGGCGCCAGCGGCCGCCTCTCCTCGCATTCGATCAGGTCCAGCGGCCAACGGCCGGCCTTGAGCCGCGCGGCGTAATCGGCGAAGGCCTCGGCCAGGGGCCCGCCACGCAGACGACCGACCGCGGCGAGGACGAGGCGCACGCGCCGCTCCGGTCAGTCCGTCGCCGGACCGTCGCCCTCGTCCGTCTCGGGCTTGGCCTTGGCGCGCGTCTTGCGCTTCGGCTTCGGGGCCGCGCCCGCCGCCTCGGCCGTGGCCGCATCGGTGAAATCCGCCGTCCACATCTTTTCGAGCGCGTAATGGGCGCGCGCCTCGGGACGGAACAGATGGACGATCACGTCGCCGGCATCGACCAGCACCCAGTCGCCCTGCTGCCGGCCTTCGACCGGAACATGCGCGCGGCCCGGCCCCTTGAGCTTCTCGACCAGATGGTCCGCCATGGCGGCGAGCTGGCGCGAGTTGGTTCCGGTCGCGACGACCATGAAATCGGCGATGGAACTCTTCCCGGCGAGTTCGATGCGCACGATGTTCTCGGCCTTGTCGGCGTCGAGCGACGCCTCGATGGTCTTGACCAGGGCGCGGACGGCGGCGGACGGGGCTTTACGCGGACGACGGGGGGCTATCTTGGCCTCCTGCGGATCGGGTGTTGCGGGCCGGCAAGCCGGACAAGGCGGCGATCGAACGCGCCCGCGCCTCGCGGATCGCGCTCGCCGAAGCGGGATTGAGACGACTGTGGAAGAACACCCAGCACGGCGCCTGCGCGGATGGCAAGGCCCGCGAATTCGGGCCACGGCGGCGCGCGGTCGCGAAACGGCACGCCGCCTTGCCGGCCAGCGCCTTAACCGAATAGCCGGGGCGCGCGAAGACGGCGACCGGCACCGAGCGGAAGATCGCGGTCCAGCGCGCCCATGCCGGGATCTGGATCAGGTTGTCGGCGCCCATCAGCCAGACGAAGCGGGTGCGGCGGAACCGGCGGCCAAGCGCCGCGAGCGTGTCGGCGGTGTAGCGCGTGCCGAGCGCAGCCTCGAGCGTGACGACGCGCAGGCGCGGATGCGACCCGATGATGCTCTGCGCCGAGGCCGCGCGGGCCGACAGGGCGTCCATGCCCGCGCTGGACTTGAGCGGATTGCCCGGGGAGACCAGGAACCAGATCTCGTCGAGCGCGAGGCGCTTGAGCGCGATCAGCGCGATCTCCAGATGGCCCTCATGCGCGGGATTGAAGGAGCCGCCGAGCAGGCCCACGCGGCGCCGCGGCGCGACGCCAAGAAGATGCGCCGGGATCGCGGCGCTCACGGCCGGATCTGCCCGTCGCCGAGGACAACGTATTTGTAGCTGGTCAACTGCTCCGGTCCCACGGGGCCGCGCGGCGGCAGACGGCCCGTGGCGATGCCGATCTCCGCGCCGAACCCGAATTCGCCGCCATCGGCGAACTGGGTCGAGGCGTTGCGCAGCACGATCGCGCTGTCGACGCGCCGGCAGAAGGCCTCTGCCGCGGCATCGTCCGCCGTGACGATCGCATCGGTGTGATGCGAGCCGTAGCGGTTCACATGGTCGATCGCCGCGTCGAGCCCGTCGACGACGCGCACCGACAGGATCGCCTCGAGATACTCGGTGCTCCAATCCGCCTCGCTGGCCGGCACGACGCGCGGATCCAGGCGCTGCACCGTCGCGTCGCCACGGATCTCGCAGCCCGCCGCGAAGAGATCGTCCAGGATCGGCGGCAGATGCGTCGCCGCGACGTCGCGATCGACCAGCAGGGTCTCGGTCGCGCCGCAGACGGTGACGCGCCGCATCTTGGCGTTGACGACGATCCGCCGGGCCATCGCGGCGTCGGCGGCGCGATGCACGTAGCTGTGGCAGATGCCGTCGAGATGCGCGAGCACCGGCACGCGCGCCTCGGCCATCACCCGCTCGATCAGGGACTTGCCGCCACGCGGCACCACGACGTCGACGAGCCCGGACATGGTCAGCAACTGGCCGACCGCGGCGCGGTCGCGCGTCGGCACCAGCTGGATCGCGTCACGCGGCAGGCCCGCGGCACGCAGTCCCGCATGCAGGCAGCCGACGATGACCTGCGAACTCTCGAAACTCTCGGCGCCACCGCGCAGGATCGCGACGTTTCCCGATTTGAGGCAGATCGCGCCGGCATCGGCGGTGACGTTGGGCCGCGCCTCGTAGACGATCGCGATCACGCCGATCGGTACGCGGACCCGTCGGATGCGCAGGCCATTGGGCCGCGTCCACTCGCTCTCGATCGCGCCGACCGGGTCGGGCAGCGCCGCGACCTCCTCGAGGCCGCGCGCGATCCCCTCGATGCGTCCGGCGTCGAGGCGCGAGCGGTCCGTCATCGCCGCGGACAGGCCGCGCGTGCGGCAAAGCGCGAGGTCGCGGGCATTCGCCGCCAGCAATTCCTCGGTGCGGCCGCGCAGCACGGTCGCCGCGGCGCCCAGCGCGGCGCGCTTGGCGCTCGGGCTCGCCTCGGCCACGGCGGTGGCGGCGGCACGCGCGCGCTGGCCAAGCGCGGTCATGAGGGCGGCGATGTCGCCGTCCGCGGAGGCCTCGGTCATGGTCACGCGCTCATCACCATATCGTCGCGATGGATGATCTCGTCGCGGCCACGATAGCCCAGGACCGAAACGATTTCAGCCGAGCGTCGGCCGCGGATCCGCTCCATTTCGGCGGCGCCATAGGCCGACAACCCGCGCGCGACCTCGCGGCCATCCGGTCCGAGGACACGGATCAGGTCGCCGCGCTCGAACCCGCCCTCGATGCGGGTCACGCCAGCGGGCAACAGGCTCTTTCCGGCGCCGAGCGCGGCGACGGCGCCGGCGTCGATCTCCACCGTTCCCGCGGGCGCCACATGGGCGGCGATCCAGCGCTTGCGCGCCGACAACGGCGTCGCGCTCGGCAGGAACCAGGTCGCCGGCGCACCCTCGTCGAGCGCGCGCAGCGGGTTCATCTTCTTGCCGAAGGTGATCGCCATGCGGCATCCCGCCGCCAGCGCGATCTTCGCGGCGGCCAGCTTCGTCACCATCCCGCCCGAGGAATAGCCGGTCGCCGCCTCGCCACCCATCGCCTCGATCTCAGCGGTGACTTCGGTGACGACCGGGATATGCGCGGCATCGGCGCGCTTGCGCGGGTCGGCCGTATAGAGCCCGTCGATGTCCGAGAGCAGGATCAGCGTATCCGCCGACACCATCTGCGCCACGCGCGCGGCCAGACGGTCGTTGTCGCCGAACCGGATCTCCTCGGTGGCGACGCTGTCGTTCTCGTTGATCACGGGAACCGCGCCCAGCTTGAGGAGTTGGTCCATCGTGGCGCGCGCGTTCAGATGCCGCCGCCGCGCCTCGGTATCGTCGGGCGTCAGCAGGATCTGCGCCACGGTGATGCCGTGGCGTGCAAGCGTCTCCTGATAGGCGTGCGCGAGCCGGATCTGTCCGGTCGCGGCGGCTGCCTGCTTTTCCTCCAGCCGGATGGTGCGCCCGGTCAGGCCGAGATGGCGCCGTCCGACCGAGATCGCGCCGGAGGAGACGATCAGTACCTCGGCGCCGCGCGCGCGCAGCATCGCCACATCGTCGGCGAGCGCGTCGAGCCATGTCCGGCGGATGGCCCCGCTCTCGTCCTCGACCAGCAGCGCCGATCCGATCTTGATCACGACGCGCCGCGCCGCGCTGAGGAGCCGGGCGGGATCCATGACCTGCGCGACGGCGGTCATGCCGCCTCCGGCGGCTGCGCACGCCGCGCGACGACATGACGCATCAAGGCCCGCAGCAGCTCAGGCACTCCCGCGCCGGACACGGCCGAGAGCGTCATCACCTCGGCCCCGGGCGACAGGCGGCGCGCCGCGCGGACGATCGCCGCCTTCTTCTTCTTGATGACGTCCGGCGTGAGGGCGTCGCATTTGTTCAATCCGACGATCTCGGGCTTGCCGGGCAGCCCGGCCCCATAGGCCTCCAGCTCGGCGCGGATCAGCTTGTAGGCGGCGGTCACGTCGTCGGCGGTGGCATCGATCAGGTGCAGGATCGCGCCGCAGCGCTCGACATGGCCAAGAAACCGATGGCCCAGCCCCCGGCCCTCCGCGGCGCCTTCGATGAGGCCAGGCAGGTCGGCGACGACGAACTCGTCATCGTCGCTGCGCACCACGCCCAGCTGGGGCTTCAGTGTCGTGAAAGGATAGTCGGCGATCTTGGGACGGGCGCTGGACGTCGTCGCAAGGAAGGTCGACTTGCCGGCATTCGGCAGACCGACGAGCCCGACATCCGCGATCAGCTTGAGCCGCAGCCAGATCCAGCGCTCCTCCCCCGGCCAGCCGGGATCGGCGCGCCGCGGCGCCTGATTGGTCGAGGATTTGTAATGGGCATTGCCGAAGCCGCCATCGCCACCCCGGCACAGAACCAGGCGCTGACCGGGCTTCACCAGATCGGCGATCAGGGTCTCGTTGTCCTCGGCCAGGACCTGGGTGCCCGCCGGGACCTTGAGCACGATCGCGTGGCCGGCGCGGCCGCTCTTGTTCTGGCCCTCGCCGTGATGGCCGCGTTCGGCCCGGAAATGCTGCTGATAACGGTAATCGATCAGCGTGTTCAGATTGGCCTGGGCCTCGATCACGATGTCGCCGCCGCGGCCACCGTCGCCGCCGTCGGGCCCGCCATACTCGATGAATTTCTCGCGCCGGAAACCCATGCAGCCGGCACCACCGTCACCGGCCTTCGCGTAGATCTTGCACTGATCGAGGAATTTCATGTCCGGGCTCGCGTCGCTGACGGGCGGGGCCCGAAACGCGAACGGGGGAACGGCGCGGGCCGTCCCCCCGGTCTCGTCGCGTGCGCGTAAGAAGGGACGGTTATTCCGCCGCCGCCGGCACCGGCTGAACCGACACGAACATGCGGTTGCCCGCGCGACGGCCGAACTTCACGGTACCGTCGACCAGCGCGAACAGCGTGTGGTCCCGCCCCATGCCGACATTGGTGCCGGCCCGGTAGACGGTGCCGCGCTGACGGATGAGGATGCTGCCGGCATTCACGGCCTCGCCGCCGAACGCCTTCACGCCCAGACGCCGGCCATCCGAATCGCGACCGTTGCGCGACGAACCGCCTGCCTTCTTCTGTGCCATGACCTGTCTCCGATCCTGTATTCAGCTGGTCTGCGGGCACGCCTTCAGGCGGCCACGATATCCGAAATGCGCACCACGGTCTGCGACTGGCGGTGACCGTTCTTGCGGCGCGAATTCTTGCGACGACGCTTCTTGAAGATGATCACCTTCTCGCCGCGCTGCTGGCTCAGCACCGTGCCGGTCACGCGCGCGCCATCGACGGTGGGCGCGCCGACGCGCGTCTCGCCTTCGCCGCCGACGACGAGGACGTCGGTGAACTCGACGCTGGCGCCGGTCTCGGCCGTCAGCTTCTCGATCACGATCACGTCGTTCTTCGCGACCTTGTACTGCTTGCCGCCGGTCTTGATCACTGCGTACATGGAGGGAACCTTCCGGATCCGAACAATAAAGCGCCGCGCGGACCGAGACGGACCGGCGGCGAACAGGGCGCGGATAATCGTCACCGCCCGCCTCGCTGTCAAGCAGCGAAAACCGCTCCCGCGCGCGGGGCGCGCCCGCCCCTCAGCGCAGCGGGAAGCCGAGGCCGCGCAGGATCCCCGCCAGCTTGTCGCGACCGCTGAGCGCGGCGGCATCGGCGAGCCGCGCGACGACGCGCGTGGTCCAGCGGGCGGCGGACATTTCGTTGCGGCGCGAGAACGCCTCCATGCGCGGGTCGTAGGCGGCGACCAGGTCGGCCTCGCCGCCGGCCTCGTAGCGGTCGTGAAACAGCACCGCCTGCTGCGGCAGCCGCGGCTTGACCTCTCCGGCGGCTCCCTCGGCGGCATTCCCCACGCACAAGCCGAACACGCCCATGGTCCCCGCCGGCAGGCCGAGAAGATCGGCCACGCGGGCCGGATCGTTGCGCAGCGCGCCGATATAGACGGTCGAGAGCCCGAGCGACTCGGCCGCGACCACGGCGTTCTGGGCCGCGAGGGCGGCATCGATGGCCGCGACCAGATAGGTCTCGAGGTAGTCGAGGCCGCCGAGCGACGCTCCGCCCCTCTCCCCGATCCGCCGGTTGCGCGCGAGATCGGCGACGAAGACCAGGAACAGCGGGCATTGCACGATATGCGCCTGGCCATTGGCCAGCTTCGCCAGTTCCGCGCGCACGGCGCGATTCTCGACCACCACCACCGACCAGGTCTGCAGGTTCGAGGACGTGGCGGCGGATTGCGCCGCCGCCACCAGCGTCTCGAGCGTGCCGGCGGGCAGCACGTCCGGGCGGTAGGCGCGCACCGACCGGTGATCGAGCAACGCCGCAATCGTCTCGTTCCATGGCCCGGCCGGCGGCACGGCGTCGGCGCCGTAGCGGCGGGCGAGCGCCGCGTCCCGCGATGCCGGATCGGCGGCAGACGCTGTCGCGCTGTGGGGCGTGTCAGTCATGGCGAATATCCCGGGGCGTTGGATGAGGCGGGACAATAGCCTCAAACCCCATATGGACGGCAACGCGTGATCCGTCGCGCACGCGCGTCGTCCGCGGGGCTTGCGATACCCCGGGTGCTTCGCTAGGTTCCGCCGCGATTTTCGACCGGGAACATC
>CAYSUY010000032.1:0-28305 GCA_964434345.1 uncultured Acetobacteraceae bacterium
TGTTCGCCGCCGCCTGGATGTTCTCCGGCGTGTCGGCGATCGAGTAGGTCCCGGCGGCCGGCGCGTTGGCGAGCGCCTTGAACTGCGCCACCGTGAGATTGTCGGGCTGCGCGGCCTGCACGGCGAGGATCGCATTGGTGGTGTTCGCGGCGGCCGCGATCGCATCGTTCTGCTGGTCGACCAGCGCGGCGACGGCGGCGGCGTTGACGGGGATCGACGCCCCGGTGATCACCTGGGTCAGGAAGGCGAGATCGGTCAGATCGCGCGCCTGCGTGGTCAGCGCGGCGAGGCGCGCCGCGACGGCCTGGCCGTTGGCACCGCCGCCGACCGCGTTGATCAGGTTCGCGACCTGCAGATTGGCCTTGAGCAGCGTGGTGTTGCCGGACCCGATCGGGTCCGTGCTGAGAATGTCGATCGCGCCAAGCCCAAGCGACGTGCGCACCTGCGCCACGGCCTGCGCCGTGGTCAGGTTCGGCGTCGCCGCCAGGACCTCGGACACCAGCGTCGTCAGCGGCGAGATGATCGTCGCCGTTCCCGGCGCCTTGAGGATGCCGAAATAGGGCGCGTTGGTCGTGAGATTGGTGCCGCCCGAGGCGATGATCGTGTCGGCCGTGCTGCCGAGCAAGCCGGCGAAGCCGCCGCCGGCATTGGTCGTGGTCATCGGCTCGTTGTTGTCCCGGACGCCGTTGCCGTTGACGTCGCGGAATACGGTCGCGCCGGAGATGTAGCCGTTGACCACGGCGCCCGCGGCACCGGGGACCGGCGTGGATCCGCCGCCGCCGCCGCCGCAGGCCGCGAGCGGCAGAAGCAGCAGGCTCATCGGCACGCCGCGCCGCCAGAGCGCGTTGCCCGCAGACCATTGCGCGAAGAAGTCGCGGCGCGCCGTGGGCTCCGCCGGGATCTCGATCCGGCGGAGTTCGCCGCCGAGCGCCGCGGCGCGCGCTTCGAGATCACCCTCGTTGGCTTCGACGAAAATGCCGTTGAGCAGCGTGCCGCCCTGCAGCGCAGGCGAGAAACCGTCCAGGATCTCGGGGCCACCGACCCAGGCTGCGCCACCGGTCGCGTCGTGTCGCGTCATCGAAGCAGCAGAAGGGACAAACGTCATGGGGCCATTCCTCCGAGGCAAGCGAGCGGCGAAGTCGACGGACGCGACCGAATCGGCAGCGAGGCCCGTGCGACCTTCCAATCCCAAGTGGCACATTAACGCGAGGCGCCAAGCCTTGGGAAGAGCGAAGAAGAATCGACCCTGCGGCATCGCGTCCGCCCCTGTCGGACCGGCCTGAAGCAGGGTGGGCCACGCCAGATGTCGTGGGTGGGGGCGATGTTCTCCACGAAATCCCCGAGTCGCGTGAACGACGGGAACATCACATGAACATCCGTCGTCACGGGGCCGGGACGCCCAGCCGCGCAGCGGCGGCAAGGATCGAATTCCAGGCCGCGCGCGGCATCGGCACGCCATGGGCGCCACGCTCGGCGCGCGCGCGCCCCTCGGGCTCGCCGGGAACCAGCACCTGGCCATCGGAGGTGGCTGGCCGGGCCGCGCGCACGAAATCGATATAGGCCTGCGCCGCCGCGTCGAAACCCTCGGCCGAGCCGAAATAGGCCGGCGCGAGATAGATCGACAGCATCCCGTTGCGGAAGACGCGCGGCTGGCCGGGCTGCTCGGGCGTCACCGGGCCGGCCGGACCGTTGCCGGTCAGGACACCGCCCAGCAACTCGCACATCAGTGCCAGACCCGAACCCTTGTGGTCGCCGAAGGCCCGGATGGCGCCAGGACCCTTGCGCGCGTCGCGCCGGTCGGTGCCGTCGATCTCGCCATAGAGGAGCCGCGGATCCCCGGACACCGCCCCATCGGCCCCGATCAGCGCATCGGCCGGGATCGGCTTGCCGCCATTCGAGGCGACCAGAACCTTGCCCTCCGCGACCAGCGAGGTCGCGAAATCGAGCACGACCGGCGCCTGGCCGGCGCGCGGCACCCCGACGCAGAAGGGCGCGGTCGAGAAGCGGCGCTCCGCCCCGCCGAAGGGGGCGACCAGCACGCTGCCATGGGCGTTGACGAAATGGATCGAGATCAGGCCGCGCGTGGCGGCGAGCTCCGCCCAGTCGCCCACCCGGCCGATATGGCCCGCGTTGCGTAGCGCGATCACGGCGGCCCCGCCGGCAAGCGCCTTGGCGATCCCGATCTCCACCGCCTGCGGCGCGACGGTCTGGCCCAGCCCCATGCGGCCATCGACAACCGCCATGGCGCCGTTCTCGAACACGGTCTCGACCGTGCGATCCGCGATCACGCCGCCATTGGCGAGCATCTCCACATAGCGTGGCACCCGCACCACGCCGTGGCTGTCATGGCCGGTCAGATTGGCGGCCACGAGGTAGCGCGCGACGCGCGCGGCCTCGGCGGGCGAGCATCCGGCCGCCTCGAAGATGCGGGCCACGAAGGGCTCCAGCGTGGCGACGGGAATGCGCAGCGTATCGGTCTCGGCCATGATCTCCCCCCTGACGAACCGGAGGGCAGTCTATCCCATCCGCGCGGCGCGCGGCACGGCTCAGGCGAAGGGATCCTCGACCCGCGGCCAGTAGCGCCCGTCGCGCTTCGTATAGGCGATCGCGGCGAAATCCGGCGCGATCGCGCCGGCGGTGGCGACGTAGCGGATCTCCGCGGCGATCGGCGCGAAACCGGCCTGGAAATGCTGCGTCGACTTCACGACCACGATGCGCCGCGCCTGCAGGTCGAGACCAAGGCCGGTGAAACCGTCGGGATGGAAGACCTGGGTGCGCGTGGTGTTGAGGACGATGTCGATGCCGGCGGCCTCGATCCAGACCGCGAGCCCCATCGGGTTGGTGCCGCCGCCGAGCCCGGTCTGGGCATGGTCGGGCCGCACCGCGCGCACGGTCGCCACGAGATCGACCGGATCGCCGGACACCGGCCCGCATTTTCCACCCAGCCGCAAGTCGAGCGTCGCGCCGACACCCGCCTCGGCGCAGAACCGCACGGCGACCGGATCCCAGACATAGCCGATCGCGACGTCGCGCACGCCGCGCTCGACCAGACGGCGCAGCACGAAGGTGCTGTCCGACGGCGCGCCGCCGCCCGCGTTGTCCGCGACCTCCGCCAGCACCACCGGCCCCCGCGGCGCGGCGAGCGCCGCGTCGATCGCCTGGTCGACCGTGTCGTGCGGCGTATGCGTCGCATGGCGCAGGGCGAAGATCTCGCCGGCCAGCTGCGCGGCAAGACGCTCGGCCTTGGCCATGTCGCCATCGGCGATCACCACCATCCGTGCCCCGACATCGGCGACGTCGCCCCAGGGAAAGCCATGGCCGAAGGAGACCGACAGGATGCCGTCGCGCCCCTCCAGGGCGGACATGCGCGCGACGAAGCCCTTCATCGGCTCGAGCGGCGTGCGCCACATGTCGATCATGCGGCAGTCGTGGAAGGCCATGCGCGGGCGGATCTCGCCGCGCGCCGTGCGCAGCGTGAGGTCATAGACCTCCTCGGCGCGCGCCGCGCCGTCCACATGCGGATATTCCTTGTACGTGACGATGACATCGCAGGCGGTGCGCATCGTCTCGGTCAGGTGGCAGTGGAGGTCGAGCTCCATGCCGATCGGCACGCCCGGTCCGACGATGGCGCGGATCGCGGCCGCGAGGTCGCCCTCGCAATCGTCATAGCCATGCGCGACCATCGCGCCGTGCATGAACAGCAGCACCGCGTCGACCGGCATGGCCGCGCGCAGATCCTCCAGGATCGCCGCCTTGAAGCCCTCATAGGCGGCACGCAGCGTCCGGCCCGCCGGCGCGGCGTAGCCGCACAGGCTCTCCACGATTTCATGGCCGTCGACCTCGCCGCGCCGGCGCCAGACGATGAGCGGAATGTTGCCGCCGGTGGCGGGACGACGCGTGGCGTCGCCGCGGCACAGCAGCCGCTCGGCGAAGCTCTGCTCGCCGGTCGGGATCGGCGAGAAGGTGTTGGTCTCGGTGACGAGGGCAGCCATGAACAGGCGCATGGGCAGGATCTCCGGCGGCGCGGGGCGGGTCAGGCGAAGCGCGCGGGCGACAGCGCCGCCACGCTGACACCGCGATCGGTGAGCATCGCGGGCAGGTCGCGGCGATCGACCAGGGCGGAGGCCGCGAAAGCCATCGCCGGCGTGGTCTGGAACCCGTACCCGCCCTGTCCCGCCAGCCAAAAGAAGCCAGGCAGGCGCGGATCGTAGCCCGCGACCGGCGTCTTGTCGGCGACGAAGGACCGCAGCCCCGCCCAGCTGCGCGCGACGCGGGCGATCGGGATCTCGGCCGCCTGCTGGATCCGGTCGGCGGCGATGGCGATGTCGAGTTCCTCGGGCTGCGCGTCGCAGGGCGGGCTCGGCGTCTCGTCGGCGGGCGAGCAGAGGAGCTTCCCGGCATCCGGCTTGAAATAGAAGCTCTCGTCGACCGCGATCACCGCCGGCCACGCGGCGCTGTCGGCGCCCGCGGGCGGATCGACCAGGAAGGCCGTGCGGCGCTTGGGCACCAATCCGATCGGCGCGGCGCCGGCCATGACGCCCAGCGCGTCGCACCACGCGCCGCCCGCGGCGACGACGACATCGGCCGCGATCTCGCCGTCGCCGAGCGCGATGCGCCAGCGCCCGCCGTCATGCGCGAGGCCGCGCACCTCGCGATCGGTCCGCACCGCGCCGCCACGTGCGCGCAACGCGCGCAGGAAGCCGGTCAGCATCGCATGCGTGTCGATGTCCATCGCATCGGGCTCGGCCACGCCGCCGACGACCCAGTCGCGGCGCAGCGCCGGCACGCGCCGCAGCACCTCGGCGGCATCGATCGCATGCACGCTCGGCACCAGGGCCGCGCCCTCGGCCGCCGCGCGGGCGAGCAGAGGCTCCTCGCCATGCGTGCCGATCAGCATGACGCCGCGCGGCGCGAGCAACGCGTGCTCGGTGAAGCCGGGTGGCGGCGCGATCAGGAAATCGCGGCTGGCGACCGACAGGCCGCGGACCACCGCGTTGCCGTAGGTCTCGGAGAACAGCGCCGCCGAGCGGCCCGAGCTGTGATAGCCGGGATGGCTCTCGCGCTCGAGGACCACGACGCGATGGCGCTCTGCCATCGCCCAGGCCGCCGAGGCGCCGGCGATGCCGGCCCCGATCACCGCGATGTCGTAATGCTCCACGTCACCCTCTCCTCAGGAAAAATCCGATCCAGCGTAGTATTTCGCCCTTCAATCCTGACCGTTGTGTCCGACGTCGACGGCGAAATAGTACGCTGGATCGTATTTTTCCCCCGGAATGCCTGAATGATGCCGGGCGTTGAACAGGTCATCGCCCTGGAGGAACCCATGTCCATCTCGCGTTCACGCCTCGCAACCCTGGTCACAGCCCTGACCTGCGCCGCCGCGCTGCTCGCCGCGGTCTCCGCCGGCGCCCAGCAGCCCCTGCCGAAGCAGGGTTCCTGCCCGTCCGGCTATCATACCAGCGGCAATTACTGCACGCCGTCCTCCGGTTCCGCGCGGCCGGCGCTGCCGAAGGTCGGCAGCTGCCCGTCGGGCTACCACACCAGCGGCGACTATTGTCTCGGCAGCAGCGCCACCGCGAAGCCGGCCGTCGTCAAGCGCGGCTCCTGCCCATCCGGCTACCACACCAGCGGCGATTACTGCCTCGCCAACTGATCCGGAACCCCCGTCCACGGACGCGGCGCCAGGGGCGGCGTGGTCACGGCGTAGGTGTCGGTGATGCGGGGCGCCCGGGCAAGCCGCGCGATGTCGGGAACGGGGCGACGCAGCTCGGGATCCCCGGCCAGCGCCAGCTCGATGCCATGCGCGGCCGAGAGGGTGAACAGGTCGGCCGCCGCCGGTCCGGTGATCATCATGCCGAACGGCGTGCCCGTGGGCTCGAGCCCCATGGGCAGCGACAGGCTCGGATTGCCGGTCAGCGAAATCATGTAGGTCGGCGAAAACCAGTGGAAGTAGGTGTTCAACCGCTTGCCCGCGATCTCGTTCTGATACAGCTGCCCCCAGGGGAAGGGCGGCACGGCGACAGTGGGCGACAGGATCAGGTCGTACTCGGCATAGATCGTCTGCACCGCGCGATAGATGCGCGTCTGCTCGGCCTGCGCCCAGGCAACGTCCTCGGCGCTGTAGCGCAGCCCCTCCTCGTAGTTGGCGACGATGTTGGGGCCGAGCTTCGCACGATGGTCGCGGTAGTTGGCGCGCTGCGACTGCAGCATGCCGACCGCGCGCAGGATCCCGAAGGCTTCGTGCGCGCGGCCCATCGCCGGCGCGACGGCGTCACAGCTGCGGAACAGCTTCTTCAAGGCCCGGATGCGCGCGCGGAAGGTCTTCGCGATGCCCGGATCGATCGGGCAGGTGCCCCAATCCTCCGTATACGCGACGCGCAGGCTGCCGGGATCGACCGGCTGGGGATCGCGGAAAACGTCGCCGTCGATCGGCCGCGACAGCGGATCGCTGGCCTCGAAGGCGGCCTGCGCCGAGAGCAGCAGGCAGGTATCGGCGACCGTCCGCCCCATCGGACCGAGCGTCGGGATCATGTTCCAGCCCTGGCCGCGCCGGTCGGTGGGCACCAGGCCGGGCGAGGGCCGGAACCCGACCACGCCGCAGAACGCGGCGGGAATGCGCAAGGACCCGCCGCCATCCGAACCGGTGGCGAGCGGCAGCATGCCCGTGGCGAGCGCGACGGCCGAACCGCCCGAGGATCCGCCGGGCGTACGCGCGGGATCGAAGGGATTTCCGGAGGGTCCGTAGACCGCATTGTTCGAATTCGCGCCCGCGCCGAATTCCGGCACGTTCGTCTTGCCGACGACGATGGCGCCGGCGGCACGGCAGCGCGCCACCATGGGATCGTCCTGCTTGACCCGGTTGCGCGCGAAGATCGGCGAGCCGTAGCTGTTGACGAGCCCCGCCGCGTCGTCGAGATCCTTCACGCCCAGCGGCAGACCGTGCAGCGCCGGCAGGTCGTCGCCGCGCTGCACCGCGCGCTCCGCCGCCTTTGCCTCCTTGAGGGCACGCGGCCAGATCGTGTCGGTGATCGCCTTCACCGCAGGATTGACCGCATCGATGCGCGCGCGGCAGCTCGTCAGAAGTTCCACCGGCGACAGGCGCCTCGCGCCGATCAGGCGGCGCGCCTCGACGGCGGAAAGATCGCAAGGTTCAGTCATGTCGGCCTCCGGGTCGCGGCGTTGCGGATCGCGTCCCAGACGCGTTGCGGCGTCATGGGCAGCTCGATATGCGCGACGCCGTCCCCGGCGAGCGCATCGATCACGGCGTTGGCGACCGCGGCGGCGGCGCCGTTGGTGGGCAGCTCGCCCACGCCCTTGATGCCCAGCGCATTGTTCGGCGAGGGCGTGCAGGCGAGGGCGGTGCCGAAGAAGGGCGTATCCGCGGCGCGCGGCAGCGCGTAATCCATCAGCGTCGCGGCGATCAGCTGTCCCGACGCGTCGTAGCGCGCGTCCTCGAGCAGCGCCTGGCCGATACCGGTCGCGTAGCCGCCATGCAGCTGACCGTCGAGCAGCAGCGGGTTCACCACGACGCCGACATCGACCGCGGCATCGAAGCGCTCCACGCGCACGACGCCGGTCGCGGGATCGACCTCGACCTCGCAGCGCGCCACGCCCGTGGGCCAGGTCTCGACGGTGTCGGCGAAATCGGCACGGCCCTCGATCCCGCCGGCGCGCGCCGCGACCTCCAGGAGACCGATGCGCCGATCGGTGCCGACAACCGCGAAGGCTCCGTCGCGGAACTCGACATCCACGGCGGCGGCCTCGAGCAGATCGGCGGCCGCGTCGCGCGCGACGGCGATGGCGGCGTCCGAGGCACGCTTCAGCGTGGTGCTCGACACGATGGTCGAGGACGATCCGCCGGTGCCCCCGCCGCGCGGGATGCGCGCGCTGTCGCCCTGGACGATGCGCACGCGCGCGACATCGACGCCGAGCACCGCGGCGACGACCTGGGCGAAGGCGGTGGCGTGGCCCTGGCCCTGGCTCTGCGTGCCGGTGCGCGCCTCGATGACGCCGTCGGCGGCGATGGTCACGATCGAGGTCTCGTCGCCCCAGCCGCCGGAGCCGTGGAGATGGCAGGAATAGCCGCGGCCGCGGCGCATCCCCCGCGCACGCGACGCCGCGAGGCGCGCGGCGAAACCGTCTTCGTCGCCGGCCGCGCGCGCCGTGTCGAGCAGCCGCTCGAAATCGCCGCTGTCGTAGCGATAGCCAAGCGCGGTGCGATGCGGAAACGCGTCACGCCGCACCAGATTGAGCCGCCGCAGCGCGACCGGGTCGCGGCCGGTCTCGCGCGCCGCGACATCGACGAGGCGCTCGACCAGGACCAGCGTCTCGGGCTTGCCTGCGCCGCGGAAGGCATCGACCGGCGCGGTGTTGGTGAAGGCGCCGCGCATCGCGACATGCGCGGCCGGGATGTCGTAGAGCGAGGCCAGCACCTTGGCCATGCCGCCGGTCGTGATGGTCGGCGTCACCGCCGAGGTATAGGCGCCATAATTGGCGATCGCGTCGACACGGATGGCGAGGAACCGGCCATCGCCGTCGAGCGCAAGCTCTGCCGTCGCGATCAGATCGCGCGCATGGGTGTCTGCCAGATGATGCTCGCCGCGCTCCTGGACCCAGCGCACCGCGCGCTCCAGGCGCCGCGCCGCGAAACAGACCAGAGCCTGCTCGGGATAGGGCGGCAACTTCGGCCCGAATCCGCCGCCGACATCTTCGGTGACCACGCGCAGGGCCTCGCGCGGGATCTTGAGGATATGGTCGCAGAGCAGGCGATGGATGACGTGCACGCCCTGCGACGGCGTGGTCAGCGTGGTCGTGCCGCTGGCCGCGTCGTGCTCGGCGAGCGCCGCGCGCGGCTCGAGATAGCTCGCCAGGATGCGCGCGGCGCGAAAGGACACGCGCGACACATGCGCCGCCCCCGCGAAGGCCGCCGCGACCGCCGCCGCGTCGCCCTTGTGCCAGTCGCAGACCAGGTTGCCGGGCGCGGCGTCGTGGAGAAGCGGGGCGCCAGGCGCCAGCGCCGCGTCGCCCGCGATCACCGCCGGCAGATCCTCGTAGTCGACCTCGATCGCCTCGGCGGCGTCGCGCGCGGCGTCGAGGGTCTCGGCGACGACCATGGCGACGATCTCGCCGACATGACGCACGCGGTCGGGCGAGATCGGCAGGCGCGGCGGCTCGGCATGACGCCGGCCGTCGACGCCCGCGATCTCCACGAGGCAGGGATTGTGACCGAGGCCCGCGGCGACGGTATCGGCGGCGGTGTAGATGGCGGCGACACCGGGCAGCGCGCGCGCCGCCGCGGTCGCGATCGCGCGGATGCGCGCATGGGCGTGGGGCGAGCGCAGGAAGACCGCCTGCAAGGCGCCCGGCACGGCGCGATCGGCGGCGAAACGGCCACCGCCGGTCAGCAGACGCGGGTCCTCCAGCCGCCGCAGCGGTTGCCCGAGACCAGGAAGAACGTCGTAGGCCATTGTCCGACCACCCTCGCGAATCGTGCCGGGCAGGATAGACCGGCGGCGGCGCTTTGTCCGATCCCGCCGCACCTGCTAGAACCGGATCCGCTCGACCATCCCAGAGGAGAAGACGACGTGAAACTGGTTCGATTCGGCCAGCCCGGCAGCGAGAAGCCCGGCATCATCGACGCCCAAGGCGCCATCCGCGACCTCTCGGGCGTCGTCCCGGACATCGGCGGCGCGGTGCTCGAGGCAGCGAGCCTCGACCGGCTGCGCAAGCTCGACCTGTCGACGCTGCCGACCGCGGCGTCCGGCGTGCGCCTGGGCGCGTGCGTGGGCGGCGCCCGGAACTTCTATGCGGTGGGCCTCAACTACGTCGACCACGCGAAGGAGACCAATTCGCCGATCCCGAAGGAGCCGATCCTCTTCAACAAGGCGACGTCCTGCATCGTCGGCCCGAACGACGACGTCATGATCCCCAAGGGTTCGGTGAAGACCGACTGGGAGGTCGAACTCTGCGTCGTCATCGGCAAGCGCGCGCGCTACGTGCCGGAAGCCGAGGCGCTCTCCTACGTCGCCGGATATTGCGTGTGCAACGACGTGTCCGAGCGCGAATACCAGATGGAGCGCGGCGGGCAGTGGATGAAGGGCAAGGGCTGCGAGACCTTCGGCCCGATCGGCCCCTGGCTCGTCACCGCCGACGAGATCAAGGACGTCCAGAACCTCTCGATGTTCCTCGAGGTCAATGGCGAGCGCGTGCAGAAGGGCTCGACCAGCACGATGATCTTCGGCGTCGCGCACATCGTGCACTACATGTCGCAGTTCATGGTGCTCGAGCCGGGCGACCTGATCACGACGGGCACGCCGCCCGGCGTGGGCGTCGGCTTCAAGCCGCCGCGCTTCCTCAAGGCCGGCGACCGGATGCGCGTCGGCATCGAGGGCCTCGGCGAGCAGAACCAGACCGTCGTCGCCTGGCGTTGATGGCCAGCCATGGGGGGACGCGCGGGGCTTCCGCGCGTCCCCTTCGCTTTGGCGGGCCGCGATGAGCCGGCCACCCGTTCCCTTCACCGCCGCCGGCGTCGTCCGCGGCCTCGCGCGCGGCTCGGCGCTGTCGCCGGGCGTGCTGGCCTACGGCGTCGTCTTCGGCGTGCTCGCCGGCGAGGCCGGGCGCAGCGCGCTCGAGGCGGTGCTGATGAGCGCCTTCATCCATTCCGGCAGCGCCCAGATCGCGGCGCTGCAGGGCATGGCGACCGGTCCCTATGTGGCGCCCATCGTCGCCACCATCCTGCTCACCAACGCGCGCTACGTCCTCTACGGCGCGGCGCTGCGACCCTGGTATCCGGGCCAGCCGCCGGCCGGCATCTATCCGAGCCTGTTTCTGCTCGGCGACGGCAACTGGGCGATGGCCATGCGCGAACACGGCGAAGGTCGGCACGACGCGGGGTTCCTGCTCGGATCCGGCCTCGCGCAATTCATACCCTGGTCGATCGGCACGTGGGTCGGCCACGCGGCCGGCAGCGCGATCGCCGATCCGCGTCGCTTCGGCATGGATTTCATGATCGTCTCGCTGGCCGCCGCCATGGCGACCGCTTTCTGGCGTGGTCGCGACAGCCTGCTGCCGGCGGCCGTGGCGCTCGGCGTCGCGCTCGGCGTGCACGCGCTCGCGCCCGGCGGCTGGGTGGCGCTGATCGCGGGCCTCGCCGGCGCCGCGAGCGCCTGGATCGCGCATGGACACCAGCGCTGATTTCCTGGCCGCTCTGGCGGCGATGGCGGCGGCCTCCTATGCCTGCCGCCTCGGCGGCTTCGTGGCGATGCGCTTCGTCACCGTGACCCCGCGGCTGGAGGCGGCGCTGCGCGCCGTCCCGCTCGCGGTCATGATCGGGATCGCGGCGCCGGCGCTGGCGGATGGCGGCGGCCTCGCCGAATGGATCGGTCTCGCCGCCGTGGTGATCGCGATGCGCCTGACCCGCAACGATCCGCTCGCCGCCGTGCTCGGCGTCGCCACCGTCGCCGTGGCGCGCGCCATCCTGTAGGGCCGTGCGATGGGGGACATGCTGCCCACGACGGACAAGCTCCATCCGGAGACCAGACGGCGCCGCATCGTCTGCCTCGGTGGCGCGGCGATCGATCATGTCTTCACCGTCGATGCGATCCCGCCGCGCCCGACCAAGGTTCAGGCGACGTCCCATTGCGAACGCCAGGGCGGCGATGCCGCGACCGCCGCGCTGGCGATCGCGGCCATGGGACATGCAGCCGCGTATTGGGGACGGGTCGGCGACGACGCCAACGGGACACGGATCCGGACCCGACTGACGGATGCCGGCGTCGACTGCGCGGCGCTGCGACGCGTCGCCGGCGCGAGGACCGCGACGGCGGCGGCGATCCGCGACGCCGGCGGCAGGCAGCTCGTCGCCTCCTTCGCGGGGGCCGGTCTCGGCGACGATCCCGGCTGGCTGCCGCTGGACGCGCTGGCGGGTATGGATGCGGTGCTGGCCGACACAAGCTGGCCCGCAGGCGCGCGCAGCCTCCTGCGCGCGGCGCGGGCCAGCGGCGTGCCGAGCGTGGTGATCGCGCGCGCGGACATGGACGATCCCACATGTGTCGCCGAACTCGCCGCGCTGGCCGATCATGCACCGGTCGCCGCCACGGGGTGCGGAGAGGGGTTCCATGGCGCCTATGCGCTCGCGGTCGCCCGCGGACTGGACGCCGTGGAGGCCATGCGCTTTGCCGTCGGCGTCGCGACGGTGCCGGCGCGCGGGACGCGGTAAGCCGGGCGCGCGGCTATCCGGGCGCGGGGGATGCGCCGGGATCCGGCATCACGCGGTTGCGGCCGCCATTCTTCGCGGCGTAGAGCGCGGTGTCGGCGGATTTGAGGAGCACGTCGAGTGCGATCGACTCGTCGGGACCGGCGACGGCGTAGCCGATCGAGACCGTCACGGGCCGCTCGGCGAGAATCCCGGCCCCCGCGATCGCCTCGCGGAAGACCTCCAGCCGCTTGCGCACCCCGGGTTCCGCGCCGACCAGGAGGATCCCGAATTCCTCGCCGCCGAGACGGCCGATCAGATCGTCCTGGCGGAACGTGCCCGTTGCGATCTCCGCGAGGCGGCGCAGCACCCGGTCGCCCGCGTCGTGCCCGAACCGGTCATTGATCGACTTGAAATGATCGACGTCGAAGATGGCGACGACGATGGGATCCTTCGCCCGGCGGGCGCGGCCGGCGATGCGCGCGGCGCCGTTCATGAACGCCCGCCGGTTCGGCAATCCCGTCAGTTCGTCCACGAGCGCGAGACGCTGGAGCGACTCGCGCAGCACGATCGTCGACATGGCGCCGCTCAGGCTCTGCGCCATCGTCTCGAAACGCGACAGTTCGCGCATGACACGGCCATCGCCCTCGCCCGTCTCGTCGGCGAGATATCCCGGCGCGAGCGCGATCGTCACGAGTCCGACCGTGCGATCGGCACCGGTGATCGGGGCGCAGAGGAACATGGCCTGCCCGCCCTGCGCGCAATGCCGGCAGGGAACATGCGATCCACCGTCGTAGACCGCGTAGACGCCGCGCGAACGCAACGCCCAGCAATCCGTTGGCTCGATCGTCTCCGGGCTCGCCGCGCTGCCGAAGCGCGAGAGCCCGGTATGCAGCACGAACTCGTCGGTCTCGGGCACCATCGCGTAGATCGCGACATTCGCCTCGGCGTACATCCGCGCGACATGGCGGGCGATGATATCCATGCCTTCGGGCACGGAGATCGCGCGCTGCAGGAAGGTGACGCATTCGGTCAGCAGGCCGCTGGCGGCGCGCGCACGATCGAGCTCGGCGACACGCGCGGCAAGCGCGCGCGCGGCGCGCGACTGTTCGAGCATCTGCTGGCGTTCCTGCTCGCGCTCGCGGCGCGAGGTGACGTCCTGCGCCACGCCATGGAGCATCCTCAGCGTCCCGTCCTTTTCGCGGGTTCCGCGGATGCCGACCGCGAGATAGCCGACCTGGCCGGCCCCGTCGAGGAAGCGGTGCTCGAGATCGCGGACATAGCTGGTGCCGGTCGAGGCCAGCGCGCGGGCGATCTCGTCGCGCACGATCGCGGCGTCGTCGGGATGGACGAACCGGTCCGCATAGGCCTGCGGGGACAGGCGGTAGCCGCCGACCGCGGCGGCCGTGACGCCGAAGATCCGGTAGAAGCCGTCGTTGAAGGTGAAGAGGTTGGCGACAAGGTCGAGTTCCCAGTGGCCCGCCTTCGCGAGGGCAAGCGCGCTGGCGAGCTGTGCGGCGGAGTCGCGCAGCTGGCGCTCCGTGCGCACCCGCGCGGTCACGTCGCGCATGATGCCATTGAAGCCCTGGCCGGGATCCGTGTCGTTCGCCCAGACCGTCAGCTCGACGTTGACCTCCTGCCCGTCCTTGCGCAGGCCAAGAACCTCGCGCCCCTTGCCGAGGATCCGGGCCTCCCCGGTCGTGAAATGGTGCTGGAGATAGCCGTCGTGACGCGCGCGGTCATGCGGGTTCATGAGCATCGACACGTTCCGGCCGATGCATTCCTCGGGCTCGTAGCCGAAGACCGCGCGGATCGCGGGGTTCACGGACAGGATCACGCCGCGCCGGTCGATGGTGCAGATGACGTCCACGGTCGAATCGACGATGCCCCGCAGCCGCGCTTCGACGCGCGCGCGCTGGGACTCGGCCTCGGATTGATGGATGACCGCCGCCAGCACGACGGCTGCCGCCTCGAGGTCCGCGACGATCTCCGGATCGTAGCCGGACGGACGGTTGGCGAGCCCGACCATTCCGACCATCTGGTCGCCCTGCCCGCAGGCGAGGCCGAGGAAATGACGCAGCGGCGGATGGCCCGCGGGACGGCCATGCGCGCGTGGATCATGTTCGACGTCGTTCGATACCAGGGTGCGGCCTTCCGCGATCACCCGGCCGAACAGCGTGTCGAGGTTGCGGAACTCCATGCCGGCGACCCGGCTCTCCTCGAAGAGACGGCGGGTGGGCTCGTCCCAGGCGATATTGGTGATCGCATGGGTGCGCAGGAAGCGTCCGCCGGCATCCTCGTGGATCGAGCCGATGAAACCGTACTCGCTGCCGGTGATGCGGATCAGCAAGGAGAGGGCGCGCTCCCACCACTCCGGACTGGCGCGGGTCTTCTGGATGTATTCGCGCTGCAGTTCGGAAAGCTCGCGGTCGAGCCGGGCGTTGAACGCGACGCGGTCCTCGATCGCCGCCTGCGCGGTGATATCGCGCGCCGAGAAGCCGAGCGCCCCCGCCGCACCGCTCACCGACGGCGCCAGCAGGCGATACGATCCGTCCCTGGCGCGCATGCGGCAAGCCAGCGGTGGCGCGTCGCCCGCGACGGACGATGGCATGTCGAGCAGCGCCTGGAGCAGCGACACGTCGTCCGGATGGACGAAGGACGCCAGCGGGAGGGCGCGCAACTCGTCGGGGCTCCAGCCAAGCACGCGCTCCCAGCTGGGGTTCACCTGGTCGAGATGTCCCCTGCCGTCGAGCGTGGCGAGCAGTTCGGGGCTCGCGTCGAACAGCGCGGAATACTGGCGCAGCCGCGCCTCACGGCTCTCCGGCCCGGATGGATCGGAGAGGTTGCAGCGCGCATGGGCGATGCTGCCGTCGCCGGAATGGGGATCGATGTCGACGCGCAGCGGCCGGGCGGCGTCTGTCGCGCCGCGAACCTCGAACAGGAGATTATGCGCGGATTTCCGGTCGCGGATGGCGGTGGCGACGGCCTGCGCGACGGGCTCCGGCGCGGTGAACAGCGAGGCGAAGGCGACGGGTCCGCGCCCGCTCCGGTCGCCGGGATCGAGGAGCCGCCATGCCCGGCGCGACGCCCAGGCGACGGTGCCGGCCTCGTCGACGAAGAGGACGGCCGCGTCGGCCGCGTCCAGCGCCGCCCGCAGCTCGACGTCCTTGAGCCGGTCGAGGGCGCGACGCCGGATGAGGCTCAGCACGAGCCGCGCCGCGCGGCGCAGGAAATCGAGCTCGTCCTGTGTGAACTGCCGGGGCGCATGATCGATCGCGCAGAGCGTACCGAGGGTCAGGCCGGCCTCCGTCGCGAGCGGCATGCCGGCATAGGAGCGGACATGCGGCGGCCCGGCGACCAGCGGATTGTCCGCGAAGCGCGTGTCGATCGCGGCATCCTCGACCACCAGGGGCGTGCCCGCGAACACGACGTGGCCGCAGAACGACACGTCGCGGGGCGTTTGCGTCGCGTCGAGCCCGTGCCGCGACTTGAACCATTGGCGATCCCGGTCGACCAGCGACACGAGGCAGATCGGCACACCGAGCCGTGCGGCGACGAGCGCGGTGATGTCGTCGAAATCCGCGTCGGGCGCGGAGTCGAGCAGACCGGTCTCGTCGAGCGCGCGTTGCCGCGCCTCCTCGTTCGTCGGCGTCTCCGGTCGCTTCATGGCTGCGGGCCTCCCGCCCGGTCGTTGGTCTCCAGATTCCCCGCCCGCGACCGCGCGGGTTCCCTGGGACGAAGTCTAGACTGGAAAGGGCCTCACCCGCGATCTGCAAGTTTCGGCGCGGGCCGCGGCGTCGCGTGGCGCCCGACCCGACCGGGGCGGAAACCGCGCACGCCCGTCGCGCGCCGCTGCTAGAAATCCATTCCCGGCCGCAGCGTCTGCTGCCGGTGC
Organism: uncultured Acetobacteraceae bacterium; assembly: GCA_964434345.1. Taxonomy (GTDB): domain Bacteria; phylum Pseudomonadota; class Alphaproteobacteria; order CACIAM-22H2; family CACIAM-22H2; genus CAIOSQ01. The sequence continues at coordinate 16,089 of CAYSUY010000032.1, forward strand.
CGCCCGACGCGAAAGGACCTGTCATGCCGAATGCCATCCTCGAGAACATCCGCCTGCCTGACGGGACGCAGGCGGCGATCGCGATCGCCGACGGGCGCATCGCGACGATCGGCGGGGCGCCCGCGGCCGGGCCGCAGGATGCGCGCATCGACGGCGGCGGCGCGCTCGCCCTTCCCGGGCTGGTCGAGGCGCATGCGCATCTCGACAAGACGCTGCTGGGCATGGGGTGGTACCGCAACGAGGTCGGGCCGCGGCTGATCGACAAGATCGACAACGAGCGGCTCCAGCGCCGGCGGCTGGGCATCGATCCCGGACGGCAGTCGGCGCGGCAGGTCGTCCTGTCGCTGTCCAAGGGTTCGACGCATATCCGCACCCATGTCGACGTCGACACCGAGATCGGGCTCTCCGGCATCGAAGGTCTGCTGGAGACGCGCGAACGCTACCGGGCGCAGTGCGACATCCAGATCGTCGCCTTCCCGCAGAGCGGCCTGCTCGTACGCAGCGGCACGTTGGAGCTGATGGAGGAGGCGATGCGCGCCGGCGCCGACATCGTCGGCGGGCTCGACCCCTGCGCCATCGACCGCGATCCCCGGGCGCATGTCGACGCGATCTTCGCCCTGGCGCAGAAATTCGGCACCGGTGTGGATATCCACCTCCACGAGCCGGGCGAACTTGGCGGGTTCTCCATGGAGCTGATCATCGACCGCACCCGGGCGCTGGGCATGCAGGGCCATGTCGTGATCAGCCACGCGTTCTGCCTCGGCATGCCGGACGCGGCCTATGTCGCGCAGCTGGTCGAGCAGCTGGCCGAGGCGCGGATCGCGATCATGAGCCACGGCGCGCCCTATCGGCCGGTGCCGTCCGTGAAGCAGCTCCGCGCGGCGGGCGTGACCCTGTGCTGTGGCTCGGACGGCATCCGCGACACCTGGGGGCCCTATGGCAACGCCGACATGCTGGAGCGCGCGATGATCGTCGGCCTGCGCAACAACCTGCGCCGCGACGACGAGGTCGAACTCGCCCTCGACATGGTCACGCAGGGCGGCGCCACGGCGATGCGGCTTGCGGATTATGGCCTCGTCCCGGGCGCCTGGGCGGACATCGTGCTCGTCGATGCCGAGACACCCGCGGACGCCGTGGTGAGCAGGCCGCCACGCAAGCTCGTCCTCAAGCGCGGCGCGGTGGTCGCGCGCGACGGCGCGGCCCTGGTCTCCGCACCCTGAGGGCGCGCGCGGCGATCCGCCGCGGGGCGCCGGCCGCCTCGCCGGCAGACATGGCGCGCGGGAGGATCCAGAGTCGGCGTCTGACCGAAGTCGGGGTGCAAGACGGCTCTGGATCGCAGACATTTCCTGGCGCTCGCCGGGCTCGCGCTGCTGGCGAGCGGCGCCTGGTACGGCGCGGGTTCGCTCCTGGGCGCGGTCGTCGTCGTCGACCATGTCACGCGCGCCGATCTCGTGCGCAGCGTGGTCGCAAGCGGCCATGTGGAGACACCGTTCCGGGTCGAGATCGGCGCCCAGATCACAGGTACCGTCGCCGAAGTCCTCGCCGAGGAGGGGCAGCGCGTGACGCGCGGCCAGACGCTGGTTGCGATCGAAGCGCGCGAGCTGGAGGCGGCGTTGGTCCAGGCCGATGGGGCGGTCGCCCAGGCCGAGGCGCGGCTGCGCCAGCTGACCGAGCTGACGCTGCCCGCGGCGCGTGAGACCCTGGCCCAGGCGGAGGCGGCGCTGCGCAACGCCCAGGCGGCGCATGAGCGTGTCGCCGCGCTGGCGCGCAACGGCCATGCGGCGCGCGCCACGCTCGACGAGGCGCGCCGCGCCCTCGACATCGCCCAGTCCCAGGTCGCGGCCGCGCGGCTCCTCGTCTTCACCGCGTCTCCGGGCGGCAGCGACGTCGTCCTGGCCCAGACGCAGCGCGACCAGGCGGTCGCCGCGCGCGCGACCGCGCGCGCGCGTCTCGCCCATGCGAGCGTGGCCGCGCCGCGCGACGGCGTGGTGATCACGCGCGACGCCGAGCGCGGGATGGTCGTGCAGCCCGGGCGCAGGCTCATGGTCCTCGCGCCCGACGGCGACATCCAGCTCGTGCTGCAGATCGACGAGCGCAACCTGGGCCTGCTCGCGATCGGCCAGCCGGCGCTCGCGTCGGCCGACGCCTATCCGGATCAGCGCTTCGCCGCGCGGGTCGCGCATATCGGCGCCGCGGTCGACATCGCCCGCGCCTCGGTCGAGGTGAAGCTCGGCGTGCCCGACCCGCCCGGCTATCTGCGCCAGGACATGACCGTGTCGGTCGACATCGAGGTCGCGCGGCGCGCCGGCACGCTTGTCCTGCCCGCCGGGGCGGTGCGCGACGCGCGCGGACCCGATCCCTGGGTGATGGGCGTACGCGACGGACGCGCGGCGCGGCTGCCGGTGCGGCTTGGATTGCGCGGCGACGGCGCGATCGAGATCCTCGACGGGATCGTGCAGGGCGACGCCGCGATCCCGGTGGGGGCGGGTGTGGCGACCGGCCAGCGGGTCAGGCCGGTCGCGCGATGAACAGGTTTCTGCCCTTCGAATGGATCGTGGCCGTGCGTTTCCTGCGCGAGGGCCGGCTGCAGACCTGGTTCATCGTCGGCGGCGTGGCGATCGGGGTCGGCGTGATCGTGTTCATGTCGGCGATGCTGGCGGGGCTCGAGCGCAATTTCCTCAGGCGCGTGCTCACCGCGCAGGCGCAGATCCAGCTCCTGCCGCCCGAGCAGGTCGCACGTCCGCTGCGCGGGGGCGGCGGTCTCGTCGCCGATCCGGTCGTCCAGCGACCGGCCCAGCGCCTGGTGTCGATCGACCAGTGGCCGAAGATCGCCGCGACGCTGCGGGACATGCCGGACGTCGACACGGTCTCCCCGACCGTGGCGGGATCGGTGCTGGCGACGCGCGGCGAGGCCAGCCGCTCGGCGACGATGACCGGGATCGACCCGCGGACGTATTTCCGCATCGTCCGAGTGCCCGATTTCGTGGTCGCGGGCGAGGCGCGCCTGACCAGCGAGGACATCGTCGTCGGCATCGAGCTCGCCCGCGAGCTGGGCGCGACGGTCGGCGACAAGATCAATCTGCGCGCCGCCTCCGGCGCCGTGCGGAGCCTGAGCGTCGCCGGCCTGCTCGATTTCGGGAACAAGGGCGCGAACCAGCGGACCGCCTTCGTCGCGCTGCGCACGGCGCAGTCGCTGATGGGGCTGATCGGCGGGGTGACGACGATCGACATCGCGGTGCGCGACGTCTTCGCGGCCGAGGAGGTCGCGCGGCGCATCGCGGCGACGCACGACGTCCGGGCCGAGAGCTGGATCGCCACCAACGCCCAGTTCTTCGCGGCCATGCGCGCGCAGATCAACACCAACACGCTGATCCGGGTCTTCGTCGGCCTGTCGGTCGCCTTCGGCATCGCGGCCGTCCTGGTCGTGTCCGTCATCCAGCGCTCCCGCGAGATCGGGATCCTGCGGGCGACGGGGACGCGACGCGGGCAGATCCTGCGCGTGTTCCTGATCCAGGGCGGCATGCTGGGCTTCGCGGGATCGCTGCTCGGCGCCGCGCTCGGCAGCGCGGCGCTGGTCTGGTGGCATTCGGTGGCGCGGCAGGCCGATGGCGGCGAGCTCTTCCCGCTGGTCCTCGAGGCGCGGCTCTTCGTGGCCACCGCGCTGCTCGCGACGGCGACGGGCGTGCTGGCCGCGGCGGCCCCGGCGCTGCGCGCGGCGCGGCTCGACCCGGTGGTGGCGATCCGTGGCTGAGGACGTGCTGCGGCTGGAGCGGCTGGGAAAATCCTATCGTACCGGCACGCCGGCCGAGACGCGCGTCCTGCACGACATCGATTTCGCCTTGCGGCACGGCGAGTTCGTGGCGCTGATGGGGCCGTCGGGGTCGGGCAAGAGCACGCTGCTCAACATCGTGGGACTGCTCGATCGGCCAAGCTCGGGGCGCGTGCTGATCGATGGCGTCGACACCGGCACGCTCGACGAGCGCGCGCTGACGATGCTGCGCGGGCGCAAGATCGGCTTCGTCTTCCAGAGCCATCTGCTGCTGTCGGCCTTCACCGCGCTGGAGAACGTCATGCTGCCCGCGGTCGCGGAGCGCGGCTTCGCCTCCGCGGCGATCGAGGCGGGGGCACACGCGCTGCTCCGCCGCGTCGGTCTCGACGCCGTCGCCGGCAATCTCGCGCCGCACATGTCGGGCGGCCAGCAGCAGCGCGTCGCGGTGGCCCGCGCGCTCGCCCTGTCGCCCGAGCTTGTCCTGGCCGACGAGCCGACCGGAAATCTCGACAGCCATTCGGCCGACGAGGTCTTCGCGCTGATGCGCGACATCAACCGCGAGCAGGGGACCAGCTTTCTCCTGGTGACCCATAATCTCGACCTCGCCCGACGCTGCGACCGCATCGTGCGCGTGATCGACGGCCGGATCGCCGACGGCCCCCGATGAGCGGTGACCGGGCCGCGCCTGGCCCGGCCGCTGCGTCACGTCGCGCTGTAGCCGCCGTCCACCGGGATCGTGGCGCCGTTGACGAAGCGCGCGGCCGGCGAGGCGAGGAAGAGGGCGGTACCGGCGAGTTCCATCGGGTCGGCCCAGCGCTTGGCGGGCAGGCGGGCCATGACCCGGGCGTTGAAATCCGGGTTCTCGCGGCCGCGGCGGCTGATCTCGGTGTTGATCCAGCCCGGCGCGATCGCGTTCACGCGGATCCCGTCCTCGGCGAAGGCCTGGGCAAGCGACCGTGTCAGCCCGACGATCGCCGTCTTCGCGGCCGTGTAGGCCGGCAGGTGCGGCGCGCCGAAATAGGAATAGATCGAGCCGATATGGATGATCGAGCCACCGCGCGCCTTGAGATGCGGCCGGAAGGCGGTGGCAAGCCGCATCGCGCCGAAGAGATGGATGTCGACGATGTCCCTGAACCCGTCCATCCGCCATTCCGCGTCGCGGTCGAGGCGGCCGGCGCAATGGATCAGCACGTCGAGCCTGGGGATCTGCCGCGCCAGCGCCTCGCAGCCCGCATCGTCGCGCACGTCGAGCGCCACGAAATCGATGCCCGCGGGCAGCTTCGCCGCGGGCGGTGCGACGTCGGTGATCGTCGCGGTGGCACCCTTGGCGACGAAGGCGCGCGCGAAGGCCCCGCCGATCCCGCCGGTCCCGCCGGTGATCAGGACATGCAGTCCGGCCACCGAGAAATCCGGCAGCGCCCCGTGATCCGTCATCGCCCCATCTCCCCTGTCGGAACGCGCCCGGAGGCCGGGGCGCACGGCCTCACGCGGCGCCGAAATAGGGCGCGAGATTGCGCCGGATCCGCTCCAGCGGCGTCTCGTGGACCGCGCCCGGCGGCGGCGCGAAGGCCGCGCCGGTGATCCGTTCGTAGGCGTCGATGTAGACGCGCGCCGTGGCGAGCACGACCTCCTCCGGGATCTCGGGGATCGGATCGCGGTAGGGATCGCAGCGCGCCGCGACCCAGCTGCGCAGGACATCCTTGTCGAAGCTGTCGGGCCGCTCGCCCGCCGCGAAACGCGCCGGGTATGTCTCGGCGAACCACCAGCGGCTCGAATCCGGCGTGTGGATCTCGTCGGCGAGCACGATCCGTCCCTCCGGATCGAGACCGAACTCGTATTTGGTGTCGGCGAGGATGAGCCCGCGCGCAGCCGCCATCTTCTGGCCGCGCGCGAACAGGGCCAGCGCATGGGCGCGCGTCGCGTCCCACTGATCGCGCGTCAGCAGGCCGCGCGACAGGATCTCGGCGGCGGTCAGCGGCTCGTCATGGCCACCGTCGAAGGCCTTGGTCGTCGGCGTCACGATCGGCGCCGGCAGCCTCTCGTTGGCGCGCATCCCGTCGGGAAAGAAATGGCCGTACATCATGCGTGCGCCGGCCTTGTACATCGTCAGGATCGAGGTCCCCGTGGTGCCGGCGAGATAGCCGCGCACCACGATCTCGACCGGCAGGATGTCGAGACGCCGCGCCACGACCACGTTGGGGTCGGGATAGTCGAGGACGTGGTTGGCGCAGATGTCGCGCGTCGCCTCGAACCAGAACCGCGCGGTCTGGGTCAGGACCATGCCCTTCCAGGGGATCGCCGCCAGGATGCGATCGAAGGCGCTGATGCGGTCGCTGGCGACGATGATCCGCCGTCCGTCCGGCAGGTCGTAATTGTCACGGACCTTGCCGCGGTAGCGGTCGGGCAGTTCGGGGATGTCCGCCGCGGGGAGGATCGAGCGGCGGTCGGCGCGCAGGACGAAGCTCATGGCGCTCCACTATCCCGGCCGCCGCCCCCCGCGCAAGCTGGCCATGGCATGGATATTGCGTTTTACTGCCATAGTTCATCGTCTGGAGGTTGCACATGACCTGGTCCATCGTCGCCCATGACCGCGAAACGGGAGAGATCGGGATCGGGGTCGCCACGCGGTTCTTCGCGGTCGGCGCCCTGGTGCCGCATGTCGAGCCGGGCGTCGGCGCGATCGCGACCCAGGCGCTGGTCAATCCGTTCTACGGGATCGACGGGCTGAAGCTGCTGCGCGCGGGGCTCTCGGCGGCCGAGGCGATGGAGCGGCTCCTGGAACTCGATGCCGGCCGCGCCGTGCGTCAGGTGCACATGATCGATGCACAGGGCCGCGGGATTGCCCATACGGGCGGCAGCTGCGTCGACTGGGCCGGGCATGTCGTCGGCGAGGGGTTCTCGGTCGCCGGCAACATGCTGGCCGGGCCGCAGGTCGTGCAGGCCACCGCCGAGGCCTTCGCAGGCGCGCGCGGCAAGCCGCTCGCGGAGCGCTTCCTGATCGCGCTGGAGGCGGGCGAGGCGGCGGGAGGCGACAAGCGCGGCAAGCAATCCGCGGCCATCCGGGTCCACACCACCGAGCCCTGGCCCGCCCTCGACATCCGCGTCGACGACCATCCCGACCCGCTGCCCGAACTGCGCCGCCTCCATGCCGTCAGCCAGGAGCGCTGGGCGATCTTCCGGAGCTTCATGGCTACGCGCATGAATTACGCGGGCACCACCGACCGCGAGACGATCAACGCGGCGATCGAGGCGGCGGCCGCGAAGACATGACGGCGCTGCTCGAGATCCGCGACCTCAAGACCTGGTTCGACGGCGACGGCGGCACCTACCGCGCCGTCGACGGGATCTCGTTCTCCCTGGAGGCCGGACGCACGCTCGGCATCGTCGGCGAGTCCGGCTGCGGCAAGTCGGTGACCTCGCTCTCGATCATGGGGCTGGTGCCGCAACCGCCAGGTCGCATCGCCGGCGGCGAGATCCTGTTCGAGGGCGTCGACCTCCTGACGCTCGATGCCGATGCCCTGCGCGACCTGCGCGGCGCGCGCATGGCGATGATCTTCCAGGAGCCGATGACGAGCCTGAACCCGGCCTACACGGTCGGCGAGCAGATCGTCGAGGGCATCCTGCGCCACCAGGCCATCGACCGCGCCGCGGCGCGCGCGAAGGCGATCGAGATGCTGCGCCTCGTGCGCATCCCCGCGCCCGAGCAGCGCTTCGACGAGTATCCGCACAAGCTCTCCGGCGGGATGCGCCAGCGCGCGATGATCGCCATGGCGCTGGCCTGCGGGCCCCGGTTGCTGATCGCGGACGAGCCGACGACGGCGCTGGACGTCACCATCCAGGCCCAGATCCTCGACCTGCTGCGCCGCCTGCGCGAGGAGACGGGGACCGCGATCATCCTGATCACCCATGATCTGGGCGTGATCGCCGAACTCGCCGACGACGTCGTCGTCATGTATGCGGGCCAGATCGTCGAGCGCGCGCCGGTGAAGCGCCTCTTCGAGGCCGCCCAGCACCCCTACACGATCGGCCTGCTCGGCGCGATTCCCGAACTCGACCGCCGCCGCGCGCGGCTCGCCACGATCGAGGGAACGGTGCCGGATCTGAGCGCCGCGCTCGTCGGCTGCCGCTTCGCGCCGCGCTGCCCCTTCGCGGAGCCGCGCTGCCGCGCCGAGGCACCGGCGCTGCGCGCCGTCGAGCCCGGCCACGAGGCCGCATGCTGGCGCGCCCCGCTCGGAGACGATTCATGACCGCGCCAGCCCCGATCCTCGTCGCGCGCGACCTCGTCAAGCACTTCCCCGTGCGCAAGGGCCTGTTCGGCCGCGTCGCCGCGCAGGTCAAGGCGGTTGACGGCGTGTCGCTGGAGATCGCGCCGGGCGAGACGCTGGCCCTGGTCGGCGAGTCCGGCTGCGGGAAGTCGACGCTGGGCCGCATGCTGCTGCGGCTCATCGACCCGACCTCCGGCACCGTGTCCTTCATGGGCGAGGACCTGACGCGGCTTGGCGAGGCCGAGATGCGGGCGCGCCGCCGCCATCTCCAGATCGTCTTCCAGGACCCCTATGCGTCGCTCAATCCGCGCATGACGGTCGCGGACATCGTCGGCGAGCCCCTCAAGCTCCACGCCGTCGTGCCGGCCGCCGACCGCGCGGCGCGCATCGCGGAGCTGCTGTCGCTGGTGGGCCTGCGGCCCGAGCATGCCCAGCGCTACCCGCATGAATTCTCCGGCGGCCAGCGCCAGCGCATCGGCATCGCCCGCGCGCTCGCCGCCGAACCAAAGCTGATCGTCGGCGACGAGCCGGTCTCGGCGCTCGACGTCTCCGTTCAGGCGCAGGTCATCAACCTGCTCAAGGACCTGCAGGCGCGGCTTGGCCTCGCGCTGGTGCTGATCGCCCACGACCTCGCGGTGGTGAAGCATGTCGCGACGCGCGTCGCGGTCATGTATCTCGGCCGGATCGTCGAGGAGGGTCCCGCGGAGGAGATCTTCGCGGCCCCTCGTCATCCCTATACCCAGGCGCTGGTCGCCGCGATCCCGCGCCCCGACCCCTCGGCGCCGCGCCGCGCGCTGCTGCTGGACGGCGACGTGCCGAGCCCGATCGACCCGCCGCCGGGATGTCGCTTCCACACGCGCTGCCCGCATGCGCGGCCGCGCTGCCGGACGGAGGACCCGCCGCTGATCGGCGCGCCGCGGGCGACCGCCTGCCATGTCTGGACCGAGATCTCCGCGGACCTGCCGGCGCCGCGTCCGCCTGGCCCGGGCCGCGCGCGGCTCGAGCGGCTGCAGCGCCGTTTCGCCGATCCCGGCCTTGCACCGGGCTGATCGTGCGCCACCCTATCGATGGAAATTCCCGAGGAGACACGCCCATGACCCATTCGCTCGCCGCCCGGCTGTTCGGCGCCGGTGTCCTCGCCGCCGCCGCGCTCGCGGTCCCCGCCGGCGCGCAGACCCTGCGCATCGGGCTCGCCGAGGATCCGGACGGGCTCGATCCGACGACGGCGCGCACCTTCGTCGGCCGCATCGTCTTCGCCTCGCTGTGCGACAAGCTCTTCGACATCGACGCGAAGCTGAATGTCGTGCCGCAGCTGGCGACGAGGCACGCCTGGAGCGCCGACGGCAAGGAGCTGACCATCTCGCTGCGCGACGGCGTCCGCTTCCACGACGGCGAGAAGATGGACGCGGCGGCGGTGAAGTACTCGCTCGACCGGCATCTGAAGATGCAGGGCTCGTTCCGCCGCGCCGAGATCTCCGTGGTGCAGTCGGTCGACGTCGTCGATCCCCTGACGGTCAAGCTGACGCTCGCGGCGCCCTTCTCGCCGCTCATTGCGGCGCTCACCGACCGCGCCGGCATGATCGTGAGTCCCAAGGCCGCCGAGGCGTCGGGCGCGCAATTCGCCAACAAGCCCGTCTGCGCCGGGCCCTTCCGCTTCGTCGAGCGCGTGGCCCAGGACCGCATCGTCCTGGAGCGCTTCGCCGACTACTGGGACAAGGGGCGCATCCATGTCGAGAAGGTCGTGTTCCAGCCGATCCCCGACTCGACAGTCCGCCTTGCCAACCTCCAGGCCGGCGGGCTCGAGCTGATCGAGCGCGTGCAGCCGACCGACATTCCGCAGATCAAGCGCAACGCGCGGCTTGCCCTGTCGCTCTCCGACGAGCTCGGCTACCAGGGGCTGACGCTCAACGTCGCGAATGGCGAGCGCGCCAAGGGCGCCATCGGCGACCGGCGCGTGCGCGAGGCGCTGGAGCTGTCGATCGACCGCACGATCATCAACCAGGTCGTCTACAACGGCGACTACGTGCCGACCGCACAGCCGATCCCGCCGGCCAACCCCTACCACATGGCGGCCGTGAAGCCCGGCGAGCGCAACGTCGAGCGCGCGAAGCAACTGCTGCGCGAGGCGGGCCATCCGACGCCCGTCATCGAGCTGATGATCCCGAACAATCCCGAGCTGCGGCAGATCGGCGAGATCATGCAGGCGATGGTCAAGGACGCCGGCATCGACCTCAGATTGCGCGCGACCGAATTCGCGACCTCGCTCAACGCCGCCGAGAAGGGCGATTTCGACGCCTATATCCTCGGCTGGTCCGGTCGCGTCGATCCCGACGGCAACATCTATTCCTTCTGGAAGACCGGCGGGCCGCTCAACTACTCGAAGCTGTCCAACCCCGATGTCGACCGGCTGATCGATCAGGCGCGGCTGGTCAACGACCTCGCGGAGCGGCGCAAGCTCTACGAGCAGGCGATGGCGATCGTGCGCGCCGAGCGCTCCGTGGTCTATCTCTGGCATCGCAAGAACGTCGTCGCGCATACCGCACGGATCTCCGGGCTCGCGGCGGTTCCCGACGGAATCCTGCGCTTCCAGGACGTCAGGCTGGCGAATTGAGGGGAGCAAGGACGATGCGAACCGGATTGCGTGCCGCGCTTGCCGCGGCCCTGCTGCTCTCCTCGGCCGCCTCGGCGCAGACGCTGCGCATCGGGCTGCGCGAGGATCCCGACGTTCTCGACCCGACGCTGGCGCGCACCTATGTCGGCCGCATCGTGTTCGCGTCGCTGTGCGACAAGCTGTTCGACATCGACGCGCAGCTGCGCGTCGTGCCGCAGCTCGCGACCGGCTACGAATGGAGCGCCGACAGCAAGGCGCTGACGATCAAGCTGCGCGACGGCGTGCGCTTCCACGACGGCGAGATCCTGGACGCCGCCGCGGCCAAGCTCTCGCTCGACCGTCACCTGACGCTGCAGGGATCTTTCCGGCGCTCCGAGATCAACGTCGTGCAATCGGTCGTCGTGGTCGATCCGCTGACGATCCGGCTCGAACTCTCGGTTCCCTTCGCGCCGCTGATCGCGCAGCTCACCGATCGCGCGGGCATGATCATGAGCCCGAAGGCGCTGCGCGAGGCGGGCGCACAGTTCGGCACGAAGCCGGTCTGCGCCGGACCTTTCCGCTTCGTCGAGCGCGTGGCCCAGGACCGCATCGTGCTGGAGCGCTTCGATGGCTACTGGGATCGCGCCAGCATCCATGTCGACAAGGTCGTGTTCCAGCCGATCCCCGACACCACGGTGCTGCTCGCCAATCTCCAGGCCGGGCAGCTCGACCTTGTCGAGCGCGTCAATCCGACCGACGGCGCCGCGATCCGCCGCGACCGGCGGCTCCGGCTCGTCGGCGGCGACGAGCTCGGCTACAACGGCCTCACGATCAATGTCGGCAACGGCGAGCGCGCGAAGACGCCGCTCGGCCAGAACGCCAAGGTGCGCGAGGCGCTGGAACTGTCGATCGACCGCGAGGTGATCAACCAGGTCGTCTACGCCGGCGAGTTCGTGGCATCGGCCCAATGGGTGCCGCCGACCTCGCCCTTCTTCCTCAAGGACCTGCCGGCGCCGACGCGCGACGTCGCCCGCGCGAAGCGGCTCCTGGCCGAGGCCGGGACGCCCAATCCCGTCGTCAACCTGATGATCCCGAACAATCCCGACCTGCGACAGGTCGGCGAGGTCATCCAGTCGATGGCGCGCGAAGCCGGCTTCGACATCCGTCTGCAGGCGACGGAATTCGCCTCGGCGCTGCAGGCGGCCGCACGCGGCGATTTCGAGGCCTTCCTGGTGGGCTGGTCGGGACGCAGCGATCCCGACGGAAACATCTATTCCTTCGCCAGCTGCAAGGGTGGCCAGAACGACGGTCGCTATTGCGATCCCGAAGTCGACCGGCTGCTCGACGAGGCGCGCGCCGTACCCGACGCGGCCGCGCGCATCGCGATCTACCGCAAGGTGGCGGCGCTCTACCTGGAGCGCGACCGCGGCCGCATCTATCTCTGGCACCGCAAGAACCTGTTCGCGCATGCGGCGCGGCTGCAGGGGCTGCGGCTCGTGCCCGACGGGCTGATCCGCCCGCAGGGCATCCGGCTGCAATGAGCGCGGCGCGGCGGGCCCGGCGATGCTGACCTTCCTCGCGCGGCGCCTCGCC
>CAYSUY010000033.1:0-27486 GCA_964434345.1 uncultured Acetobacteraceae bacterium
TAACCAACGAAATGGAAGAATTTTCGGTCAGGCATGATTGTTGCGTGGCTGGACGACCCAACACATGGAGGGCGTCTTGCGCAGGCTTCGTCATGTCCTTTCCGCCATCTTGCTCGCTGCTGCCCCCGGGATCCTCGGCAGCGGCACGCCCGCACACGCGGCGCCGTATTTCCAATTGACCAACGCGCCGGGTGGCGCCGGCCCGGCAACGTATTTCCTCTCCGCCGATCACTGGCGCTCGGTTCGCGTCTACAATGCGGGCGTTGTGGAAACGCTGGCGGCGGGCATGTTCGGTCTTCGCCTTCTGGAGACGCTCGCCGATGGCACGCCGATCGGCGAGCCGGCCTTCGACCTGCCGACCTTCTGCCTCGAGATCGGCCAGCAGATCGCCCTGCCCGCGCTCTACGAAGCGAAGCCCGTCGCTACAGTGCTGCCATCGGCCAAGGCCGATCCGATCGCGCGCCTCTGGGGCCAGCGTCTTGCTGCCGTCTCGGATCCGGCGGATCCGCGGTTCGAGGGCGTCATCGGCGCGTCTTCGCGCGACCGTGTCGCCGCGTTTCAGTTGGCGATCTGGGAACTGGCGGTCGACGGCAACGACGGCCTCGACACAGGGCAGTTCCGCCTTGTGTCCCCGGATGCGCCGCTGCGCGCGCTCAGCCTCGCCTACCTTGCGATCGCCGCCGATCCGCTGCTCCCCTTCGGCCCGGTCCGCGCCCTGGTGAGCCCGTTCAGTCAGGACCAGCTCGACGATCCGATCAGCGACATCCCGGAGCCGGCCTCCGCGCTGCTGCTTGCAGCCGCACTTCTTGGATTGAGGAGCGGGCGGGGCAGGCGCACGGGCTGAGCCACGCCATCACACAACCACAGCGCCGAACGCGCGCAGGAACGCCAGCACGGCCAGGGCCAGGGCGGCGAAGACGATGTCGCGTCGCCCGGCCCTGGGCACGCGCCAGGCACTGCCGGACCCGCTGGCGACGGAAAGACCACGCAACTCCATCGCGAGGGCAGCGGTCCCGGCGCGACGGATCGCACCGGCGAGGAGCGCGATGACCGCATCCGCATGCAGCCCGGCCAGCGCGAGCATCAACCTGGAGGCGTCCGGCGGCAGCGCCGCGCGCGCGACGAGCCGCGCCAGTCGCGCTTCCTCGGCAAGCACCGGCAGGAACTGGATGGCCGCGAGCGCGCCGAAGACGAATCGTCGCGGCAGTCGCGCGCGGTGGACGAGCGCGCGTGCCAGGTCACCAGGCGCGGTGGTGAAGGCGAAGAGCATCGAGACAAGGCCGACCGTGACCGTGCGCAGACCGACCGCCAGCGCCACCTGCCATCCACTCCAGCCATAGACGTTCGATGGTGCGACGGCGTAGATCCAGGACGAGGTCACGGCGAAGAACATGAACGGCGCGAGCGCCAGCGCGAAACGCCGCGGTGCAACGCGCGCGACGCCCAGGATCAGGACGCAGAGCAGGATCGCCAGCGCCGCCAGTTCGGCGGCCCGATCGCTGAGCGTCGCAAAGGCGATGACGGCAAAGGCCACGCCCAGCTTGGTGAGGGGATCGAGCCGAGTCATGGAGCAGCCCCGAACCGCCAGCCCATCCCCGCGGCGAGAATCGCGCCGGGTGGCGGCGCCAGCGGCAAGCCTCCTGCCAGCGTGTCGCGCAGGATCGCGGCGGGCGCGGCGTCAGCGCGCATGCGTCCAGCCTCGATGACGACGATCCGACTCGCGACCCTGGCAAGCCAGTCGAGGTCGTGCGCGACGACCAGAACCGCAAGCCCGGCGCGGGCGAGCGCGGCGATGTCCGTCTCCAATGCCGCCAGTCCGATGCCGTCGAGACCGGCGGCAGGCTCGTCGAGGATCGCGACGCGCGGACGCGCGTCGGCAAGGGCGAGCGCCAGCGCGAGGCGACGCCGCTCGCCCTGGCTGAAGGCCAGCGGATGGCGATCCGGATCGGGCTCCAGACCCGCGCGCGCGATCGCCGCGGCGGCGACGGGCCAGGACAGGCCGCGGCGTCGGGCTTCGGCATCGAGCCGCCCGGTCGCGAAGGCGAGCGCCGGGTTCTGCGGCACATGGATCGCCGCCGCGCCGTGGCGCCGGACATGGCCACGCGCCGGAGCCAGCGCGCCCGCTGCCAGGAGCCCGAGCGTCGATTTTCCGGCGCCGTTCGGACCTGCGATCCCAAGCACCTCGCCCTCCCGGACCGACAGCGAGACATCGGCCAGCACGTCGCGACCGCCGCGCCGCACGCTCGCGCGTTCGATCTCGAGCAGAGCCGCGCCGCGTGCCGCGCCGGCGACGCGGTCGAAGCCGAGCGTGGACAGCGCCACCGCGAGCGCATCGACTTCGCCATCCGCAACGCGCGCGCGCGTCAGCGCCGCGGCGACGCGCAGATCCGGCGGCAGACGCAGGCCAGGCGCCGCGTCGCGCGCCGCGAGGTCACGCAGGACCGTCTCGGTCTCGCCCTCGACCAACGGCCGTCCCAGGGCGTCGAGGACCAGGACGCGCGGAACGAGCGCGCGCACATGGTCGATGCGATGTTCGACGAACAGCGCTGCCGTGCCATCCCGGCAGACGGCATCGAGCGCGGCCACCGCGTCGCGCGCAGCCGCGCCGTCGAGATGCGCAACGGGCTCGTCGACGACCAGGGCGCGTGGCGCCTCGGCGAGCGCCGCGGCGAGCGCAAGGCGCTGGCGCCAGCCACCCGAGAGCGTCAGCGTCCTGTCGCGGCGCGACAGGCCGAGGCCCGGCGCGCATGCCAGGACGCGCTCGATACGCGCCTCGATCTCCTGGGCGGGCAAGCCACGATTCTCGAGCGCGAAGGCGAGTTCGTCCTCGATCGTCAGCGCCACCAGCTGCGCATCGCTGTCCTGCAGGATCGCGGCGGCGACCCCGGTCCCCGCCGCCAGCGCGCCCTCCGGCAAACCCGCCCATGAGACGGTCCCCCGCCGCATCCCCGGAACGAGATGCGGGATCGCGCCGAGCAGCGCCAGGGCCAAGGTCGTCTTTCCGCTGCCGGACGGGCCAAGGAGCGCGAGGCGTTCGCCCGCACGGAGAGCGAGCGTGACCTCGCCGACCGCGTCGCGGGTCGCGCGTGGAAAGCGGACCGCGACGCCGGACGCGGCGAGAAGCCGACCGCCCTCAGGCGGCGCCACGCCGCTCTTCGTCGATCGCGAGCCCGTCGAGCGAACCGGTCCGATGCAACGCCAGCGCTATCGCACGACCCAGCAATCCGGCCAGGACCATGCCGCTGACGACGCGGATCGCGAACATCGTGACCAGCAGCCCTGGCGCGAGCGCGCCGTAGTTGAAGCGGATCCAGGTGTAGACGAAGCTGAACAGCGCGGCGCAGGCGCCGGCCGCCAGGAGCACGGCAAGATCGTAGCGCTTCCAGCGCGTCGCGGCGAAGGCGAGTTCCGCACCCGCGCCCTGCACGACACCGGTCAGCAGCAGGATCAGACCCGCCGGATTGCCGGTCGCGACCTCAGCCACCGCAGCGACGACCTCCGTGAAGAAGGCGGCCCCCGGCTTGCGCACCACATAGGCGGCGACGATCGAAGCCACGCACCAGAAGCCGAAGAAAATGTCGAGTGCGAGCGGCCCGATGATCCCCTGGGCGACAAGCCAGACCTGCACCCAGGCGAGATAGAGGACACCGAACACCACGCCGATCGCGGCGGCGACGACGATCTCGCGCTGGGTCCAGCGGGAGGACGGGTTGGTCATGGCGGTCATCGCTTCGTTCCCCTCAGCCCTTCGTCGGACTGCCGGCCGACACGGTGATCGTCAGCACGACATGCGCGTTCGCCGGCGCAAAGTCGAGATAGCAGCGCTCGATCGCCGCGAAGACGTCCGACGCATCGCCCTTGAGCTTGGTGCAGAAATTCTTCGAGCGGTCGAACACGCCCGCCGCCTTCAGGAAATCGATGCACGCGCCGATACGCGCCATATGCGCCTCGGTCCCCAGCGGATAGAGCGAGATCTGCGCCGCGACCGCCAGTCCGGCGCGCGGCGCGGGCGCGTGACGCGCCAGCGCGGCGGCGACGAGATCCTCTCCAGGATCGGGCGGACGGATCGGGATCGCGGAACAGATCGGGTCGTCGGACTCGCCCGGACAACCGCGCGACAGCGTGCCGGCCAGCACGACATGTCCACCACCACCCGCCGTCGCGACAAAGGCGTCGCGCATCGCGCGCACGACCAGTTCGGGCGGCCCGACCAGCAACGTCGACAGGTCGTCGGTCTCGCGCCGGATACGTCCCGCATAGGCATCCAGCGCGGCGATACCACGCAAGATGGCCGGCACGAAATCCGCGGTCATCGGATAAAGAGAGAATTGCGTACCTGAGAACATTGTCTCGCTCCGCTGGCATTACCCAGATCAGCTGAAGGGTTGGACCGCCTGATCCTCTCAGCCCCGTTCGGAGCACCCCTGACTTGATATCTGTTTATCCGACCTCGCCCGACGCGTAAAGCCCGGTCGCGAGCATCGACGATTCCGCGCGACGCGCGTCGATCCAGGCCGACAGATCGGGCACCGGGCAGACGCGCATGCGCGCGGCGCCCCATGTCCAGGCGAGGGTGGCGGCGACCATCCTGTTGAGGCGCAGACGCCGCGCATCGAGGTCCGGCCCGCCATGGGCATCCGCCAGCGCGCGCCCCTCCGCCAGCGTCAGTCCGGCCTCAAGCGCGAAATAGGCGATATCCCAAGCCGGATCGCCCATGCCCGCATAGTCCCAGTCGATCAGCACGAAACCATCCGGCGCAGCGAGGACGTTGGCGGGTACGAGGTCACCATGAACGGGGACTTCGGACCGCAGCGTCCGTGCCAGTTCGGTTTCGGCGCGCCACAACGCCTGCGCGAGATGTGAGGCGAGCGGGGCGGCACCTGATCGCGATGCCAATTCGGCGATCGCCGCGAAAGGGTCGAAGCGCCGTGCCAGCCGGGCCTCGCTGCGATGCAGGCGCGCGATGCACGACGCAAGCGCCGCGACGCCGCCGGGTCTGGCTCGCAGCACCTCCGCGTCGGCTGGCCGCGTCGCGGCGACCCAGCGTGTGACGATGGCGCCGCTGCTTTCCTCCACATGCACCAGCTCGGCACCGACACCGATCGCATGCGCGTGTCGCGTCGCCGCGATGGCGTGCGCGCGCACCATGTCCGGAGCGCCGTTCCGATCCGGCATCTGCACCGCGAAGCACCCGGCGCGCGTGTCGACCCGGTAGGTCGCGTTGGTCAGCCCCTGAAGCGCCGCGACCTCGACCTGCTCCCACGCCGCACCGGCAAGTCCCGGCGCACGCGCGAGAATGTCCAGGGCCGCCATCGGTCCCGAGCCGCGCTGTTCGCTCGTTGTCATTTCGCCATGCTCGCAGGCGGTGCCGGCCTCGCTCCAGAGATTTTCGCAATCCGCATGCGGCGAGAGCCGACCGGCGTTGACGATGCGGCATGCGCGCTAGATCCAAGGGGCACCACCTGCAATCCGCTTTGCCTCCTGCCTCGACCTGGTCCTCGCCTTGCTCGCCGATCCCCGCATAACCCGGCTCGTTGCTCTCGCCGCCGTCGCCCTGCGACCACCGCCAGGGCCTTCGCGGATCATCCTTGCGCTGTCTTTCGGCATCGTCTGTCACGCGATCTTCGCAGCGGCCGTTCTGGCGATGATCCTCGCGATGTTCCACGGCATGGGTTCGAGCCTCGGAACGTTGTCCTGGCCCTGGGCGACGCTCGCCAACGCCGCGCTGCTGGCCCAGTTTCCGCTGGTTCACTCGGCGCTCCTGACCGGGCCCGGCGGACGGCTGCTCGCGCGACTGGTTCCTGGCCCGCACGGAACGACGCTGACATCGACGAGCTATGCGATCGTCGCCTCGCTGCAACTGCTCGCGCTCTTCGCACTGTGGACGCCGTCCGGCATCGTCTGGTGGCGTGCCGAGGGCGGCGTCTTCTGGGCGCTCTGCAGCGCCTACGCCGCGAGTTGGATCCTCCTCGCCAAGGCGAGCTTCGACGCCGGTGCCGAGGTGCAGTCCGGAGCGCTCGGCTGGCTGTCGCTGCTCGGTCGGATCCGCCCAGTCTATCCGGAGCTTCCGACGCGCGGCCTGTTCCGGATCGTCCGGCACCCGATCTATGTCGCTTTCGCGCTGACGCTCTGGACCGTTCCCGTCTGGACACCGGACCAACTCGCCCTCGCGGTGTCGCTGACGGCCTATTGCCTGCTCGCCCCGTTGTTGAAGGAACGCCGCCTTGCCGCGCGCCATGGCGACGACTTCCTGCGCTATCGCGCCCGCGTCCCTTACGCGCTGCCCTCCATGCGCCGTCGCGACGGCGCCAGACCCGGGAGATCCTGATGCTGACCGCCGCGCTTCTCGTCACCGCCCTTCTGTTCGGCGGCATGGTTCTGTTCTCCGCCGGCTTCGCCGCCGTGCTGTTCGCGGCCCTGCCGCCGGCGTTGGCCGGCAAGGTTCTGCGGCAGACATTCCCTCATTTCTACCTGTTCGTCCTGGCCACATCGCTGCTCGGCGCCGCGCTGACCCTGTCGCATGACACGGTCTCCGCAGCGCTGCTCGGCGCGGTATTCGCGTCGGCCGTGCCGGCGCGGCAGACCCTGATGCCCGCGATCAACGCGGCCACGGACGACGGCGCGCGGCGTCGCTTCCAGGTGCTGCACGCCGCCTCGGTCGCGATCACCCTCGCGCATATCGTCGCAAGCGGCGTCGTCCTCGCACGCTTTCTCGACGCCTGAGGCGTACGGCGAGCCGCGCCGCGAAGATGGCGATCGCACGGCGACTGAGCGACACTCGTCGGACTTCCTGGAGACGCGCGCCATGCACAAGATCGCCCTGCCCCCCGAGATCGTCGCCCGTGTCGCGCGGCGGCGCGGCGCCGTCGACATGTTTCCGGTCCTGGAGCCGCGGCGCTGCGCGCTGCTCGCGATCGACATGCAGAACCTGTTCCTCGAACCGGGCGCGCCCCTGGAGATCCCCTTCGCACGCGCGCTGGTGCCTGGCCTCAACCGCTTGGCGCAGGCGTTGCGTCGCACCGGCGGCTCCGTGGTCTGGGTGCGCAATGCCTTCGACGCGCGGACACTGACGGGTTGGTCCGTCTTTTTCGGCGCGATCAACACGCCCGACCTGTCGCGCCGGGTCCTCGAGGGGCTGGCTCCAGGGAGCCACGGCCAGGCGCTCTGGAGGGATCTGGAAATCGCACCCGGCGACATGATCGCGGAGAAGGACCGCTACAGCGCCTTCCATTCGCCGGTCTCGACGCTCGATCGCGACTTGCGTGCGCGCGGCATCGACACGGTGCTGATCGCCGGCACGCTGACCAATGTCTGCTGCGAGACGACGGCGCGCGACGCGATGCAGCTCGACTACAAGGTCGTGATGCTTGCCGATGGCTGCGCCACCCGCACCGACGACGAGCACAACGCAAGCCTTGGCGCGATCCTCAACAATTTCGGCGATGTCGCGACGATCGACCAGGCGATCGCACGGCTCGGCCCGGACGCCGTGCGGGCCGTGTCCGCGTGACGCCGGAGACAGGATCCTGCAAGGACGGCTTGCTGCGACGCCTCGCACGCGCCATCGCGTTGCTGATGGCCGCCGCATTCCTCGCCGCGCCAGCCGAACGCCTGCCAACCCCGGACGCGCTGCGCGACGCCGGCTGGGCCAAGGGCGCATGGTCGGGCATCGAGCCCGCCCGCTTCGAGGCGCTTCCAGATGGCGGCCTGCGCATCGTCGCTGCTGGCCAAGGCAGCTTCGTATGGCGTTCGGCGGATCCCGCGGGGCAATGCCTGTCCTGGCGCTGGCGCGTCGACGCGGGTCCGCCGCCGACGCCGCTCGACCGGCGCGGCGGCGACGATCGCGCGATCGCGCTCACCGTCGGTTTCGACGGCTGGCCGCCCGGTGCAGGCTTCCTGCAACGCACGAAGCACGCCGTCGCGCAGGCCGTCGCGGGCGACCATCGGCTGCCGCGGAGCATGATCGTCTATGTCTGGGGTGGCACGGGAGAGGAGCCGCGTCCCTTCGCAAGCCTCTACATGCACGGCCTTGGCCAGGTCTTCGTCCTGCGACCTGCCACGACCGAAGGCGGACGCTGGTTCGAGGAAAAGACCGACGTCGCGCGCGACTGGCGCCTCGCCTTCCGCGGCGGTCCGGTGCCTCCGGTCCTGGAGATCAATGTCGGCACGGATGTCGACGACACCGGCGCGCGCCTGGACGCACGCATCGACCAAATCCGCCTCGCCGCCTGCTGACAGTCGATGGCTCAGCGCGGCGCACGAACCGCGATCCCCCTCCTGTCGAGCAGCGCCTTCGCCCGGTCCGGATAGTCGGTGATCAGGCCATCGATGCCCCAGCCAATCAGACGCTCCATGTCGGCGCTCTCGTTCACCGTCCAGGGGATCACGGACAGCCCAAGCGCCTTCGCCTCCGCGAGGATGCGCATATCGAGATCGCGAAAGAAGGGCGACCAGATCCGGCCTCCGGCCGCCGCGACAAGGCGCGGCGTGGAGTCTCCATGGGCGGCGATGTCGAGCCCGGTCCAGGGCGAGACGCCCCTGCCGCGGTAGACCGTCTCTCCCGCCCCGCGCTCGGTCGTCAGATACGCGCGCGCGATCTCGGGCGCCTCGCGCGCCGCCACCGCAAGGGTTCGCCAGTCGAAGCTCTGGATCGTGGTGCGGCCGGCGATCCCGAGACGGCGGATCTCCGCGATCACGGCACGCGCGAAATCCGGGGCCGCATGCGTGTCGTCCGGCGCGAGCGGCGAGATCTTGGTCTCGACGTTGAAGCGAAGTCGCGTGGCGCCAGCGAGCGCGACCACCTCCGCAAGCGTCGGCATCGCGGTGCCCGGCCGCGCCACCTGCCCCGCGAAGCTGCGAGCATATGCCGTGTCCGGACGGATGCCGCCGACATCGAAGCGCTTCAGATCCGCGAGCGACAGATCGCGCAGGCGCGGGCCCGGGGACGAGATCCACGCGCCGCTGCCGTCGCGCGTGATGTCCGGGTTCAGACGCCGGTCATGCGCGACCACGAGCGCGCCATCGGCGGAGACCCCGACATCGAGTTCGAGTGTCGCGACGCCGATGGCGATCGCGCGCAGGAAGCCGGGCAAGGTGTTCTCGGGTTCCAGCCCGCGTGCGCCGCGATGGCCCTGAAGGTCGAACGCCGCGGCAGGCGCGGACAGGACGAGCAGTGTCAGAAGGATCTTGAGCATGCGGGCTTCCTCGGTCGCGTGATCGGCAAGCGTCTCGGTTTCGGTCCTGCCGCCACCTATAGTGCTGCACCGCGCCCCGTCGGCCCATCGCCCTGACGGGCGCGGATATCGCCTTGCATCAGGAGCCAGCCATGAAGTTCATCGATTCGGACACCAATTTCCCGATCAGTTCCGCCGTCGTCCATTCCGGCAGGATCTTCGAGGCCGTCGTCACCGGAATTCCGGATGGCGCATCGAAGCCGGTCCCCGGCGGCGCGGCCGCAGAGATGCGCGAGGCGTTCCGGCAACTCGATCTCCTGCTGGCGGAAGCTGGCGTCGACCGCAAGGCCATCTGCACCGCGCGCCTGTACCTCCACAACGTGATCCACGACGTTCCCGAGGTGAACGTCGTGTGGAAGGAGTATTTCGGCGACCATCCCGTGGTGCGACGCTGCTACGGCGTCGTCCTCCAGGCCGGGATGCGGGTAGAGGCCGCCTTCACAGCCGAGATCCCGTGACGCGTCACCGCTAGCGTCCCGCACCGCGACGAGGCTGCGCGCCGCGTCGCGGCGCGCCCGGCGCCGAGATCAATCGATCACGCACCAGCCGGGCTCGGGCGCGCTGAAGACGCGCGGGACGTTGTCGGCCCGCAGCGCCGCGATGGCGGCCTCGGCGGCTGCGACTGCGGCGGGGCCGGCATGGATCTCCAGGTCGATGTCGAAACGCGCCCGGCCACCAGGCTCGAGTTCGACCGTCCGTCCCTCGCGTGCCTCATGCGATCGCGGATTGGGGAAATTGGTCGCGGGCTCCAGCCCGGTCACGTAGCCGTCGCCCGCGGCGACCGTGTTCTTCCACACCGTGAAGACGGGCAACTGGCCAAGATCCATGCGCAGACCGACCGCGCGCGTGCCCTCCGCGTTCCTGAGCATCGCGACCGAACGACCGTCGGGACCTGGGTAAAGCGCCAAGTAGTAGCATTGCTCGGCGAAGCCGGGCTGCTCCGCGCCGTAGACGTCCCAGCGCGCGATCCCCTCGGCCGCACGTGGATCGCGCGGCACCACCTGACGCACCGGCGCGACGAAGCGCGCACCCGGCCCGAGGAGAGGCCGGCCGATATTGACGTGATAGAGGAGCTGGATCGAAGCAGGCGTGGCCGAGAGGTTTTCGACCTCGTCGCGGATCAGGATCCGCGGATCGCCAGCCCGCGTCACGATCGTGCTGGTCAGACGCAGCTTGACGAAATGGAACCGCGTCTCCTCGACGATGCCGCGGACGGTCACCTCGCCGCTCGCGTCATCGATCGCGACCTCGACCCGGTGGGCGGGCCGGTTGGCGATGCGGCCATGCAGCGGATGCAGCAACCGGCCCCGGGGATCGAAGTCGGGCGCGCCATTGCTCTCGAGCCCGCAGCGGACCAGCAGCTCGTCGAACCCGTCGAGCCAGCCCAGCCCGCTGGGCTCCGCGAGCGGAACGAAACCCGGATGGACCGGGCCCCGGACGGGCGAGGTCCAGCCGATCTCCTCGCCACCGAGCCAGGCCTTCCATAGCCCCATCCCGCGCGTCGGCAACACTTGGTAGGCGAGATCGCCGGTGACGACCCGGATGACATCGACGCCCTCGCTCAATCCGCCGCGCAGCGTGCGCTTCTCGATCGCATAGCTCCCGGCCGGGCCGCCGGCCTCGGCGGGACCCAGGCTGAGCCGGTCGACATGGGTTCCGGTCGCGACATCCGTCAGGGTCCAGGTTCTGATCGCCATGCCTTGTCTCCTTGACTGCATTCTACCAATGTCCCCGCGCCCGCGTGCCGCACATCGCGTGTGGCGCATCGGGGATTTTCGCAACGGCCCGGTGTAACCTCTTCGCATTCCGCCGCGAAAGCGGCAGAGACTTTGAACGCATTTCTCTGAACGAGCCGATGGCCGATCTGTCGCCGACACCGCTGCCCCCCAGCCGCCCCACACGCGTCAACGGCGTGTTGCGCGCCGATCTCTGCATCGTCGGCGCGGGGTCGGGTGGTCTGTCGGTCGCCGCCGGGGCGGTGCAGATGGGCGCGTCCGTCGTCCTGATCGAGAAGGGCGAGATGGGCGGCGACTGTCTCAACACCGGCTGCGTTCCGTCCAAGGCCCTGATCGCCGCGGCCCACGCCGCACAAGCCATGCGCGACGCCAAGCGCTTCGGCGTTCATGCGCCGGCGCCGGAGATCCGCTTCGACGAGGTCCGCGCGCATGTGCATGGCGTCATCGCCGCCATCGCCCCGCATGACAGCGTCGCGCGGTTCGAAGGGCTCGGCGTCCATGTGATCAAGGCCACGGGGCGCTTCGTCGGGCCCGACCTCGTCGAGGCTGGCGACGAGCGGGTCCGCGCGCGCCGCTTCGTCGTCGCGACGGGATCGCGCGCCGCGGTGCCACCGGTTCCGGGCCTCGCCGAAGCCGGCTATTTCACCAACGAGACGATCTTCGGCCTGACCGATCTCCCGGAGCATCTCATCGTGGTCGGCGGCGGACCGATCGGCATCGAACTGGCACAGGCCTTTCGCCGGCTCGGTGCGCGCGTCACGGTGATCGAGAAATCAAGGATCCTGCCCCGGGACGAGCCGGAGGCCGTGGAGGTGGTGCGCGCCGCACTCCGCCGCGACGGGGTGACGCTCTTGGAGTCGGCCGGTCTCCAGTCGGTGCGGCGGGAGGGCGATCGCGTCGTGGCGACCCTGGACGCGGATGCACCGGACGGGCGCCGCGTCGAGGCGAGCCATGTCCTCGTCGCCGCAGGACGCCGGCCCAATATCGAGGCTCTCGGACTTGACGCCGCCGGCATCGCGCATGGCGCGACAGGCATCGTCGTCGATGGGCGGCTGCGCAGCAGCAACCGCCGTGTCTTCGCGATCGGCGACGTGGCGGGTGGACCGCAATTCACCCATGTCGCCGCACAGCATGCGGGGATCGTGATCCGCAACGCGCTGTTCGGGCTACCGGCCAAGGTCGACTACACGGCGCTGCCCTGGGTGACCTACGCCGATCCCGAACTCGCCCATGCCGGCTTGACCGAGGCAGGCGCGCGCGCGGCAGGCCACGACCCGAAGATCCTGACCTGGTCCTTCACGGCGAATGACCGCGCGCAGGCGGAGCGCGCGACCGCCGGTCTCGCCAAGATCGTGCTGGGCCGCAAGGGCCGCATCCTCGGCGCCACGATCGTGGGCCCGCGCGCCGGCGAATTGATCGGCCCCTGGTGTCTCGCCATCTCGTCCGGCCTCGGGATCGGCAGCGTCGCCAGCACGGTGCTGCCCTATCCGACGCTGTCGGAGATCTCGAAACGCGCCGCCGGCAGCTACTACACGCCAAAACTGTTCGGGCGGGCGACGCGACGGATCGTCGGGTTCGTCCAGCGCTTCATTCCCTGACGGAGCCGGTCATGACCTTCTCCCGGTTGATCGCCGATCGCAGGCTCTGGCTGATCCTCGCGGCGCTCGCCGCATTCGTCGTCATACGCTGGTCGGGGCTTGGCGATGTCCTGTCGCTCCAGACGCTCCGCACGCATCGCGAGGCGCTCGCAAGCTGGGTCGGCGGCAATGCCGTCGTCGCGAGCCTCGCCTATGTCGCGGCCTATGTCGTCGCCGTGGCCTTCTCGCTGCCCGGCGCGGTGTTCCTCACCCTCACCGGCGGATTCCTGTTCGGCGCCGCGCTCGGCACGCTGCTCACCGTGACGGGCGCCACGATCGGCGCGACGGTCGTCTTCCTCTTCGCCAAGGCCATCTTCGGCGCGAACGCGCTCGACCGCTTCGGCGCGCCCGCCGCGCGGCTCGCCGACGGCATCAGGCGCAACGCCGCCTCTTATCTGCTGGTGCTGCGCCTGGTGCCGCTCTTCCCGTTCTTCCTTGTCAATCTGGTTCCCGCCTTCGTCGGCGTGACGCTGCCGGTCTATGTCGTCACCACCTTCTTCGGGATCATTCCCGGCACCGCCGTCTTCTCGCTCGCGGGAGCCGGGCTCGGCGCCGTGCTGGACCAGGGTGGTGCGCTCACGCCTGGCGCGATTCTGACGCCGGAGATCCTGGCCGGGCTGCTCGGGCTCGCCGCGCTGTCGCTGGCCGCCATACCGCTGCGCAAGCGCTTCGAAGCGCGCAGCAAGTGAGGAGATCCCGATGACGCGATCGTCCCGGCGGCCCGTCCTCGGTCGCCGTACCCTGCTCGGCACCGGCATCGCCTGCGCCACGGTCGTGCGCACGGCCGGCGCCGCATCGGATGAGGACGCGGCCTACGACACGCTGCTGCGGCGCCATGTCGCCGCCGGCGCCGACGGCATCACCCGTGTCGCCTATGGGCGCTGGCGCGCGAACGCCGGAGATCGCGCCAGGCTCGACCAGGCCATCGCCACGATGTCCGCACGACGCCCTTCGGCGATGTCCCGTGCCGAGGCCTATGCGTTCTGGGCCAATCTCTACAACGCCGTCACGCTCAAGGTCGTCATCGACCGATATCCGGTCGCTTCGATCCGCGACATCAAGGGCAGTTCCTGGCTCGATCCCAAGGCCTACACAGGGCCGTGGCGCGATCAGCGCGTGACCGTCGAGGGACGCGGCCTGTCGCTGGACGACATCGAGCACGCGATCATGCGGCCCGGCTTCAAGGACCCGCGCGTCCACTACGCCGTCAACTGCGCGTCGCATGGCTGTCCCAACCTGATGGCGCGCGCCTGGCGTGCAGAGACGCTCGAAGCGGATCTGGATGATGCCGCGCGCGGCTACGTCAACCATCCGCGCGGTGTCACGGTGCTGCCTTCCGGCGCGTTGCGCGTCTCGTCGATCTACCGCTGGTTCATCGAGGATTTCGGAGGCAACGACGACGGACTGCGCGCGCATTTCCGTGTCTACGCCGCGCCTGCCCTGGCGCGCGCCCTCGATGCTGCGCCGGCGATCGCCGATCACGACTACGACTGGTCCCTCAATCGCGCATGACCGTGCACGGGCAGAGGCGCTTGCGCGCCCTGACGACAGCCGCAGCGATTGTCGGCGCCGTGATCGTGGCTGCGCTGATCTGGAGCCGCATGACCGTTCCTGGACCCTGGTGGCTCGACCCCGCCGATCCGCGCGTCTCGCTCGAGGACGTGGAGCGCGAGGTCGCCCAGCGCTATCCCGTCCCGGACATCGCGCCGGCGACGCTCGCGGGGATGCTCGCCGGCGGCAAGGTGGTGCTGTTCGACGTCCGCACCGAGGAGGAGTTCACCGCAGGACATCTGCCTGACGCGATCCGGGTCGAACCCGGTATGGGTGCGGAGGAATTCCTGAGCCTGCATCGCGAACGTCTCGACGGCGCCCCGGTCGTCTTCTACTGCGCCGTCGGCGTGCGCTCGTCGCAGATGATGATGCGCACGCTCGAGCGCATCGTCCCCCATGCCGGCAAAGGTGTCTTCAATCTGCGCGGCGGCATCTTCAGGTGGACGGCCGACGGACGGGTGCTCGTCAGGGGGAACAAGCCGGGACAGGCGCATCCATTCGACGAAGGCTGGGGGAAGTTGCTGACCAGAAGCACCGCCAGGCCATGACGCCGGCGCCGGCACGCATGTGGCCTAACGTGGCGCTCGCGGGCGCGCTCGGTCTCGCCGTGGCGACGCAATCCATGCTGGCGCTGGGCCATCGCGGATCCGACTTGGCTGCGCGCGACGACTGGACGACGGCGCTGGTCCTGTCGATCGCGCTGTCCGGATCCGGTCTGGCAGTCACAGCTGCCGCATGGACAATGCGCGACATGCCCCTCTCCCGCGGCCTCGGCCTTGGCATCGCCCTCGCCGGCACCCTCATGCGGACGCCCTATTTCGGTGCCGGCCCGATGCTTGAGAACGATCACTTCCGCTATCTCCTCGATGGCGCGATGGTCGCACACGGCCTCGACCCCTATGCCGTCGCGCCCGAAGCGCTGTTGCGCGGCGTGCCGGGAGCACCGTCGGATCTGATCGCGGACGGCCGCACGGCGATCGCTGCGATCAACTTTCCAGCCTTGCGCTCGATCTATCCCGGCGGCGCACAGATCCTGTTTGCGCTTGCGCATGTCCTGGCCCCCTGGAGCCTCGACGGCCTGCGCGCAGTCATGTTCGCATCCGAGGCTCTGACCGCAATGCTCGTCTGGCGCCTGCTGGTCATCCGCGGCGGACCGCCTGTCGCGACGGCGATCTACTGGTGCAATCCGCTGATGGCCTTCTGCCTGACGGGACAGGCGCATGTCGATGCGGCGCTGGGACCCCCGATCCTCGCTGCGCTGCTCGCGACTCATCGGCGCGCGGGCGCGTTCGCCGGCTGCGCGCTCGGTCTCGCGGTCGGCATCAAGCTATGGCCGGTGCTGCTGGCGCCATTGCTCGCGCGGACGCTTGGCGCGGACCGACAGCGCCTCGCGCCCTTCGTGCTCGCCCTGGGCGCGACGACACTCGTGCTCTGCACGCCGCTGCTTGTCGCGAGCCTCAGCGTCGATGCCGGCCTCGTCGCCTATGCGACCGGTTGGAGCGTCAACAACGCGCCTCACGCGTGGGCGTCGCTGGGCCTGCGCCTCGTCGTCGGACCAGGCCCGGGCGAGACCGCGCTGCGCCTGGTCATCGTGCTCGCTGCGGCCGGGGCCAGCCTTGCGCTCGCCGCGCGACGCCCCGGCGGCACACCCGACATGCTCATGCGCGCCGCGATCATCGCCACGTTCCTGTTCTACCTCTCCCCTGCCCAATTCCCCTGGTATGCCGCTTGGCTCCTGCCTCTGGCCGCAGCGTCGGCGGCATGGGTCCCGGCGACGGCGACGATCGGGTTGCCCGTCTATTACCTGTTCTTTCCCCTGGCGGCGTCGGGCCAGGCAGAGGTTCATCACTTCGGGCTCGCCGTCGTGCATCTCGCGCCAGTCGTGGTGACCGCATACGCATCGCGCAGGACCGCGCGCGCGAGAGGATCCGCATGAGCCTCCAGGGTCGCAGGATCGGCGTGGTCATCCCGACACGCAACGAGGCGGGTGGGCTGCCCGCCGTCCTCGGCGCGATGCCCGGCTTCGTCGATGCGGTCGCGATCGGCGACTTTCGATCCACGGACGGAACGCAAGCGATCGCCCGGCGGCATGGCGCGATCGTCGTCGATGTCCCCAAGCCCGGCTATGGCCGCGCCTGCCTCGCGGCGATCGCGGCGCTTCCGCAGGTCGACATCATCGTTTTCGTCGACGGCGACGCAGCCGACGACCTCTCCGCGATGACGGATCTCGTGCAACCGGTCGTCGATGGAATTGCCGACCTCGCGCTCGGATCCCGCGTGCTGGGACGGCGCGAGCGCGGCGCACTGACGCCGCAGCAGATCTTCGGGAACTGGCTCGCCTGCACGCTGATCCGCGCGATCTGGGGCCGTCGCTTCACCGATCTCGGACCGTTCCGCGCCATATCCCGCGACGCTTTTGACCGTCTGGGCATGACGGATCTCGATTTCGGATGGACCGTCGAGATGCAGGTCAAGGCCGCACGCGCCGGGCTGCGGACGTTCGAGATCCCCGCCGACTACAAGCGCCGCATCGGCGTATCCAAGGTCTCGGGCACGATCGCCGGCACCGTCAGGGCAGGAACCAAGATCCTCTGGGTCATCGCGCGCGAGGCGACGCGTCGCATCGGGCGCGTCACGGGTCGACCATGAACGAGCCGCGAATCGGTCTTGGCCTGATGTGCAAGCCGCCGCGACCTGGCGCAACGAAGACCCGCCTCGCGGCAAGCGTCGGCGCAGACGCCGCAGCGCGACTTTCGCGCGCCTTCCTGATGGATTGCGCGCGCGCCGCCGGCGACGCGGCGGAAGGCGTCGGGTTGTACATGGTTGCTTTCTATCGGCCGGGCAATGCGGCCGCGGAACTCGGTGCGATTCTCGGACCGCGGTGGGACTTGGTGCATGCCGACGCGGGGGATCTGGGGGCGACGATGCGCGAAGCGCTGTGTCTGCTTCTCGCGCGCTGCCCCGATGGGGCGCTGCTGATGGGGGCGGACATGCCGCTGATCGACGCCAGCGTGATTGCCGAGGCGGCGTTGATCCTGCGCGAGGGCGGCACGCGCGACGTCGCGCTCGTCCCCAGTCCGGATGGCGGCTACTGCCTGATCGGCGTGCGATGTGCGCAAGCCGCCGCTCCCCTCTTCGCGCCAATGGCCTGGGGCGGACCGGAGGTGCTGGCGCAGACGCTGCGCCGCGCCGATGCACATCGCCTGACGCCGCGGCTTCTCGCGCCGGTCCGGGACATCGACGACGCCGGCGATCTCGCCTGGCTGCGCACGGAACTGCAAGCCAGGCCCGACGACGCACCTGCCACGCGCGCGGCGCTCGCCGCGCTGGCGGCGAAGCGATAGGGCCTCGGTCGCCGGGCTGACGCGATCGGAGCGACTGCGCGACCGTATCTTGCCGGATGGCGATCGCGCTCCCATCTCGGCCAAAGCGGGAGGCGACATCCATGAGAACGGCAACTCCCATGATGCCCGTCGATCCGCATGCGCGATCGGGAGAGGCCTGCCTCGCCGCGGTCGATGCCGGTAACGAGGGGCTGAGTACAGAAGAAGCGAGGCGTCGGCTCGCGGTGCACGGACCGAACCGTCTTCCGCAGACGCGGACGCGCGGTCCGCTCGCGCGGTTCCTGACGCAGTTCCACAACGTGCTGATCTATGTGCTGATCGGGTCGGCCGCCGTCACGGCGGGGCTGCAGCACTGGGTGGATACCGGCGTCATCCTCGCCGTGGTGCTGGCGAACGCCACGATCGGCTTCGTCCAGGAAGGCAAGGCCGAGGCGGCGATGGCCGCGATCCGGCGGATGCTCGCGCCGCGCGCCGCCGTCCTGCGCGACGGGCGCCGCATCACAGCGGATGGCTCCGACCTCGTCCCAGGTGACGTCGTTCTGCTCGAGGCAGGCGACAAGATCCCGGCCGACCTGCGCGTGCTGGAGGCGCGAGGTCTCGCCGCACAGGAAGCGATCCTGACCGGCGAATCGATGCCGGTCGAGAAGTCGCCGGACCCGGTCGCCTCCGGGGCGGCACTGGGCGACCGCCGGTCCATGCTTTGGTCCGGAACGCTGGTCACCCAGGGCACCGCGCGCGGGCTGGTGGTGGCGACCGGCAGCGCCACGGAGATCGGGCGCATCGGCGGCCTGCTCGCGGGCGTCGAGCAATTGACCACGCCACTCGTCGCGCAGATGGACCATTTCGCGCGCTGGCTGTCCCTGCTGATCGTGCTTTGCGCCGGACTGCTGCTGGCGCACGGCCATTTCGTCGGCCACCACGATTTAGCGCCCCTGTTCATGGTTGTGGTCGGGCTTGCGGTCGCCGCAATTCCAGAGGGCCTTCCGGCGGTGATGACGATCACACTGGCGGTCGGCGTCCAGGCGATGGCGCGGCGCCACGCCATCGTCCGGCGCCTGCCGGCGAGCGAAGCCATCGGCTCCGTGTCGGTCATCTGCACCGACAAGACAGGCACGCTGACCCGTAACGAGATGGTGGTCGTCGTCGCAGAAAGCGCCGACGGATCGTTCACGGTCGCGGGTGATGGATACGCGCCCGAGGGGGCAATCGCGCCCGCGGGCGATCTGAAACGCATAGGCCGCGCCGCGGCGCTG
Organism: uncultured Acetobacteraceae bacterium; assembly: GCA_964434345.1. Lineage (GTDB taxonomy): Bacteria > Pseudomonadota > Alphaproteobacteria > CACIAM-22H2 > CACIAM-22H2 > CAIOSQ01. The sequence continues at coordinate 18,755 of CAYSUY010000033.1, forward strand.
TGCAACGACGCCGCGCTCGCGCGTCGGGACGGGATCTGGACCGTAGAAGGCGACCCGATGGAAGGCGCCCTGCTCGCCTTCGCGGGCAAGACCGGAGCGCGCGCGCAGGCACGGCGGCTCGATGCCGTGCCGTTCGACAGTCGCCATCGCTTCATGGCCGTCCTGACCGAAGACCGCGGAGAGCGGCTGATCCACGTCAAGGGCGCGCCGGAGCGCGTGCTGGGCATGTGCACCGGGATCGACGCCGCGCGGTGGCACGACCGGGCCGACGCGCTGGCGCGGCGCGGGTTGCGGGTGCTTGCCCTTGCCGAACGTGCCTGGGACGCGGACCGCATCGACTCCGCGTCCCTCGAAGGCGACCTTGCGTTCCTCGGGCTCGTCGGGCTCATCGACCCGCCGCGCCCCGAGGCGGTCGCCGCGGTCGCCGAATGCCGCGCGGCTGGCATCCGGGTCAAGATGATCACCGGCGACCATGCGGGCACGGCGGCCGCCATCGCTGCGCAGATCGGCCTCGAGAATCCGCGCCGCGTCCTCACCGGCGCCGCTCTCGACGGGCTGGACGACGCGCAGCTGTCGCTCGAGGTCGCCGACGTCGACGTGTTCGCGCGCACGAGCCCGGAGCACAAGCTGCGGCTAGTCCGCGCCCTGCAGGCGGACGGGCTTTCGGTCGCCATGACCGGCGACGGTGTCAACGACGCCCCCGCGCTGAAGCGCGCGGACGCGGGCATCGCCATGGGCCTGAAGGGATCCGAGGCCGCAAAGGAGGCCGCCGATCTGGTGCTCGCCGACGACAACTTCGCCTCGATTGCCGCCGCCGTGCGCGAAGGCCGTACCGTCTGGGACAATCTCCGGAAAGTCATCAGCTGGACGCTGCCGACCAACGCCGGAGAGGCCTTGGTCGTGGTCGCGGCGCTGCTGGCCGGGCTCGCCCTTCCGGTTACCGCGGTGCAGATCCTGTGGGTGAACCTGAGCACGGCGGTCACGCTGGGCCTCGCGCTCGCCTTCGAACCCACCGAGGACGGGACGATGACGCGCCCCCCGCGGCCACGCGACGCGCCGATCCTGACAGGTGAGCTCGTATGGCACGTGGCCCTGGTATCGATCCTCTTCCTCGCCGCGGTGTTCGGGGTCTTCACCTACGCGATCGACAAGGGGCACTCCGCCGCGCTTGCCCAGACGATGGCGATGAACACGCTGGTGGTGCTGGAGATCTTCCACCTGTTCTTCATCCGCAACCTCCACGGCACGTCGCTGACCTGGGCGGCGGTCCGGGGAACGAAGGTCGTCTGGTCGGTTGTGGTCGCGATCGTGGTCGCGCAGTTCGCCGTGACATATCTGCCGCCGCTGCAGGCGGCGCTGGGCACGCGCCCGGTGCCGCTCTCGGACGGCATCCTGATCGTTTGCGTCGGGATTGCCTTCTTTGCCCTGATCGAGATCGAGAAGCAGATCAGGCTGGGGCTGGGCAGGCGCGAACAGGTCCGTCCCGCCGCATGACGTGGTGGCGCGGGGCGCTTGCGACCGTCACGCACGGCAAGCCCATGATCGGCATTGTGGACCCGCTGGAAAGGAGGAGACGACGTTCTCCCTGCAAGGACGGAAGGCACTGGTGGCCGAGGTCGCGAACGACCGGTCGGTCGCCTGGGGGTGTGCGCAGGCCTTGCGCGCGCAGGGCGTCGGCATCGCGACTGCGCCGGACGTCGCCCAGGATACCCAGATGGACGAGGTCTTCTCCATGATCGCGGCGCGCTGGGGCCGGGTCGATACGCTTCGCTCCCCGGCAGGATCTCCAAGGGCGCGTGGTCGATTGCTCGGCGGAAGGGTTCGCCCAGGCGATGGACATCTCGGCGCATTCGTGTCTGCGGATGATCCGGGGGGCCGAACCATTGATGGCGACAGGCGGCACCTGCCGCACCGTATCGTTCCCTGGTGCGTCACGCGTCTTCGTGAACCACAACGTCATGGGCCTGGTGAAGGCCGCGCTCGAGAGCGCGGTGCGCTACGCGGCGAGCAAGCTGGCGGCGAAGGACATCCGCCTGCCCCCCCAGTCGCCCGGCCCGATCGGCACGCGCGCGACCAGCGGCATCGCCGACTGCGACGCGCACCCCTCCGACGCGGTCGAGCGCGCCCTGATCGGGCGAGGCGTCACGATCGAGGACGCCGGCGCGCTAGCGACCTTCCTCGCCTTGCCGGAGTCACGCAACATGACCGGCGGCGTCCATCGCGTCGATCCAGGCGTCTCGATCACCGCGTGACGGCTTGTGCGCCGTGCGTGGCAGCCTTGCCAGGGGCGCTCAGCCGCCGACAAGCACGACGTCCACCGGGTCCGTGGCGCCGGCCACCGTGACCCGACGGCGCGATGGCGTGGAGACGCGCGAAGCGTAGCCCTGCGCGAGCGCCAGATCGAAGGTCGGGACGAACACAATCGCCGGAACAGACAACGTCTTGGTGGTCTTCTCGAGCTTCGCCGCAAGATTTGCAGCGTCGCCGATGACCGTGTACTCCAGCCGTACGCCATCGCCGATGCATCCGAAGACGACCGAGCCACTCGCGACACCGATACCGATGCCTGCGACCGGTATGCGCTCGCGGCGCATACGCGCGAGCCAGACATCCACTGCCGCGACGAGCGCATCGGTCGCACGCAGGGCGTCGGCAGCATGGCAAGACGACGGGCTCGTCGCGCCGAAGCTCGCCATGATCCCATCGCCTAGGAACTTGTCGATATTGCCGCCATGGGAACGGATCGCCGGGACCAGGCTCGCCTGATAGTCGGCCAGGATGTGCACGAGCGTGTCGGGCTCGACCGTGCGCGACAACGCCGAGAACCCCCGCATGTCGATGAACATCATCGTCGCGTCGCGGCGTTCCCCATGACCAGGCTGGAGCAGGGTCTCGGCACCGGTGATCCGAGACGCAATGATCGGATCGAAGAAGCGACGCAGATCGCGCGCCGCGGCACCCTCGGTGACGGAATGATGCAGGATGCGGCGCGTTCGGACGATCGACAGCGCGATCACGCCCGTCACGAGGGCGATCGAGACGATCTTGTCGATCTCCGCGCCCCAGAGGATCGTCGACGACGTCATGTAGACGACGAAATCCCGGGTCACCGCCATCCCACCCTCGCCGGCCATCGCCGCATAGGCGACCAGGACGAGCCACCCGGTCGCCGCCGCCGCGCCCGCGAAGACGACGTAACTGGCCTCCATACGCAGGGATCGCAGTGCGATGAAGATGAAGACATAAAGCAGTGTTGGCGCCTTGAGGTAGAAGGCTGCGGTCTGGCCATACTGGATATGGAAGCTCCAGATCAGGCCGAGCAGAAGCGTCATGTCGGCGAGAATCGAGACCACCTGGATGGGGGCGGGGATCGGACCGCGGCAGGCGAGAAGAAACTTGGCGATCGAGAACCCGGCATAGGCCGCCAACGCCCAGGGGACCGGCATGAACGGGGCGTCCGCAGGAGACGTACCCCGCGACAGCGTGTAGAGAGCGACGAAGATCGCGCACAACACCAGTTGGACGACGCTCATCAGGATGTCGCCGCGATGCTGCTCGGCGCGGAGTTCCCGACGCACGCGTTCCGGAATGTCCTCCTGCCCGATGCCGCGGCTGAAGACGTCGCCGATCAGCGCGCGCATCGCATCCCGGCCGGTCAGTCGCACCACGCCGTCGGTCTGTCGATGCCGGTCGTCGGGTTCAACGGGATCAATCGCCATGGGTCACATCCCTCCCGCGCCGCACTGCCGGCAGTCCAGTTCGCCACTCCGGTGGCAGCGATGCAAGGTCCGCGGGCTCGTCGATGTCGCGAACGGGCGATGATTCGGCCCAGCTTACCCCGGACGCGGCGAGGCGCCGGCGTGTCTCCTCCATGACGCGTGGATGGCTCCAGGTCATGCCGCGGAAGCATCGCGCGTCGCCGGGGCGTCGCTGGCCGACGAGCACGTAGCCGCCGTCATGCGTCGGCACGAAGACGGCGTCGTGATCGTCCAAGGCGCGTGCGGCCTCCTGGATCTGGCACGCACCGAGCGCCGGGGCGTCGGTCCCGATCAGAAGCGCGCGCGGCCATCGCCGCAGTTGGCGACGGAGCGCGCGCGCCATGCGCGCCCCCAGATCGCCAGAGCCCTGCGCGACCAGCGCGGCGCCGCAGGCCGCCGCCATTTCCCGAAGAGCGGGATGCGGCGCGTCAGGTGTCGCGCAGAGTTCGACCGGACCGATATCGGCTGCCACCGCCTGCGCCAGCGCATGGCACAACATCCGCTCGGCCAAAGCTGCGGCACCCGCCTCGCCGAGGGCCGGCACCAGGCGCGTCTTGGCAAGACCCTGCACCGGCGCCTTCGCGAAGACCACGAGAGCCGTGGTCATCGATAGGCCTCGGCAAGACGTTCGGGGCTTTCGCCGCGCCAATAGCGCCAACGCAGCCACCACATCAGGACGATCGTCGCCCAGACGCCCCGGCGCTCCCATCGACGGCCGGACGTCGTGACCCGCGCACGCACGCAGGCTGGACGACCGAGCCGCTTCAGGCGTCGCGACATCTCGATGTCTTCCATCAGCGGCTGCATCGGAAATCCTCCGATTCGCTCGAAGGCGGCGCGCGTGATGAAGATCGCCTGGTCTCCCGTCGCGATGCCGCTCAGCCGCGAGCGCAGGTTCATCAGGGCAGCAATCACCGGCAACAGCGTCGGGCGCCCCGCGATCCGCACGTCGAAGCGGCCCCAGCAGCAGCCGGCCGCCACGGCCGCGCGCACATGGGCATCGGCCCGGGTCGGCAGCCGCGTATCGGCATGCAGGAACAGCAGAATGTCGGCGCGCGCCACACGCGCACCTGTGTTCATCTGCGATGCGCGACCGCGCGGGGCAGCGCATACCGCGTCGACCCATGGCGATGCGCTGGCGCAGGTGCCATCGACGCTGCCCCCGTCGGCCAGGACCAGTTCAACGCCGCGCGCGCGCAGATCCTGCAGCGATCGGACCATGTCGACGATCCCGGCGACCTCGTCGAGGGCGGGGATCACGATGGACAGGACCGGCCTGTCCGGCGTCGCTGGCGCGATGTGCATCGACGGCATCCCGGACTTGGGCCTTTCCGACATGAAACTGTCACTGGATCTTTCGTACGAGGAGGCTCCCTCGTTACAGCCGCTCCGCGCTGCGTTCGCGTCACGCGTGTAACCAAACGGGCGAAACCCACGAAGCCCTCGGTACAGTCGGGTCCGCGACTTGCGGGGACCACGACAGCTACGCTGGAGGTCTCCTGACTATGGAATCGATCTATTACGTCATGGCCTGGGCGTGTCACCGCCGGTGCAGGCATTGCTATGAAAGCCGGTTTCGCCCGTATACGCGCATGGCACTCGGCGATGTCGTCGACGAGGCAATGCGCAACTTTCCGCGCATCGTCGACAATTTTCCCGAGCGCATGACCTACCTCGACCCTGCGGATCCGCCGGGCCGTAAAATCGAACGGGCCGGACGTATCGTGCTGTCTGGTGGCGAGGTGCTCCTCGATGCCGTGCGCGAGACGGTGACCTATCCGGTGATCGAGCGGCTGCACGCACGCTACCGCGGCACTGGCGGTGTCCGGATCGTCCTCCAGACGACCGGCGACCTGCTCACCGAGCGCATCGTCGACGAATTGCTGGAGCGCGACATCCATATGATCTCGGTGGCCAGCGTCGACGATTTCCATGTCGGCATGGAGGGGCCGGACAAGCAGCGCGCCTTCGTGGAGCGACTGACCGGCCTGTTCGAACGCCACGGCATGCAGCCATCCATGCTGCCGGTGACCGCCGCAGACTGGGCGACGCAGAAAGGCCCGCTCTATGGCTTCTTCGGTGCCACGCCGGAGAGTTGGATCGGCAAACTCTGGCCGCGCGGTCGGGCCTGGGAGAACAGCCTGCCGCGCGCCACGATCGAAGATAACTTCTGCAACCGCTGGTCTGGGGGCCTCAAGTTCCTGCGCCATCGCCTGGCCGGCAGCGAGGTCTCGGTGGAGCCGGATGGCAGCGTCTACCCGTGCTGCGTCAAGACCGCCCTGCCGCTCGGCAATCTCGTCGAGGAACCACTGATCGAGATCCTCGATTCGCTTGCCGGAATTCCTGCCTTCGAGGCTATCGATGCGGGTCAACCGCAGCGCATGGGCATCGCACATGGCTGGAACGAGGCACGGTTCGCCGCCGCATCGCGCACGACGTTGCCGGACGGTCAGCCCTACGAAAATCTCTGCATCGGCTGCGACCGCTTCCACCGCGAGCATCTGGGCCCGGTCATCGCCGAAGCCCGCGCCCGACGGATCGCTGCACGCGGAGCGGCAACCGCGACACGCACCGACCTCATGCCCGCCTGAGACACGCCTCCGCCGAATAGGGAAAACGACATGATCGATCGCCGCCGCCTGCTCGCCTTGTCCGCCGCCGCGCCGCTGCTCGGTCTGAACCGCGCCGCGCGCGCCCAGCCAGTTCCGCCATGGACCGAGATCCTGGCGAGGGCGCGCGGTCAGACCGTCTACTGGAACGCCTGGGCCGGCGACGAGCAGACCAACGACTTCATCGCCTGGGTCGGCGGGCAGACAAAGGCGCGCCATGGCGTCGCCATCCAGCATGTCCGCCTCAAGGACACCGCAGAGGCCGTGACCAAGGTCATCGCGGAGAAGGCGGCCGGTCGGCTGGCGGGCGGCGGTGTCGACCTGATCTGGATCAACGGCCCCAATTTCCTGGCGATGAAGGCGCAGGGACTTCTGCACGGACCGGTGCTGCCGGTCTTGCCGAATGCCGGGCTCGTCGACACGACGAACAAGCGCTCGAACGTCGTCGACTTCACGACGCCGGTCGACGGCATGGCGGTGCCGTGGCGTCTGGCGCAGTTCGTCTTCGTCTACGACTCCAAGCGTCTGCGACCCGCCGACGTGCCGCGTTCGGCCGAGGCGTTGCTCGCGTGGGCACGCCGAAACCCGGGACGACTGACCCATCCCAACGTCGCCAATTTCATGGGCTCGACCTTCTTGAAGCAGGCGCTGATCGACCTGTCGCCCGCCCCGGACATCTTCCAGCGCCCGGCCACGGATGCGGGATTCGACGCCGCTACCGCGCCGCTCCGGGACTGGTACGACCATCTGCGTCCCCTGCTCTGGCGCCAGGGGCGGCAATTCCCCGAGAACGCCGCGGCGCAGCGCCAGTTGCTCAATGACGGCGAGATCGACATCACGCTATCCTTCAGCCCGACCGAAGCCGCCGTCGCGGCGCAGGCCGGGTTGCTGCCGGAGAGCGTGCGCAGCTTCACCTTCGCCAATGGCTCGATCGGCAATACCAGCTTCGTCGCCATTCCCTTCAACGCCGCCCACAAAGAGGGTGCGCTGGTCGTCGCCGATTTCCTGCTGGAGCCGGCCACGCAGGCGCGCGCACAGGACATCCGCCATCTGGGCAGCGTCAACGTGCTCGATGCCGGGAAGCTCTCGCCCGAGCAGCGCAGGCTGTTCGAGGCGCTGCCTGGTCACCCAGCACTGCCGGCTTCGGCGGAACTCGGCGCGATTCAACTCGAGCCGCATGCCAGCTGGATGACGCGCATCGCCACCGAATGGAGCCGGCGCACGGCACGATGACCGCGCGCGCGCTGGCCCATACGCTGCTACGGATGACGCCAGGCCTGACGCTTGTCGTCTTCCTGGCGCCGATCGTCGCCGGTCTGGTCGGCACGATCCTGCCCGCGTTCGGATTTCTGCCGGCACTCGATGGCGACAGCCTGTCGCTCGACCCCTGGCGCAGGCTGTTCGAGACCCCAGGATTCGCGGCCGCGCTGACGCTGACCCTGACGACCGGCTGGAGCGCCACGCTTGTCGCGATGCTCGTCGCCATCGGCATGGCGGCGGCACTGCACCATCGTCCCGTCGCGCGTCGACTTGGCGCGTGGATCGCGCCGGCGCTGGCGATGCCGCATTCGGCGCTCGCCATCGGCATGGCATTCCTGATCCTACCCTCGGGCTGGTTGGCGCGCGCCGTCTCGCCCTGGCTCACCGGGTGGAGCTTGCCGCGGGATATCAGCACCGTCGGCCACGAATCGGGATGGCCGATCGTCCTGGCGCTTGCGCTCAAGGAGGTGCCCTATCTGATGCTGATGACGCTGGGAGCGCTCAACCAGATCCCGGCGGCGGCGCAGCTGCGCGCCGCGCGTGCCCTGGGCTACGGACATTCTCAGGCGTGGCTCGCCGTGGTGCTGCCGCAGGTACTGGCGCAGATCAGGCTGCCGACGATGGCGGTGCTCGCCTTTTCGCTGTCCGTTGTCGACGTGGCGATGATCCTCGGCCCAGGCAATCCACCGACGCTGGCGGTTCTGGTGGTGCGCTGGCTCGGCGATCCCGACCCGCGCTTGCTCTTCCCGGCTGCTGCCGCAGCGACGCTCCTGCTCGCGCTTGTCATCGCCAGCCTCGCGGCGTGGCGCGCGGTCGAGGCGGTGGCGCATGCAACGCTGGTGCGCTGGGCGACGCGCGGCGCGCGCCAGCCGGCGATCGGGCACGCGGCCGACATCGCCGCGGGAGCCGGGATCACGCTCCTGGCGTTGACCGCCGCGTCGATGCTGTCGCTCGCGCTGTGGTCCGTCGCGACGCGCTGGCGCTGGCCCGACGCCTGGCCGGAAGGCTTCACGGGCGCGACCTGGATCCGCCAGGCCGACAGCCTCGCTGGCCCCGCCGCGACGACGCTGGCACTCGGACTGGCGGCGACGCTGATCGCCCTGGC
>CAYSUY010000034.1:0-10364 GCA_964434345.1 uncultured Acetobacteraceae bacterium
GCGAGGACGAGCAAGGGCCCGTCGATGTTCTCGACCGCCGCGCGCTGCTGCGGGGTGAGGCGGGCGAGAGAGTCTGGCGGCGCGGCGGCGGTCCCGGTCATGGCCGGGGTGGGTACACAAAGCGCATGGCCGCCGCAATGCCGACGGATGCGCGCACGCCATGGATCGCGCGCGCCGACGCCCTATAGTCGCACGGGAGGCCGCGAACGACGCCCCTGATGTGGCCGCACCGGAGTGCCCGAGCCATGATGCGTCTCGCCCTCGCCCTGCTCGCCCTCGCGGCCCTGCTGATCCGCCAGCCCGATGCGATGGCCGCCTCGCCCGAGGTGATCGCCCAACGCCTCCAATCGGTGGTTGCCCTGCGCATCGCCGTGCCGCCGGACGCGCGCACGGCCGCATCGCTCGGACAGGCACGGACCGGAAGCGGCGTCCTGATCGACCAATCCGGCCTGATCCTCACGATCGGCTACCTGATGGTCGAGGCCGAGAGCGCGCAGGCCGTGCTCTCGGACGGACGGGTGGTCGCCGCGCAGATCGTCGGCTACGACCATGAGAGCGGCTTCGGGCTCCTGCGGACGATCGAACCGCCCCGCCTTCCCGCGGCGCCGCTGGGACGCGCCGCCGACCTCAAGGACGGCGCCACGGTCCTCGCCGTCGCGGGCGGCGGCCGCGACGGCGCCTTGCCGGCCCGCGTCGTCTCGCGACGGGTCTTCGCCGGCGGCTGGGAGTACATGCTGGACGACGCGATCTTCACCGCGCCCCCGCATCCCGCCTGGAGCGGCGCGGCGCTGTTCGACAGCGACGCGCGGCTGGTTGGCATCGGCTCGCTGGTGGTCGGTGACGCCGCCGGATCGGGCATCGGGCTGCCCGGCAACATGTTCGTGCCCATCGACCTGCTGCCGCCGATCCTGGCCGACATGATCGCCGACGGCGCACCCGCAGGCCCGCGCCGCCCCTGGCTCGGCATCAGCTTCGAGGAAGTGCGCGGACGCCTCTTCGTCGGCCGGGTCACGCCGGACGGACCGGCCGCGCGGGCCGGTCTGCGCGGCGGCGAACTGATCGCCGGCATCGATGGCGCGATGCCGCGCGACCTCGCGGATTTCTACCGCCGCCTCTGGGCGGCTGGCGACGCCGGCGCGGTCGTTCGCCTCACCCTCCTCGACGCCGGCGGCATGCGCGATACCGCGGTGACCAGCGCCGACCGCCACAGCCACCTCCGCCTGCGCCGCAGCTACTGAAGGCGGCAGGATCGGCGCGCGGGGCGAAGCGACGACGGTCGCCATGACGCACCGTCCTGCCAGCCGCGTCGCCGCGCGGACGGGAGGACGATCGCTGGGGGCGCAACGCGACGGGCGGCGGGACCAGCGCAAGGAACAGGGCGGCGGCGGAGGGCTCGGTTGCACAGGGGGCGGGGTTGCGTCAGTGTCGCGGCGTGTCGGGGATGATCCGGTTGCTCGAGGCCTTGGGGCGGCGCGCGGCGCCTGTGCTCGCGGCCTCGCTTTTCATTGGCCTGCTTGTGCCCGATCTCGCCGCGGCGCTGCGCCCGCTGGTGGCGCCGGCGATCGTCGGGCTCATGGTCTGCAATGTCATGCGCATCGACTGGCGGCGCATCGCCGCGGTCCTGGCGCAGCCACGCCGGGCGATCGCGGCGCTGCTGTGGATCATGCTGGGGGCACCGCTTCTGACGGCGGCGCTGCTCGCACCGCTGCCGCTGCCGCAGCCGCTCAAGGAGGCCGTGCTGTTGACCGTGTCGTCGCCGGTCCTGACGGCGGTGCCGACCTTCGTGCTGATGATGGGGCTGGACGGGGCCCTCGCGCTCTTCGCCGTGATCGCCTCGAGCCTGCTGCAGCCGCTCGTCCAGCCGCCGGTGGTCTACTGGCTGCTCGGGCTGGAACTCGATCTGCCGCTGGGGCAGCTGATGCTGCGCCTCGCCATCTTCATCCTGGCCGGCTTCGCGATCGGTGCGGGGCTGCGGCGGACGATCGGCGCGGCGCGTGTCGCGGCCCATGAGAAGGCGATCGGCGGCGCCGCCGTGGCGCTGCTGATCGTGTTCGGAATCGGCGTCATGGACGGGACGACGGCGCTGATCCTGTCGGATCCCGGGCTGGTGCTGCTTTATCTCGCCGCAGGCTTCGTGACCAATCTCGTGCTGCAGGTGGCCGGAACCGTCGTGTTCTGGCTCATGGCCCGCGATGCCGGGCTGACCGTGGCGCTGGTCGGCGGCTGCCGCAACCTCGCCAATCTCGTCGCGGTCCTGGGTCCGGCCGCCAGCCCCGAACTCGCGCTCTTCCTCGCGGTCGGCCAGTTCCCGCTCTACTTCGTGCCAGCCATCTGCGGACCCGCCTATCGCCGGCTCAGGGGCTTAAGCCGACATTAACCGGAAGCTGCGAGTCTCCGTGGCGGAGAATTCCGATGACCTACGCCCTCGCACTCTACCAGTCACTGGAGCGCAGCGACCCGGCAACGGCGATGACCAAGTTCCGGTCGTCGGCGACGGTCGAGCGCGACGTGAAGGCATTCAAGGAGCAGCTCGCGAGCGTCAAGACCACCGAGGAGCTGTTCAAGAACCGGCGCCTGATGGGCTTCGTGCTCACCGCCTACGGCCTCGAGACCGAGCTCAACTACATGGGCCGGATCAAGGGCGTGCTGATGTCGGACCTGTCGAAGCCGACCTCGGTCGCCAACATCCTCAAGGATCGCCGCTACCGCGAGATCGCGGGCGATCTCCAGATGTTCAAGACCGGGCTGGATCTGCTCAAGAACCCGGCCACCACCGAAAAGGTCGTCGATCGCTATGTCGCGGCCCAGTACGAATTGTCGATCTCCAAGGAGAACCCGGCCCTGCGCGAGGCGCGGTACTTCGCCAAGAACATCGGCAAGGTCAGCAACGTCTACGAGATCCTCGGCGACAACGTGCTGCGCAAGGTCGTGACCAGCGCGCTCGGCCTGCCCGACCAGATCGCGATCCAGCCGATCGAGACCCAGGCCGAACTGATCAAGCGACGCCTCGACATCACGCAGTTCAAGACCGCGAGCGCCAATGCCGCGACCGACGTGCGCGCGAACGCCCAGACCGACGTGACCGGCCTCGATTCGGCGCGCACCGCGCTGCTCAAGGGCGTCGCCCAGACCACCGAGCTGGCCTCCCGGATCCGCTCGACGATCACCGGCTATGACGGGCTCGCCGCGCTCCAGGATCCCGCCGGCGTGAACGCCGCGTCCGTCGCGGTGCATACCGCCGCCGTTCCCGAGCTGGTCAAGATGGAAGGCGCCGGCGTCGCCGCGGAAGCCTCGATCGGTCGCATCGCGGACGACATCAACCGGCTCTCGACGCTGCGGCGCCTCGCCAGCGATCCTGCGAACGATGCCGATTTCGCGGCCTACAAGACGGAGTTCGCCGTCATCGCGGCGCGCATCCAGACCGAGGTCGAAAGCGGCGCGGATTACCGCTTCGAGGGGCAGGACTACAACCTCCTGGACGGATCGCTGAGCGGAGATCTGACGGCCACGATCACCACCGGCGGCACCACGGTGACCCTGCGACGACAGGACATGACGGCCTTCCTGGCCGAGGTCTCGAGCGCCGCCGCGGCCTTCGCGTCGGCCCAGAGCGCGAGCGACACGGACCAGCTGAGCACGGCCAACGCGGCGATCTCGCGCAGCGGACCGATGCTCGGCACCGTGCGCGATGCCGTGCTCGCCGACCGGACCGCCAACCAGGCAAAGATCGATGCCGTGCCGGATTTCACCGCCGCCATCGACACGACCGCGGTCCAGCGCGGACGCACCAGCCTTGCCGACGCGGACACGCGCATGAAGGACATCGCCGCGAAGCTCACCGAACTCCGCAGCGTCGCGACGGAATCCGCGAACCGCGACAACGGCGCCGACCGCGCGGATCTCAACGACCGCGCGGCGACCCTGATCGCGGCGATCGACGCGCTGGCCAGCACGCCGGCGAGCGGCGCGGACAATCTGCTCGACGACGCCGACACGACCTATGCGCTGACGACCGGCCGGACGATCACGGCGCGGGGCATCGGCCTCGTCGCGAAGCTGGACGCCGAGCTCGGCTCCGGCAACGTCAACAACAAGAACACGGCTGCGGCCTTGCGCGACGCCATCGACGCGACGCTGATGCCGGCCGTGGTCGACGGCCGCGAGACGGTCGCCGTCGATCGCAAGGTGTTCAACCTGGCCGCCACCGTCCTCGACGCGCGCGGCAAGATCGACGAGCGCGTGCGCAACCTCGCGAACGAGCTGCCGGGCATCATCTCGCGCGCGGCCTCCGGCACGACCAACCTCCTCAACTCGACCCAGAAGACCATCACGGTGCAGCTCAAGAGCGCCATCGGATCGCTGACCGTCGATCCGGAGATCACGCTGCGCGCCGACCTCACGGCCAAGCTCACGGCGGCGGCGGGCCAGTTGCCCGGCAACCTCTCCGGCGCCGGCGGCGCCTATGCGCTCCTGGGCGAGGCCGCGTCGATCGCCGAAGCTGCGAACGCGCGGCTGACGACCCTGCGCGGACGGGCCGATTCGATGCTGTTCGGCGCGCGGCAACGCCTGACGCAGGCGCCCGCCACGCCGGCCACGACCACCACCGCGCCGACGGAATACACCAAGCGCTTCGTCCAGCGTTTCCTGGCGCTCAGCGACATGAAGGCGGTCAGCGGCGGCGGCGCGACGCCGACCGGGCCGGGAGCGGCGATGCTGGGCCTGTTCGCCTGACGGCGACGGATCCGCGATGGACGCGCTTCGCGCGTCCGTCGTAGGAATGCGGATCTTCCGCTTCCACGTCGCCGAGGACCACAGCGATGCCAGTTTCCTGCGTCGGACGCCCCAAGACCGAACTCGACACGCCGGTCCTTCTCGTCGATCTCGACATCATGGAGCGCAACATCGCGACCATCGCCGGGGCGTGCCGGGCGGCGGGCGTGGCGTGGCGTCCCCATTTCAAGGGCATCAAGGTGCCCGCGATCTCGCTACGGGCGATCGCCGCGGGCGCGATCGGCATCACCTGCGCCAAGCTGGGGGAGGCCGAGGTCGCCGCCGCCGCGGGCATCCGTGACATCCTGATCGCGAACCAGATCGTGACGCCGCGCAAGATCGCGCGCCTCGTCCATCTGCGTCGGTCGGCGGACGTGATGGTCGCCGTCGACGACGCCGGGAACGTCGCCGCGCTCGGTGCGGCCGCGGTCGCCGCCGGCGTGCGCCTGCGCGTCCTGATCGAGGTCGATGTCGGCATGCACCGCGCCGGCGTCCTGCCGGGCGCCGCGACGGTCGACCTCGCGCGCCGCATCGCGGCCACCGACGGTCTGGTCTTCGCCGGGATCATGGGCTGGGAAGCACAGGCGGTCGGCATCGCCGACCCCGCCGAAAAGCAGCGCGTCGTCGTCACCGCCATCGCCCAGCTCGCCGCCAGCGCGCGCGCCTGCGCGGATGCCGGCCTGCCCTGCGCGATCGTCAGCTGCGGCGGCACCGGAACGATCAAGTACACGATGCACCAGCCGGGCGTGACCGAGATCCAGGCCGGCGGCGGCATGTTCAGCGACATGCGCTACACGACGTCGATGCACGCGGATCTCGAGCCGGCACTGACCATCCTCGCCACGGTCACCAGCCGGCCGACACCGACCCGCATCATCTGCGATGCGGGGCGCAAGACCATGTCCGCGGACGGCATCGATCCCAAGCCGCTCGGTCTCGGCAAGATCGTCAGGATCGGCTTCTCGGCCGAACACGCCACGATCGAGCTCGAGGCGCCTTCTGCAAGCCCCGCGATCGGCGACACGATCGAGTTCATCGCCGGCTACGGCGATACGACGGTCCATCTTCACGACACGCTGCACGGCGTGCGCGGCGGCATCGTCGAGGCCGAATGGCCGGTGCTGGCGCGCGGCAAGCTCGCCTGATCTTCCGCGCCGGCGCTCAGACCAGACCCGGCGGCAGGCTTCCCGCGCCAAGCGGCCGTGCAGCCTCCGGCAGGTCGCAGCGCAGGAACCGGCCATGGCCCCTGCGATCCTGCGGCTGGCCGTCGCGCACGACGATCTCGCCGCGCGACAGGACATGGACGGGCCATCCCTTCACCGCGATGCCCTCATAGGGCGTGTAGTCGACGTCGTGATGCAGGTCGGCATTGCGGATCACACGCTCGCTGTCGGGATCCCAGAGCGCGAGGTCCGCGTCGGCGCCGACAGCGACCGTGCCCTTGCGCCCGGACAGGCCGTAGATCCGCGCCGGATTCGTCGCGGTCAGGGCGACGAATTGCTGAAGCGTGATCCGGCCCTTGGACACGCCGTCGAACAGCAGCGGCATCCGCGTCTCGATGCCCGGCACGCCGTTGGGGATCTTCCAGAACGGCGCGTTCGGGCCGGCCACCATCTTGCCGCGGCTGTCCTCGTAGCGGTACGGGCTGTGGTCCGAGGAGAAGACCTGGAAGACGCCGGCGGCGCGCGCGGCGGCGGCGAACACACGGCCATCGCGCCGCGGAAGCCGGCGACCGCGAGGTCGTCCTCGGCCAGGAAGAGATATTGCGGGCAGGTCTCGGCATAGACCCTGAGGCCGCGCGCCTGGGCGCGGCGGATCTCATCGACCGCCTCGCGTCCCGAGACATGGACGAGCAGCATCGGCACGTCGAGCAGTTCGGCGAGCGAGACGGCGCGATGTGTCGCTTCGCGCTCCACCGGTCCGGGGCGCGACGCGCAATGGAAGCGCGGCGCCGACTTGCCTGCAGCGGCGAGACGCGCAGTCAGCCAGGAGATGCAATCCGCGTTCTCGGCATGGATCATGGTCATCGCGCCCTCGCGCCGGGCAAAGGCGAGAACGTCCAGCATCTGCCGGTCGTCCAGCTTCAGGTCGTCGTAGGTCATGTAGACCTTGAACGACGTATAGCCGTCGCGGATCAGCGCCGGCAGGTCCTGTCCGAGGATCTGGGCCGTGGGATCGGCGATGATCAGATGCACGGCGAAATCGATCAGCGCCTTGCCATCGGCGCGGCGGCGATAGGCGTCGGCGGATTCGCGGAGGCTCTGTCCTGCGGTCTGGAGAGCGAAGGGCATGATCGTCGTCGTGCCGCCGCAGGCGGCCGCCCGGGTGCCCGACTCGAAATCGTCGGCGGTCATCGAGCCGTCGCTGCCCGGCTGCTCGATATGCACATGGCTGTCGATACCGCCGGGCAGCACCAGCAATCCGCCCGCGTCGATCATGCGCGGCGCCGTCAGGGCGTCGGCGATCGCGACGATACGGCCACCGCGGATGCCGATATCCGCGCGATAGGTGTCGGCGGCGGTGGCGATCGTGCCGCCGCGCACGACGAGATCGAACTCCATGCGGCCCCTCCAGCAGCGCTCCGGTGCGCGATGCCATCCATAGCACTCATGGCGGCTGGCCGTCCGCCCCGCGATCGCGTCCGGCCGCCACGCGCGCCACGATGAGCTCTCTCGCCCGCGCCCGCAGCGTCGCACCGGTCAAGCCGCGCGGCAGGCGAGGGTCGTAGAGCAGCGCCAGGAACATCAGGTCGTACGACGTCAGTTCGGTGCGGCGGCGCATGGGCTGGTCGTCGAACAGCGTGAGATCGGACCCGCGCACGTCGTTGCGCAGCCCCAGCGACTGGACGATCTCCTCGTGCAGGCATCGACGTCTCGCCCAGTCGGGCAGATCGGTGCGCAGGACGACGATCGCATAGCGGAAGACATGCTGGCTGGTGTCGATCCCGAAATGCGCGAAACACGGCACGCTGCCCGCGTCGATTCCGGATAGCAGCCGCGGCGCCACCTGCAGCGAACGTCCGATCTGCGCCGCGCCGTGATGATCCGCGAAGACGACGATCATATGGGCCCGCCAGAGGAAGAATCGCGCGCCCTGGCCAAGCATCACGACCGGCTTGAACCCCTGGCCGGCGAGACCGACATGCAGACGCATCAGCACATCGGGGGCGCGCAGATCCACCGCCAGCTGTCCCGGCGGCGTGTCGTCGCGCGGCCCGGCAAGCGGTTCGACCGCGCGCATCGTGATGCCGGTCGCGCCCTCGAGCACGGGCAGCAGCGCCTCGAGCGCGGCGCGCTGATCGTCCAGCGGCGCGCCGACGACACCGATTTCGAGTTCGCGCTCGTCCCAGCGCGCGAGCCCGGGAACGGGCGCCCCGTATTCGCTGCCATCGACGATCCGCGCGAAGACATCGGCAAGCGTCGCGGGATCCGGTCCTGCCGCATCGGCATGCCTGGCCGGCGACACCCCTGCCACGGCGACCAGAACGAGCCAGAGCACGCGCGCGAGGCATCTGCCCGGCCAGCGATCGCGCCGGCGCGGCCCGGGCGGACGGCACCGAGGCCGCCCGCCCTCCAAGGCCGCACGCGCGGAGATCGGGTCCGCGCGACCGGTCACGGCGCCCCGACGACGCCGAGCCCGAGCCGATTGGCCTCGACGGCATTGTCGAGGGTCTGGCAGGCGGGGCTCTCCTTGAACGCATCGACGGCCGCATTGCCGGCGGTCAGGGTCGCGTGCACACCAAGTTCCGCCACCATGACCTGGGGCGAGATGCCCCGGATCACGCCGGTCAGGACATGGCCGGTGAAGTATTCAGGATCGAGGGCCCGCAACACCCCGCTGACGATGTCGCTGAAGCACTGGCCCTGGGCGTGACCGCTGGACATCGGGTCGACCAGCGGATCGCCCCGCGCGCCGTCGTGCGACACGGCAGCGGCGGTGGCGGCGGTGGCGGCGGCGGTCTCGGCCTGCAGCACCTGGGCATACCCGTCCTGGACCTCCCCCCAGTTCTGCAGACCGAAGGCCTGCGCCACCCCGTCCTGTACCTCGAAGCCGTGCGCGCCGGGGCTGGAGGCGTCGGCGAGAAGCCCGCCGAACCCCATCCCGCCCGGCCCCCCCCCATCGAAGCCCCCTCCGTCGAAGCCGCCCCCGTCGAAACCATGTCCGTGGTCGCTGGGCGCGGCACGCATCCGCGTGGTCGCGACATGATCGAGCATGCTCTGTCTCCTCTCGGTTGGTTGCGAGGAGAAGCCTAGGCCGCGGCGCCGACGAATACCGAGCGCGCATCCGGCGTCGGTCGTCGGCATTACCCCGCACGCACCGTGAACCGCGCCGCAACGGTTGAAACCCGGTAGCCCGCGCGGCAAGCTTGCGCCTTCGACGTGCGCCCTCCTGGCGCCGTCCAACGCTTCCAGGGAGCCCCGCCCATGCGTCGCAGGATCTTCACTCTTTCCGCCGTGGCCGGCGCGCTCATGCTGGCCGCCTCTCCCGCCTCCGCCGAACCCGCGAAGGTGATGATCCCCGCCGGCGCCGGCGGCGGCTGGGATGGCACTGGCCGTCTCGTCTTCGACGTGCTCGCGCGCACCGGCAACCTCCCGGAAGGTGCGACCTTCACCAACAAGGGCGGCGCCGCCGGAACGCTGGGCCTCGCCGATTTCATGCGTACCAAGGGCCAGGACAATTCGGTGATGATCACGGGCGTGATCATGGTCGGCGGCATCATCGCGAACAAATCGCCGGTGACGCTGGACACCGTCGCGCCGCTCGCGCGCCTGACCTTCGAGTTCAACGCGATCGCCGTGCCGGTCGACAGCCCGATCAAGTCGGCCAAGGACTTCGTCGAGGCGTTCAAGAAGGATCCAGGCGGCTTCCCCGTGGCCGGTGGGTCGGCGGGGGGCGTCGATCATGCCACCCTCGCCCTGCTCGCACGCATTGCCGGCGTGCCGACCGACAAGATGAACTATGTCCCGACCGCCTCGGGTGCCGAGGTCGCGACGCTGGTCGCCGGCGGCAAGGTCAAGGCCGCGATCTCCGGCATCTCCGAATTGCAGACCCAGGTCGACGCCAAGCGCGTGCGCTTCGTCGCCGTCACCAGCGCGGCCGGATCCAACGGCACGCAATCGCTCAAGGAGCAGGGCATCGACCTGGAGATCGGCAACTGGCGCGGAATCGTCGGCGCGCCTGACATGTCCGCCGCCGGGCGCGCGAAATGGATCGAGCGCCTCGACCGCATGAGCAAGACCAAGGAGTGGAAGGACGCGCTCGACAAGGTCGGCCTCGAGGACGCCTACCTCTCCGGCGCGCCTTTCGCCAAGTTCCTCGACGACGAGAAGGCTCGCTGGGCGGTCGTCCTCAAGGACGTCGGCATCGCCAAGTAAGTCCGCGGACCGGACCGGGAGGCGGCACGCCGCCTCCCGCATGTCCCTCGCGTGATGCATCCCGATCACGAACAGGCCGCGACCGGCCCCCGCCCCTGGTGGCTCGGCGGAGCGGTCGTCGCCGTCGGCGCCCTGTGGCTCTATGGCGCCGCGCAACTGCCGATCGTCGCGACGCATGCGCGGATCAACCAGTCCACCCCGGTCTCGGCTGCGCAGGCT
>CAYSUY010000034.1:10374-27325 GCA_964434345.1 uncultured Acetobacteraceae bacterium
GCCGATCGTCGCGACGCATGCGCGGATCGGCCCGGGCATGTTCATCGCCATCGTCGGTGGCGCGCTCGTCCTGCTCGGACTTGCCTTGACGGTGCAGATCGCGCGCGGCGCGCGCTTCGAGCCCCAGGACGCCGAGGATGCCGTCGCGGGGCAGGCACCGTCCCGCAAGGCGCTGCTGACGGCGCTGCTCGGCGCCGCCCTGCCGCTCTACACGATGGAGCGCTTCGGCTTCGTGGTCAGCGCGGCGCTGGTCTTCGCCCTGACCGCGCGCGCCTTCGGCGCCCGCAACCCCGTCCTTGGCCTCGCGATCGGGGCCACGCTCGGTGCCGCGACCTGGTTTGGGTTCTCCGCGCTCGGCGTCCAGCTCGGCGCCGCGTGGCGCCTGCCGTCGCTCGCCGCCCTGCTGCCGCAACCCTGACCGGAGCCGCAATGGACGCCTTCCAATCGCTGCTCCAGGGCTTCGCGATCGCGCTGCAGCCGGTCAACCTGCTGATGGCGCTCATCGGCAGCGCGCTCGGCACGGCGATCGGCGTGCTGCCGGGAATCGGTCCCGCGCTGACCATCGCGCTGCTGCTGCCGGTGACGGTCAAGCTGGCGCCGGAAGCCGCCTTCATCATGTTCGCCGGGATCCTCTACGGCGCGATGTATGGCGGCTCGACCACGTCGATCCTCATCAACGCGCCGGGTGAGTCCGGTTCGATGATGACGGCGATCGAGGGCAACCGCATGGCCAAGCGGGGCCGCGGCGCGGCCGCCCTCGCGACCGCGGCCATCGGGTCCTTCGTCGCCGGCACGATCGGCACGGTCGGCCTGTCCTTCCTCGCGCCGACGATCGCGGAACTGGCCTATATCTTCGGCCCCGAGGATTATTTCGCGCTGATCGTCCTCGCCTTCACCTCGGTCGCGGTCGTGATGGGAAGCTCGCGGGTCCGTGGCTTCATCGCCCTGTTCCTGGGACTCGCGCTTGGCGTCGTCGGGATCGACGGCCAGACCGGACAGGCGCGGATGATCTTCGGCAATCCCGAGTTGCTCGACGGCATCCAGCTGACGATCGTGCTCGTGTCGCTCTTCGCGGTCGGGGAGTGCTTTTACGTGGCCAGTCGCTACGCCAACGCGCCGCCGGCGGTGAACCCCCTGGCCGGCGGGGCCTGGATGACGCGCGAGGATTGGCGCCGCTCGTGGAAGCCCTGGCTGCGGGGTACCGCGATCGGGTTCCCGATCGGCGCCCTGCCCGCGGGCGGATCGGAGATCCCGACCTTCCTGTCCTATACGCTGGAACGTCGGCTCTCGCCGCGCCCCGAGGAGTTCGGCAACGGCGCCATCGAAGGCGTCGCCGGCCCCGAGGCCGCGAACAACGCCGCCGCCGCCGGCATCCTCGTGCCCCTGCTGACGCTCGGCCTTCCCACCTCCGCCACAGCCGCCGTTCTGCTCGCGGCGTTCCAGAACTACGGTATCCAGCCGGGACCACAGCTCTTCGCCAACAACGCGGCGCTTGTCTGGGGCCTGATCGCGTCGCTCTATGTCGGCAATCTGATGCTGCTCATCCTGAACCTGCCCCTCGCCGGGCTATGGGTGCGGCTGCTGCTGGTGCCGCGCCCGTATCTGTACGCCGGAATCATGGTGTTCGCGCTGGTCGGCGTCTGGGGCATCTCGACCTCCTGGGCCGACCTGCTCATCATGCTCGCCATCGGGCTCATGGGCTACGCGATGCGCGTCTACGATTTTCCGATCGCCCCCGTCGTGATCGGGCTGATCCTCGGGCCGATGGCGGAGACACAGCTCCGGCGCGCGCTCTCGATCAGCCAAGGCGACCCGCTGGCGCTGGTCGGTACGCCGATCGCGGCGGGGCTCATGCTGCTCGCGCTCGCCACCCTGTTCCTGCCGGCGCTGCTGCGGCGTCTCGGCGCGAAGTGATACGATCCGCCACTGGGAGGTCCTGATGCCCTATCTCGTCGCTGAAGACGGCGACGCCCGCCCCGCGGGCGCGCGCTTCCGGGACCTGCTCGCGCGGCCCGGCATCGTCCGCATGCCCGGCGCGCATAACGGTCTCGCCGCGCTGCAGGCGCGGGCGGCCGGGTTCGAGGCGCTCTATCTCTCCGGCGCGGCGATGACGGCCTCGATGGGGATCCCCGATCTCGGGATCATCACCATCGACGAGGTCTGCTTCTTCATCCGTCAGGTCGTCCGCGCCAGCGACCTGCCCGTGCTCGTGGACGGCGACACCGGCTACGGCGAGGCGCTCAACGCCATGCACATGGTGCGCGCCTTCGAGGAGGCAGGCGCCGGAGCGGTCCATTTCGAGGACCAGTTGCTGCCCAAGAAATGCGGGCATCTCAACGACAAGAAGCTGGCCAGCCCGCGCGACATGGCGGCCAAGATCGCGGCGGCGCGACGCGCGCGCCGGCATCTCTACATCATCGCGCGCACCGACGCCGCGGCAAGCGAGGGGATGGACGGCGCGGTCGCGCGCGCGCGGCTTTATCTCGAGGCCGGCGCCGACGCGATCTTCCCCGAAGCGCTCCACGACGCCGAGATGTTCCGGACCTTCGCGTCCCGGATCGACGCGCCCCTGCTCGCCAACATGACCGAGTTCGGCCGCACGCCCTATTTCACCGCCGACGAATTCGCGGCGATGGGCTATCGCATGGTGATCTGGCCGGTCAGCGCGCTGCGCATGGCCGCACGCGCGCAAGAAGAACTCTACGCTGCGATCGCCCGCGACGGCGGCGCGCAGGCGATGTTGCCGCGGATGCAGACCCGCAAGGAACTCTACGCGACGCTCGGCTACCACGATTACGAGGCGCTCGACGCCTCGATCGTGCGCACGGTCACCCCCGAGGGGCCGCCCCCGCGGGACTGACGCCGCGCGTCGCGCGGCACGAAGCTGGCGCCATCCGCATCCCGCGCTCTAAGCTCGACCTCGCGCGCTTCTCGCGATCAGGACCGACGCTATTTTTCCGTTCACGTCCCGCGGCATCGCCGCGGAATTCATCGCCCGGGCGCGCAGCCGCTGGGCGGCCTGGGGCGAGAACACCCGCGCCACGCTGCTGATGCTGCTGTCCTTCGGGTTCTTCACCTGCGAGACCATCGGGACGCGGATGATCGGGGACGAACTGCCGATCATCCAGCTGGTGTTCATCCGCAGCGTCGCGCAGCTTGCGATCCTGCTGCCCTTCGTCCTGCGCGCGGGATCCGCGGCGCTGCGCACCAGCCATTTCCCGCTCCACGCGCTGCGCGGCGGCCTGACCGTGGTCGGGCTTTACGCCTATTTCTACAGCTACGCCCATCTGCCGATGGCCAGCGCCGTCTCCATCAGCTTCGCCCGCAACCTGTTCATCGTCGCCTTCGCGGCCATGGTGCTCGGTGAGATCGTGCGCTGGCGGCGCTGGACCGCGACCATCGTTGGGCTGCTTGGCGTCGTCGTGGTCATGCGCCCGGGCGTCGGCGAATTCAGCCCCGCCTACGCCGTCGCGGTCTTCGGCGCCGCGACCGGCGCGGCGATCACGCTGACCACCCGCGCCCTCGCGACACGCGAGGCGCCGGTCCAAATCATGGCCTATATCGCCATCATCACCACGCTCGGCACCCTCGTGCCTGGACTTCTGGCCTGGCAGATGCCGACCGCCGCGCAGGCGCTCTGGCTTCTGGTGATCGGCATATGCGGCCCTGCCGGCCAGTATCTGTCCATCCGCGCCTTCCGCCTCGGCGAGGCGTCCGCTCTCGCACCGGTCGACTATGCGCGGCTGCTCTACGCGGTCGCCGCAGGGTACCTGATCTTCGCGGAGTTGCCGGATCGTTACACGGTCGCCGGGGCCGCCATCATCGTCGCCAGCACGCTGTACATCACGTTGCGCGAGGCCCAGCTCGCACGGCGCCAGCGCGGCTCCTGACGCCGCAGCCTGTCACGTCGCGCGCCCGGCGAGCGCCTTGCGCAGCCCCTCGCCCAGAAGGCTCACACCCAGAACGGTCACGAACAGCGCCACGCCGGGAGCGACGACGACATGGGGCGCCGTGCGCAGGACGCTGCGCCCCTCCGCGATCATCGCGCCCCAGCTCGCGCGATTGGGATCGGAGAGGCCGAGAAAGGCGAGTGCCGATTCAGACAGGATCGCACCCGCCACGATCACCGCGGCGAGCGCGATGGCGGGTGCCAGCGCGTTGGGCAGCACGACGCGGAAGGCGATCGCCAGGGCCGGACGCCCGACCAGCCGCGACGCCTCGACGAAGGCGCGCCCGCGCAGGCTCATCACCTCGGCGCGGACCATGCGCGCGGTCGCGGTCCAGCTGCCCGCCGACAGCGCGACCACGACGCCGGCCGGCGACGGACCGGTGACGCTGACCAGCGCCAGCGCGAGCAGAAAGGACGGAACCGTCTGCGCCGCGTCGGCGACGCGCATCAGCATCTCGTCCACGATACCGCCGAGATAGCCCGCCACCGCGCCGCAGGCCGCGCCGACGCACAGCGCCATCACGGCGACGGCGAGGCCGGTGAACAGGCTCGACCGCGCGCCATGGACAAGCCCGGCCGCGATGCTGCGGCCGAGACGGTCGGTGCCCAGCGGCAAGGCCGGATCCATGAACGGTGCCAGGAGCGGCCGGCCGGCCATCGCCAGCGGATCGCCAGGCGCGAGCAGGGGCGCGGCGAGGGCCAACGCCGCCGCCAGGATCAGCATCGCGGCCCCGAAGCCCCCTTCCGGGCGCCTCAGCGTCGCGCCGACGATGCCGTCAGCCATCCGCTGCCCCGATCCGCGGATCGAGCCGCGCCAGCGCGAGATCGACGAGCATGTTCGACAGCAGGACCACGACCGTCGCCGTCACCAGGACGCCGACCAGCAGCAGCGGGTCACGGCCGACCACTGCCTCGTAGGCAAGACGCCCCATGCCGGGAACGGCGAACACGGTCTCGACGACGACGCTGCCGCCGACCAGCGTGCCGACATGCTGGCCGAACAGGACGACGACCGGGATCAGCGCCGGCCGCGCCACCGCGCGCCAGACGACGTCGCGACGACGGATGCCGCGGGCATGGGCGGCGCGGACATGATCGGCCCGCCACGCCTCCGCCATTCCTGCCCGCAGCGTGCGCATGAACATCGCGACATAGCCGATGCCGAGCGCCAGGGCCGGCAGGACGAGATGGCGCAGCGTGTCGAGCACCGGCCCGCCGGCCGGCGGGCCGCCGATGGTCCGGATGCCGCCGATCGGGAACCAGCCGAGACCGACGACGAAGATCAGGATCAGCATGAGGGCGAGCCAGAAATTCGGCACGGCCAGCATCGCCAGCGCCGCCGTCGTCAGGACCGCGTCGCGGACCCCGCCCGGACGCGCCCCCGCGAGCAGACCGAGCAGGACCCCGAGACCCGCCGCCACCAGCGCGGTCGCCGCCATCAGCAGCAGCGTGTTGGGCAGGCGCTCGCCGATCACTGCCGCGACCGGCCGGCCGAACAGGACCGACACGCCGAGATCGAGGCGCAGCAGATTGCCGAGGAAGGCCACGAGACGCGCGGGCCAGGACGCGACGAGCCCGAAGCGCGCGCGCAACTCCGCCGCGAAGCCCGCATCGCCGCCGGTCTGCGCGAGATAGGCGTCGACGGCGTCGCCGGGCGCGGCCGAGAGCAGGGCGAAGGCGGCGAGCGCGACGACCAGCATCGTGGGCAGGGCCGCGACGCAACGGCCGAGGACGATGCGCGCCCCGCGCCTCACCTCCGGCTCCGCGCCTCAGGCGTCGAGCCAGACATCCGACCAGTGCGAGGTGGCCCAGCGCGGATTGCCGGCGACGTTGCGAACGCTGCGGCGCGCCACTGTGAGGAAGGAGAATTCCGCGACGTGGATCAGCGGCAGATCGGCCGCCGCGCGGCGCTGGAACGCGCGGTAGAGTTCGACGCGCTCCTGCTCGTCGATGCTGCGCGCCGCCTTCGCGACGATCGCGTCCATCGCGGGATCGGCATAGCCGTACTGGTTGGAGAACGGCACGCCCGCCGGCAGGCCACCCTGGTAGAGGATCGTCGTCGAGATCGCCGGATCGTTGCGATACACCGGCGAGCCGATCGCGAGATCGAAGTCGTGCGTCGTGTAGACGGCACGCGTATGGGCCGCGCTGTCGTTGGCCACGACCTGCGCATCGATGCCGATGGCGCGCAGCGCCTGGCGCAGATAATCGCCCATCTGGCGCGTCTGCTCGAACCAGGGCGCGGGCAGAAGCCGCAGCCGGAACCGGACGCCGCCGGCCCCGCGCGGATAGCCTGCCTCGTCGAGCAGCGCGTTGGCGCGCGCCGGATCGAAGCCGGGCATGTCCAGCCCCGCCTCGTGGAACCGGGTGTCGAAGGCCGGGATCGGTCCGTTCGACGGCTTCGCATAGCCCAGGAAGATCGTATCGACGACGAAACGCCGATCGATCGCATGGGCGATCGCGCGCCGCACGCGGACATCCGCCAACTCGCGGCGCCGGTGGTTGATCTCCACGGTCAACTGATAGGTGATGCCCTCGTAGCCGCCGGGGATCACGGCGATGCCAGGAACCGCGGCGATGCGCGCGAGATCGCTGAGCGGCACCGCCGAGAAGGCGCTGAGCTGGATCTGGTTGGCCTCGAGCGCCGCCGCGATCGCGGCGCGATCCGGCATCACGCGGTAGACGATGCCATCGACATGCGGACGCCCGGCCTCGCGATAGGCTGGATTGCGCTCCAGCCGGTAGTACTCGCCCGGCCGGTGCTCGGCGAAGCGGAAAGGACCGGTCCCGACCAGCCGCGCATTGGCCGGGTTTGCCGCGATGTCCGTCCCCGCATAGAGATGGCGCGGCAACACGGCGGTGAGCGCCGGCAGGGCATTGCGGATCAGCTGGAATGGCGTCGGCGCGGCGAAACGAAAGATCGCGGTGGCGTCGTCGGGCGTCTCGACGGCCTCGAGATCCGCGAAGACCACCCGGCCGAGATTCTGCAGCTTGCGCCAGACGTCGAGCGCGGAGAATGCGACATCCGCCGACGTGAACGGGCGGCCATCATGCCATGTCACGCCGCGGCGCAACGCGAAGGTCACGCTGCGCCCGTCGGGCGCCCCGCTCCACGACGTCGCGAGGCGTGGCTCAAGCCCCTCGCCCCCATAGGCCATCTCCGCCAGCGGCTCGATCACCTTGCTCGCGACGAAGAACACGCCGTTGGACGCGACGATCGCCGGGTTGAGGTTGCGCGGTTCGCCATCGGCCGCGACCACGAGCGTGCCGCCACGGCGCGGTTGCGCCATGGCCTGGGCACGCGCCGTGATGGCCGGAATCGCGCTCGCGAGACCAGCCGCGCCGATCCCGGCAAGGAGCGTACGTCGTCCGGCGCGGGGCTCGCGCATGCGCGGATCCTCCATGCGGGAAGCGGCGGCGCGAGGCCGCCGCGCCCGGATCAGCCCTTCCGGCCCGGCTTTGCGGCCGCAACGGCCGCGACGGCCGGCTTGTAGTCGCTGCCGAGGTGGAACAGGCAGTCTCCACGCTCGGTGCGCCCGGGGACGCGCATGCACAGCACGACGCCGTCATGCTCGAAATGCGCGACCGTCGGCTTGCGCCAGGGGGTGTCGTGGAAATGGATGAGCGCGGCGGGCTGGCCCTTGTTGACGACGTCGCCGAGTTCGGCGAGCGGCTCGAACACGCCGCCATCGGGCGCGTAGACGAAATAGTCGTCGCCGCCGACCTCGAGCAGGCGCACCGCCGGCGGCGGCTCGACCTTGCCCTTGTAGACGCCGACATGCGCGAGCAGGCGCAGGATGCCCTGCTCGGCGATGCGCAGGATCGACGGCGTCACCTTGCCGGTGCCGCCCAGCTCGGTGCCCATGGTCTCGACGCCCTGGCGATGCCCGCCGGCGCCGAGCGTCCGGTCCTCGCCCTGGGTCTGCTGCGGCTTGGACGAGAAATAGGCGTAGGGCGCGCCGAAAACGCGCAGGCGCTCGAGCGCACGCTCGAACTTCGCGGGATCCGGA
This sequence comes from uncultured Acetobacteraceae bacterium, assembly GCA_964434345.1. Classification (GTDB taxonomy): domain Bacteria; phylum Pseudomonadota; class Alphaproteobacteria; order CACIAM-22H2; family CACIAM-22H2; genus CAIOSQ01. The sequence goes on from CAYSUY010000034.1 coordinate 18,334, forward strand.
TCGCGGCTGCACAGCGCCGAGGGCAGATACATCAGCGAGCTGCCGCCGGAATGGAAGTCGAAGGCGTATTGGCAACCCGGCAGGATCACGTGTTCGACGTAATAGGCGATCTGCTGCGTGACCGTGCCGTCCGGATTGCCGGGGAAGGAGCGGTTGAGATTGCCGTCATCGATCGGCGAGGTGCGCGTGCCGGCATTGGCGGCCGGGAAATTCAGCGACGAGCAGATGATCACCTGCCCCTGGATGTCCTTGGGCGAGAGCGAGCGGATCAGCTTGCCGAGCGCGACCTGGCCTTCCCATTCGTCGCCATGGTTGCCCGCGCTGAGGAAGACCTTCGGTCCCTTGCCGTTCTTGATCGAGGCGATGGGGATCGGCAGCCATCCATAGGCGGAGCGATGGACCGAATGCGGCACGCGCACGAAACCCGTGTGCTTGCCCGACTTGTTCAGGTCGATGGTGGCGCTGAGACGGCTCGGCTTGCTCGCGGACATGGTTCCTCCGGACTTGTGAGCGTCGAGAGTGCCGCAGCGGCGGCACGCGCGTCGAGACCCATTTCGCGGCCGCGCAGCGACCAGTCGCAGGGCGCGAAATGAGTCGACGCACGGCGGCGCGAGCCGCTAGCGTCCCCCGATCGGCATCTGCCGGCGCACGACCCGGCATCGGCAAGCCGCGAACGACAAGGGAGAGGCACAGATGGACTTCACGATCACCCGAGGGATGCGCGCGGCGCTGCTCGCCGGCGCCGCCCTGATGGCGGCGGATGCCGCGAGCGCGCAGGCGTTCCAGTGCGGACGCAAGGGCGGCAATCTCGTCTTCGCCCAGGAAGCGAAGGCGAACAGCCTCGACCAGCACGTCTCGTCGACCATCTCGACCCGCAACATCGCGATGAACGTGTTCGAATCGCTGATGACGCGCGACGAGAACATGGCGCCGATGCCCGAGCTCGCCGCCGAGGTGACCGAGAGCGCGGACAAGCTGGTCTACACGTTCAAGCTCCGCCAGGGCATCAAGTTCCATAACGGCAAGGCGCTGACCTCCGCCGACGTCGTCGCCTCGTTCAACCGCTACATGCGCGTCGGCAACGACCGCGGCATGTTCGCGATCGTCGAGAAATACGAGGCGCCGGACGCGAACACCTTCGTGATGCGCCTCAAGCAGCCGCAGCCGACCTTCCTCGAGAACCTGAGCTCGTTCAGCGTTCCGGTCGTGATCCATCCGGCCGAGTTCGAAGGCGCCGCGGCGCTGCAGCTGCCGGCGATCGGCACCGGCCCCTGGCAGGTCTCCGAGTTCGTCGCCGACAGCCACGCCAAGCTGCGCCGCTACGAGGGCTACCAGCCCGACACGCGCTACACGACGACCAATGGCTTCGGCGGCTACAAGGTCGCCTGCCTCGACACCATCGACATCCGCTTCATCACGGAGCCGGGCGCACGCGTCGCCGGCCTCGAGACCGGCGAGTTCCAGATCGTCGAGGACGTCCCCGCGAAGTCGCAGCCGCGGCTCAAGGACAACCGCAACATCTCGATGCTGCCGCTGAAGAATTTCTGGATCCAGATCGCGCTGACCAACACGCAGCTGCCGCCGATGAACAACCTGAACTTCCGCAAGGCGGTGCAGGCGGTTCTCGACATGGACGACATCATGGAGGCGGCGACCGACGGCGCCTACAGCCTGAACATCGGCTTCCAGTATCCGGGTCAGGCCTACTACACGGATGTCGGCAAGGAGACCTACAACCAGAAGGACAGCGCGAAGGCCAAGCAGTTCCTGTCCCAGTCCGGGTACAAGGGCGAGAAGGTCATCCTGCTGACCAATCGCGACTACCCGAACATGTTCATGGCCGCGACGATGATGGCCGAGCAGATGAAGTCGATCGGCATCAACGCCGAGTTGCTCGTCATCGACTGGCCCGCCTCGGTGAACATGTACCGCACCCAGGACACCGGCTGGCACCTGTTCTTCACGGGCTGGGGCACCAACTCCTCGCTCGGCGGCGCCGCGGCGCTGCGGTTCTTCATGCCGCCGCTCAGCGAAGCCTACAACCCGAAGACCGGCGAAGAGGACAAGGAGTTCATCGATGCCTTCCAGGCGATCGAGAACAGCCCGACCCTCGAGGCCCGCAAGGCAGCCTTCGCCCGCGCGCAGAAGCGCGCGCTCGAAAACGCCATGGTCTATCCGTTCGGCTCGCTGACCAAGGTGCAGGCCGTGCGCGGCACCGTGGAGGGCTTCAAGCCCTTCCGCATCCCGCGCATGTCCAACGTCTGGATCAAGGGCTGAGTCCAGGACCGGCGCCGGCCCCTTCGCGGGCCGGCGCCACCCCGCTCCTCTCTCCTGACCGGATCCCATGGGCCGCTATATCGTCCGCCGCCTGATCCAATCGGTGCCGATCCTGCTGATCGTCAGCCTGATCTCGTTCGGGATCATGAAGCTGGTGCCCGGCGATCCGGCGATCGTGATCGGCGGTCCCAGCGCATCGGCCGCGGAGATCGAGGCCATCCGCAAGAATCTCGGCCTCGACCGGCCCTTCCATGTCCAGTTGGGCGTCTTCTACTGGAACCTGCTGCAGGGCGATCTCGGCCGCTCCCTGCTGCTCGGCAAGCCGGTGCTCGAAGCGGTGTTCGAGCGCGCGCCGATCACGGTATCCATCTCGATCTATTCGCTGATCCTGACGATCGTCTTCGGGATCGCGATCGGCATTCTCGCCGCGCTGCGCCAGAACACCTGGATCGACCAGGTCGCGACCACCTTCGCGCTGATCGGCGTGTCGCTTCCGAATTTCTGGCTCGGCCTGGTGATGATCGTCCTGTTTTCGGTCCATCTCGGCTGGCTGCCGACCAACGGCTATGTCGAGTTCTCCGAGGATCCCTGGCGCTGGTTCCGTCACGCGACCATGCCAGCCACGGCCCTGGCGATGCTTCAGATCGGCCTGCTCGCGCGCATCACGCGCTCGACGATGCTCGAGACGCTGCGCCAGGACTATATCCGCACCGCGCGTGCCAAGGGCCTTCCGGAATGGAAGGTGGTGGCCAAGCACGCGATGGCGAACGTCATGATCCCCGTCGTCACGGTGATCGGCATCATCCTCTCGGTCCTCATCTCCGGATCCGTGGTGATCGAATCCGTGTTCTCGGTCCACGGCATCGGGTCGCTGCTGGGCAACGCGATCCTGCGCCGCGACTACACGATGATCCAGGGCGGGCTGCTCTTCGTCGCCGCCGCGTTGATGCTGCTGAACATTCTCGTCGACATCCTCTACGCCTGGTTCGATCCGCGGGTGCGCTACGATGCCGGCAAGTGACGCGACCATGGACGCTCGCGACGAGGCCGTGAAGCCGCGGCGCACGCCGTTCTGGCGGACATCGACCTTCCGCCGCCTGATCCGGCACCGGTCGTTCATGATCGGGCTGGTCCTGTTCGGCTTCGTGCTTGCCCTGGCCGTCTTCGCCTGGTGGATCGCGCCCAACGACCCCAACCGTACCGCGATCCGCATGCGCTTCCGGCCGCCGCAACTCGACCGCGTGCTGCTGCTTGGGACGGACAATCTCGGCCGCAACCTGCTCAGCCGGGTCGTCCATGGCGCGCAGCTCAGCCTGATGATCGGACTGGGCGTGGTCATCCTCAACGCCGTATTCGGCGTCCTGCTCGGCGCGGTCGCCGGCTATTTCCGCAAGCTCGACGGCCCGATGATGCGCCTCGCCGACGCGCTGATGGCGTTCCCGTCGATCCTGCTGGCGATCGGCATCGCCGCGGCGCTCGGCCCGTCGGCCTGGACCGCCGTGTTCGCGCTCTCCGTGGTCTACATCCCGCGCACGGCGCGCATCGTCCGCGCCTCGGTGCTGGTCGTGCGCGAAATGGAGTTCGTGCAGGCCGCACGCGCCGCCGGCGCCGGCGACTGGCGGATCATCTCGCGCCACATCATGCCCAACTGCATGGCACCGCTGATCGTGCAGCTCAGCTTCATCTTCGCCTACGCGGTGCTCTCGGAGGCGGTCCTCAGCTTCCTCGGCCTCGGCGCGCCGCCGAGCGTGCCCAGCTGGGGCACGATGATCAGCGAGGGCAGGACCTATATCCGCGAGGCCGCGTGGTTGACGGTCGTTCCGGGCTGCGCGATCGCGATCACCGTGCTGGGCCTCAACCTGATGGGAGACGGGCTGCGCGACGTGCTCGATCCCCGCCTCAAGGTGGAGCAGGGCTGATGGCCACGCAGCCGCTTCTGAGCGTGCGCAATCTGCGCACCGTGTTCGGGACCATGCAGGGCGATGTCACCGCGGTCGACGATGTCAGCTTCGACGTATCGCCCGGCGAGGTGCTGGGCATCGTCGGCGAATCCGGCTCCGGCAAGAGCGTCACCGCTCTCTCGATCATGGGCCTGCTGCCGCAGCCACCCGGACGCGTCGCCGGCGGCGAGATCCTGTTCCAGGGCCGCGACCTGCTGAAGATGCCGAAATCGGAGCTGCGCCAGCTGCGCGGATCGGCGATCGGCATGATCTTCCAGGAGCCGATGACCTCCCTGAACCCGGTCTTCTCGATCGGCGACCAGATCACCGAGACCATCCGGGTCCACGAGCGGATCGGTGCCGCCGCGGCCCGCACCCGCGGCATCGAGATGCTCGCCCGGGTCGGCATCCCGAGCCCCGAACGCCGCATCGACGATTTCCCGCATCAATTGTCCGGCGGCATGCGCCAGCGCGTGATGATCGCCATGGCGCTGTCCTGCTCGCCGAAGCTGCTTCTGGCCGACGAACCGACCACGGCGCTCGACGTCACCATCCAGGCGCAGATCCTCGACCTGCTGCGCGACCTGCAGCGCGAGATGGGCATGGCGATCGTCATCATCACCCACAACATGGGCGTGATCGCGGAGTTCGCGGATCGCGTCGCGGTGATGTACGCGGGCCGCATCGCCGAGGAAGGCCCCGTCGGCCGCATCTTCGACGCGCCAACCCATCCCTACACGGCGGGCCTGCTCTCCAGCACGCCGGACCTGATCGGCGAGGTGCCGCGCCTGCGCACGATCCCCGGCACGCTGCCGAGCCTCTACGAGCTGCCGCCCGGCTGCCGCTTCGCGCCGCGCTGCGGCCGCCGCGTCGAGGCCTGCGAGGCGGGCCGGCCGGCGACGCAGGAGATCGCGCCCGGGCATTTCGCGGCCTGCATCCGCGCGCGCGAGGGGGCCTCGGCATGAGCGCGACCTCCCCCGCCCCGCTGCTGCGCGTCGAGAACCTGACCAAGCACTTCCCGATCACCGCCGGTTTCTTCGTCAAGCGCGAGGTCGGCCGCGTGCGCGCGGTCGACGACGTCAGCTTCCACATCGCGCAGGGCGAGACGCTCGGCCTGGTGGGCGAGAGCGGCTGCGGCAAGTCGACCACGGGCCGCCTCGTGCTTCGCCTCATCGAGCCGACCTCCGGCAAGGTCGAGATCGAGGGCCGCGACATCCTCTCCAGCACCCCGGCCGAGATGCGCGAGCTGCGCAAGGGGATGCAGATCGTCTTCCAGGACCCGTATTCGTCGCTCAACCCGCGCATGACGGTGGAGGAGATCATCCTCGAGCCGCTCTACGTGCAGGGCGCCAGGCCCGGGCCCGAGATGACCCGGCGCGCGCGCAAGCTGCTGGAGACCGTCGGGCTCTCGCCGAACCACGTCGTGCGCTACCCGCACGAGTTCTCGGGCGGGCAGCGCCAGCGCATCGGCATCGCGCGCGCGCTCGCGCCGCAGCCGCGCTTCGTCGTCTGCGACGAGGCCGTCTCCGCGCTCGACGTCTCGGTGCAGGCGCAGATCGTCAACCTGCTGCAGGACCTGCAGGAGGAGTTCAAGCTCAGCTACCTGTTCATCGCCCACGACCTCGCGGTGGTGAAGCACATCTCCGACCGCGTCGCGGTGATGTATCTCGGCAAGATCGTCGAGCAGGCCGACAAGGCCTCGCTCTACGCGACGCCGCGCCATCCCTATACCCAGGCGCTGCTGTCCTCGATCCCCGTTCCAAACCCGAAGCTGCGCCGGCCGCGCGTGCGCCTGACCGGCGACGTGCCCAGCGCGCTGGCGCCGCCCCCGGGATGCCGTTTCCATACGCGCTGCCCCCACGCCACGGATATCTGCCGCCAGGTCGAACCGCCCGTGGTCACGCCGACGCCGGGCCACGCCGTGGCCTGTCATCACGCCGATCGCATTCCCGCGATCTCTCCGCTCGGCACCGCCGCGGCCTGATCGCGCGCCAAGCGCGTCGCAGCCTCAGAAGGCCTCGGTAGCGAAGCGCCAGGCGCGGAACTGCGGTGACCAGTGATCCGCGGCCATGCCTGCCTTGAGCTTGAGCTGGCGCAGGAAATTGCGCGGGTCCGGCAGAGACGACCACACGCTGGGCAGGAACAGCGACTGGCGCTGGTCGTCGCGGATGATCAGGCCGTCGACGTCCGGATGCAGCGCCCGCAGCAATTCCGCCTCGCTCGCGCATGCGATGGGTCGCGCATGCGACAGGATCGAGACGTGGAGCGCGACGCGCGCCAGCTCGGCCTCGGTCATCGGCGGAAAGCGCGGATCCGCGGTCGCCGCCTTGCAGGCATTGACGACCACGTCGGTGGCCAGCGGCAGATGCGGCTGCAGCGAGCCGATGCAGCCGCGCAGACGCCCGTCGATCTCCAGCGTCACGAAGCTGGCCCGCCGCGCCGCGAGCAGCGGCGTCTTGGAGCGATCGAGGTCGACATGCGGCACGGCGTTGTTGCGCAGGCGCAGCGCGATCCCGCGACGGGCCGCGTCGCGCAGGGTCTGGCGGCTGGCATCGTCGAGACGCGCCGTCGTGGCCTGTTCGAAGGCGAAGGCGCCATAGCCGACCACGCGGTCCGGCTGGCCTGAGGTCGCGCCGGAATTGCGAAGGTCCAGCGCGGTGGCGCGCAGATCGCGGGCCTGCGCCTCGCGCAGGAGACCGGCGATCGCGCGATGCCCGCAGGCGAGATCACCGGACAACGCCTCCGGGCGCAGCGTCTCGATCGCGTCCGCGGCCGAGCCATCCTTCGCCCGCGCCGTGGCGTCGTCGTGATAGTGGCTGAGATCCGACGAGATGACGATCGCGGTCTCCGGCCCGCCCCAGAGCGCGCGCAGCGCGGCGGCCACGAGATCCGGCGCCGCACCGCCTACGAGAACCGGGCAGATCGCGACCTCGCCAAGCGCCCGCTGCACGAAGGGCAACTGCACCTCCAGCGCATGCTCGCGTGCGAAGGGCGTGGCGTCGACGGCGACGTGCGGGAGGTGCAGGATCCGCCCGAGCCACGCCCAGTCGACCGGCAGCACACCCAGCGGCGTCTCCCAGCCCTCGGCCGGCGAGAGCGCAAGCCCGGAGAAGCCGACGCGATGGGCCGGCGCCAGGATGACCACGCGCGCGATCTCGCCCCGTCGCGCGGCGAGCGGGGCATAGGCGCTGGCCTGGATGGGGCCGGAATAGGCGAAGCCCGCATGGGGTGCGATGACCGCCTTGGGCGCGACCGGAACCCGTCGCGCCGCGGCGAGGAAGGAATCGACCATGTTGGCGCAGGCATCGGCCTGGGCCGGATAGAACATGCCGGCGACGCCGGCCGCCTGGATCTGCCCGTGCATCGCGACATGCTCCCGGAACGCGGTGCGTGGAGTATAGACCGGATCGCGACGACGGCGAGACTCGCCCGCCGTGCCGCGGATGGAGGAACGCATGGCCGCAGCGCCGGAGACCGATTTCCCGAATGCCGTTCCGACGCGCTACTGGACGCGGCTCGACGACGGGCGCGTGCGCTGCGATCTCTGTCCGCGGGCCTGCAGCCTCGCCGACGGCCAGCGCGGCCTGTGCTTCGTGCGCGCGGCGCGCGGTGGCGAGATCGTGCTCGCCGAATATGGCCGCGCCACGGGGTTCTGTGTCGACCCGATCGAGAAGAAGCCGCTCAACCACTTCCTGCCCGGCACGTCGGTCCTGTCCTTCGGCACCGCCGGCTGCAACCTCGCCTGCAGCTTCTGCCAGAATTGGGACACCTCGAAGAGCCGCGACACCGCCGCCATGTCGGACGCAGCGTCACCGCTCGCGGTCGCGCGCGCCGCGAAGCGCCTGGGGTGCCGCAGCGTCGCCTTCACCTACAACGATCCCGTCGTGTTCATGGAATACGCGATCGACGTGGCCCAGGCCTGCCATGCCGAGGGGATCCGCACGGTCGCCGTCACCGCCGGCTATATCTGCGACGCGCCGCGGCGCGAATTCTACCGCCATATCGACGCCGCCAATGTCGATCTGAAGGCGTTCAGCGAGGATTTCTACTGGCGCGTCACCAAGGGCAAGCTGCAACCGGTGCTCGACACGCTCGTACATCTGCGCCACGAAACCAGGGTGTGGCTCGAGATCACCACGCTCCTGATCCCCGGCGCGAACGATTCGGATGCCGAGATCGCGGCGATGAGCGCCTGGATCGCCCGCGAGCTCGGCCCCGATGTGCCGCTGCATTTCTCGGCCTTCCACCCGGATTACCGCATGACCGACCGACCGAACACGCCGCCGGCCACGCTCGCCCGCGCGCGGCGCATCGCGCGCGACGCAGGGCTGCGCCATGTCTATGTCGGCAATGTCGAGGATGTCGGCCGCCAGAGCACCTGGTGCCATGGCTGCGGCGGGCTGCTGATCGAGCGTGACCGCTTTCAGCTCGGCGCGTGGCGGCTGGATGCGGACGGGCGGTGCCTGGATTGCGGCACCGCCTGCCCTGGGCATTTCGAGCGCGATCCGGGACGCTGGGGCCGCAAGCGGCTGCCTGTCCGGATCGCGCCCTGAGACGGGGCGCCCCCCGCCGGTCGAACCAAGGTCAGTCGAGGAGCCGCGGCAGGAACAACGCGACGTCCGGGAAGAACAGCACGATCGTCAGCGCCGTGATCTGCAGCCCCATGAAGGGCCACACCGAGCTGAAGATCTGCTGCAGCGTGATGTCCGGTGGCGCCACGCCCTTGAGGTAGAAGCAGGCCGGACCGAAGGGCGGCGACAGATACGACACCTGCA
>CAYSUY010000035.1:0-25974 GCA_964434345.1 uncultured Acetobacteraceae bacterium
GCGTGCGCCTGGCGATCACCTATCCCGAGATCTACGCGATGCAGGCGCGGGCCATATTCGGCGCGGCGCTCGACGTGGCGCGGGCCGGCGGCGAGGCGCCGCTGCTCGAGATCATGATCCCGCTGGTCGCGACGCGGCGCGAACTCGATCTGATGCGCGACCTGGTGGCGCGCGAGCACGCGGCGCTGCGCGCGACGAGCGGCGTCGACATCGCCTACCAGCTCGGCACGATGATCGAACTGCCGCGCGCCGCGCTGCGCGCCGGCGAGATCGCCGAGACGGCCGAGTTCTTCTCCTTCGGCACCAACGATCTGACCCAGACGACGTTCGGGCTGAGCCGCGACGATTCGAGCGCGTTCCTGGACGCCTACGAGGCGGCCAAGATCATCCAGGTCGATCCCTTCGTCAGCCTGGACCAAGATGGCGTCGGCGAGCTTGTCCGCATCGCGGCCACGCGCGGCCGTGCCACGCGCCCGGGATTGAAGCTCGGGATCTGCGGCGAGCATGGCGGTGATCCGGCCTCCATCCGCTTCTGCGCCGAGACCGGCCTCGATTACGTGTCGTGCTCGCCGTACCGCGTTCCGATCGCCCGCCTCGCCGCCGCCCAGGCGGAGCTCGCCGCGCGTCCGCCCGCCGCGCCCGGGCCTGTGCCGGCGCCGAAGCCGGCGGCCAAGCGCGCCGATCCAGGGACTGCGCGGACGCAGCGCGTGCTGCTCGCGGCAGGACGTCGTCCTGCGGCCGTGCGGGTCTCGACGGGCAAGGCTGCGCCGCGGGCCGCGTCGCCCGCGAAGCCGGCGCCGAAGCCACCCGCGCGTGTCGCTACCGGCAAGACCGGGCCGCGTCCCGCCGGCAAGCCGCCGGGCAAGTCCGGCGGCAAACCCGGTGGCAAGCCGTCGCCGCGCAAGAAGCGCTGACGGGCGGCGTCAGGTCGCCGGCGTATCCGGCTCGGCGAACCACGCCGGGCTCTCGGCGTTCAGCACCGCGCCCGGCGCTTCGAAGCTGCGCCCGGTCGAAGCGGCTGTGGCGATGGCATCGATCCGCAGCAGCGCAAGCCCGCGCGACCCGCGGGCGCTGCGCATCTCGCCCGCTTCGACGCCGTCGAAGGTCACGATGCTGCCAGGCGGCGGCGCCACGCCGTCGATGCGTACCGGCACCAGTCGTTTCTTCACGAGACCGCGATAGCGCATGCGGGCCGTGACTTCCTGGCCCATATAGCAGCCCTTCTTCCAGTCGATCGCGTTCATCGCATCGAAGCCGTTTTCCATCAGCAGACCGTCGGCGAGATCGCGGGTGCCATCGGGAACGCCGAGCCGCAGCCGCAGCGCGTCATAGGCATCGTCGGTGCCGCGCCGCAACCCGACGGATGTGGCGTCCTCCAGACGCGCCGCCGGCGCCACGATCCGTCCGCCGAGGGCCGCCAGCCGCGGATCGACGAAGGCGACGCCGCCCGCGAAGGGGATTGCCGTGCCAGGCGGGCCGGACAGCCCTATGGCACGGGTCGCTTCGGGGCCGAGCAAGGCGGCCACGCCCCACGCGGAGAGGATCTCGATGCTCGCCTTGGAACGCAGCCGGTACATGGTCAGCCGCTTCGCGAGGGCGTCGATTCCGGCGGCCTCTGCGTCGAGGAGCAGGCGATCCTCATGCTCGACGATCGCGAAATCATGGAGGAACCGCCCCTGCGGCGTCAGCAGGGCGGCATGGATGGCGCAGCTGTCCGTGGCGCGGGCGATGTCGTTCGAGATCAGCCCCTGCAGGAAGCCGCGGCGATCGGGTCCGGCGATGGCGAGCACGGCGCGCCCGGCAAGCGGCAGGAAGGCGGGAGGGTCGGCGAGGGGCTGGGTCATGGCGCGATCACAGCTAGGCGTGCGGCCTCGGCTTGGCAAGCTCGGGCCTGAACCCTATAACCGAACCAGCCATGCGATTTGTCCTCGTAGACGACTCCTTCGCCTTCGACGGCTATAGCCCGTCGAGCCAGCCGCTCGCCGGACCGGAGAAGGCCTTCGCCTGTCTGCCGTCGCCGCTCGCCCAGCGCGGCCACGAGGTGACGGTTTTCAACCGCACCACCTACGGGCTGCAGATCGACGGCGCCAAGTGGGAGCCCTTCGACGCAAGCAAGCCCGAGGAAACCGACGCGCTCGTCGCGCTGCGGCTGCCGCGGCTGCTCGACCACGTTCCCGTCGCGGCGAAGCGGATCTTGTGGTGCAGCGGCGATCTCGCCCAGCTGGAGGGCGCGGAGAACGAGGCCATCCTGGAACGCCATCGGCCCACGATGCTGTTCTTCTCGGAGGCGCACCTCCGCCGCTGGGACAATCGTCTGGGGCTGGAGACGCGGATCTTCGCGCCTGGCCTTGCGTCCAACTATCTCGAAGACGATGCGATGCGGGTCTACGACCCGCCGCGCGCCGTCACGACGGCCCATCCCCAAGCCGGGCTCGGATGGCTGCTGGCGTTGTGGATCGACCGGATCCGCCCGGCGGTGCCGAACGCTGAATTGCACGTCTATTCCTCGCTGCTCAACCGCGGGATCCTCGGCAGCGAAGTGCCGCCAAACGTCAAGCCGCTGGTCGATCTCGTCCAGGCGGCCCGCGACCGCGGCATTCTGGTGATGCGGCCGCAGGGCGATTCGGGCATGGCCGATTCGTATCGCTCCGCCCGCGCGTTCCTTTATCCCGGCACGCCGAGCGAGATCTTCGGTTTCACTTTGGCCGAGAGCCAGGCGATGGGGCTGCCGGCGGTGATCCGGCCGGCAGCCCCCGTGCTGTTCGAGCGCGTGGTCGACGGCCAGACCGGCCATGTCGCGACCAGCGACGCGCAGTTCGCCCGTGCGACGATCGAACTGCTGACCGATCGGGCCGCCTTCGACCGGATGAGCGGCGCGTGCCGAGCCGCGCGCAACGGCCGCACCTGGCAGATCGCGGCAGCGGAGTTCGAGGAGCTGGCGCGTTGACGCGCCGCGACGACCGAACCGGACCGTGAGGATCCTGTTCGTCACCGCGACCCGGATCGGCGACTGCGTTCTCTCGACCGGCTTGCTCGACGCCTTGCTGGACCGGCATCCCGGCGCGCGTGTGACGGTGGCCTGCGGCGCGCCGGCGGCGTCGCTCTTCGCCGACATGCCGGGCCTTGACCGCGTCATCGTCCTGCGCAAGCGCCGCTATCTCGGCCACTGGATCGCCCTGTGGCGCGAGGTGGTCGGCACGCGCTGGGACATCGCGGTCGACCTGCGCGGATCCCTGACCACCTCCCTGATCCGGCGCGGCATCGCGCTCGTCGACCGGCGCCGTTTCCCCGACATGCATCGCGTGGCGGAGCTTGGGCGTCTGATCGGCATCGAGCCGCCGCCGCCGCCACGGATCTGGCTGTCCGCCGCGCGTCAGACCCGCGCGGCAGCACGTCTGCCGGGTGATGCGCCAGTCCTGGCGCTGGCACCGGCCTCGAACTGGCCGCCGAAATCCTGGCCGCTCGCGCGTTTCGCGGCCCTCGCGCGGAGCCTGACCGCGCCCGGCGCGCCGCTGGCAGGGGCGCGGATCCTCGTCGCCGCGGCGCCGTCCGAGCGCGTCCAGGTGGAGCCGTTGCTGGCGGAGATCCCGGCCGACCGACTGGTCGACATGACGGGCGGCGGAGATCTGCTCGACGTCGCGGCCTGTTTCGCCCGCGCACGGCTTTTCGTGGGCAACGATTCGGGGCTCATGCACCTCGCGGCGGCGGTGCGGGTCCCCACGCTGGGTCTGTTCGGCCCGAGCCGCGAGACGCGGTACGGACCCTGGGGCCTGCGGTCCCGCGCGGTCAGGACCCCGGAGAGCTTCGAGGAACTCCTGGAGCGCGCGCGTGGCGGCGCGCGGGGTCCCGGCGCCTTGATGGAGACCCTGTCCGCGGACGTCGTCGAGGCCGCGGCGCGCGACCTCCTGGCGTCGGATGCGCCGCGATGAGCGATGCGACCGCGCTGCGGCTTTTCCAGGCGATGGCCGGCGCACCGGTCGGCGGCGCCGAGGCCTTCTTCGATCGCCTGGTGCTTGCCTTTGGACGCCGGGGCGTGACGCAGCGCGTCGCGATCCGCCGCGATCCGCGCCGCGCGGCCATGTTGCGCGAGGCGGGGATCGGCTTCGCCGAGTTCCGTTTCGGCGGGCCCCTCGACCCGTTCACGCGCTGGTCGCTGGCGCGCGAGATCCGTCGCTTCGAGCCGGACATCGTTCTGGGCTGGATGAACCGCGCCTGCGCGGCCTTGCCGCGAACTGCCGCCGGTGCCGCGCCGCGCCCTGTGGTGGTCGGGCGGCTCGGTGGCTACTACGCGCTCAAATACTACCGCCGTTGCCACTGGCTGGTCGCCAACACGCCCGACATTCGCGACTGGCTCGTCCGCGAGGGCTGGCCGGCCGACCGCGTCGTCTATCTGCCGAATTTCGTCGATGCCGCGCCGGCGCCGGCGGCCGATCGTGCGGCGCTCGACACCCCCGCCGACGCGCCGCTTGCCCTGGCGCTCGGGCGGCTCCATCGCAACAAGGGCTTCGACGTGCTGGTCGAGGCGATGGCGACGGTGCCCGGGCTGCACCTCTGGATCGCTGGCGCCGGGCCGGAGGAGGCGGCGCTGCGCGGGCGCGTCGCTGCGCTCGGGCTGGGCGCGCGGGTCCGTTTTCTGGGTTGGCGCCGGGATGTCGCCGCGCTGCTGGCGGCGTGCGACATGCTGGTCTGCCCATCGCGCCACGAACCGCTGGGCAATGTCGTCATCGAGGCCTGGGCCCATGGGCGGCCCGTGGTCGCGGCGGCGAGCCAGGGGCCGCGGCAGCTTCTGCGCGACGGCGAGAGCGGTCTGCTGGTGCCTGTGGACGATGCCGGCGCCTTGTCCCGTGCGCTCGCCGGGCTCGCCGTCGATCCGGTGCGGCGCGCGGCGTTGAGCGCCAGTGGACGTGCCGCCTACGAGGCCGACTACACGGAGGATGCGGTGGTCCGGCGTTATCTGGATTTCTTCTCGGCGATCGCGGGGCGGTCCTGATGTGCGGCATTTCGGGGGTCATGGCGACGACACCGGGGGCGGTGCCGGAGGGCGCGGTCGCGGCGATGGGCGCGGCCCTTGCGCATCGCGGCCCCGACGGCATGCGCGGCTACCGCGTCGACGCCGTGGCGATGACGCATAACCGGCTCGCGATCATCGACCTGGAGACAGGCGACCAGCCGCTGCGCGAACCGGGCGGGACCGCCCTGATCGCCAATGGCGAGATCTACAACGATCCCGAACTACGTGCGGCACTGGCCGGCGCGCCATTCGCGAGCCGGTCGGATTGCGAGGCGCCGCTCTTCCTTTACCGCCGTGACGGCGCCGGCTTCGCGTCGGCGCTGCGCGGGATGTGGGCGATCGCGCTGCATGATCCGCAGGTCGGGCGGCTGGTCCTGTCGCGCGACCCCTTCGGCATCAAGCCGCTCTACTACGCCGAACTGGCTGGCGGCGGTCTTGCCTTCGCCTCGGAGCCGCAGGCGCTGCTGGCCGGGGGCTTCGCGCGCCGCGACGCCGATCCGCGGGCGCTCGCCGAATTGCTGCAGATGCAGTTCACGACCGGACGACGGACCATCTTCCCGGGCATCCACCGCGTTTTGCCCGGCGAGACGCTGGTCGTCGCCGCGGGCGCGATCGTCGAGCACCATCGCCACGCCGCGCTGCCGCAGGGTGGGCCGGTCGCCGCCGACGAGGCGGTCGCCAGCGCGTCGATCGACGCGGCGCTGGCTGATTCGGTGCGCGCGCATCGCCGTGCCGACGTGCCCTATGGGCTCTTCCTGTCCGGCGGGATCGATTCCTCGGCCGTTCTCGCGCTGATGGCGCGACACGAGGAGCACCCCGTGCGCGCCTTCACGGCGTTCTTCCCCGATGCGGCGGCCAGCGACGAGCGTGCCGCCGCGGCTGCCGTCGCCGCATCCTGTGGTGCAACGCTGGAGGAGGTGGCCGTCACGCGCGCGGATTTCTTCGCCGAGTTGCCGGCCATCGCCGCGGCCATGGACGATCCCGCCGCCGATTATGCGACCGTGCCGACCTGGATCCTCGCCCGGGCCGCACGGCGCGCCGGCATCAAGGTCGTCCTGTCGGGCGAAGGCGGCGACGAACTCTTCGGCGGCTATGGTCGCTACCGCTCCGCGATGCGGCCCTGGTGGCTGGGCGGTCGCGCGATGCGCCGCCGCGGGACGATGGATGGGCTCGACATCCTGCGCGATGGCGTCGCCGGCGGCTGGCGCGACGGCATCGCCGCGGCCGAGCGCGATGCGCGGGCCGGTGGCCGCTCGCGGTTGCAGGCGGCGCAGGCCGTCGATTGCGCCGACTGGCTGCCCAACGACCTGCTCGCGAAACTCGATCGGTGCCTGATGGCCCATGGGGTCGAGGGCCGCACGCCGTTCCTCGATCCTGTCGTCGCGGCCGCGGCCTTCCGTCTTCCGGACAGGCTCAAGATCCGGGACGGCCGTGGAAAATGGATCCTGCGCCGCTGGTTGTCGGCGACCCTGCCGGCCGCGGAGGCCTTCGCGCGCAAGCGCGGGTTCACGGTTCCCGTTGGCGACTGGATTCTCGGCGCGGGCGCGCGGCTTGGCCAATTGGTGGCGCGTCAGCCCGGCGTTGCCGCAGTCGCGCATCCCGCTGCGGTCGAGCGGCTTTTCGCGCGCGGCGGGCGCCGCGAGGGTTTTGCCGCGTGGACGCTGCTCTTCCTTGCCCTCTGGCATCGCCATCATGTGATGGGCGAGCCCGTCGCGGGCGACGTCTTCGACGCGCTCGGAGGCTGAATGTCGAAGCGCGGACGCGTCAGCCGGGCAGGGGCGCGAGCGCCGTCGCGTCGGGGAACGTGATCCCCTGGACATAGGCGATGCGATCGCCCACGACATGCGCCGCGCCGCGCGCGAACAGGGCGAGCGCGTGCGGATAGAGGCGATGCTCGGCGGCCAGGACGCGCGCGCCGAGCCGCTCCGCATCGTCGTCGGGGAATACCGGTACGCAGGCCTGCGCCACGATCGGTCCCGCATCCATTTCGGGGCGCACGACATGGACCGTGCAACCCGCGAACCGGACCCCGGCGGCAAGCGCGCGGGCATGCGTGTCGAGCCCGGGGAAGGCGGGCAGCAGCGAGGGATGGATGTTGAGCATGCGGTCGCGCCACGCCTCGACGAAGGGCGCGGTCAGCAACCGCATGAAGCCCGCGAGACAGATCAGGTCCACGTCGTGTGCACGCAGCCGCGCGTCGAGCGCCTCTTCGAAGGCGGCGCGACCGGCGAAGCGCCTGTGGTCGAGTGCCTCCGCATGGATCCCGGCCGCGACGGCGCGCGCGAGCCCTGGCGCATCCGGCCGGTTCGAGATCACCGCGACGACGCGGGCCGGAAACTCCGCGTGGGACGCCGCCTCGAGCAGCGAGACCATGTTCGACCCGCGCCCCGAGATGAGGATCGCGGTCCGTCGCCGCGTCATGCGCGGCCCCAGGCCTCGGCGGCTCCGGTGACGATGCAGCCGGCTTCGCCGGCGCCGCGCGCCCGCACATGGCCGATTAGGTGGACCCGCTCGCCCGCCTCGGCGAGGACCTCCGTCGCGCGTGCCGCGTCGGCGGCGGCGACGACCACGACCATGCCGATGCCGCAGTTGAAGACACGGCTCATCTCGTCGAGCGGCACGTTGCCGGTACGCCGTAGCCACGCGAAGACGGGCGGCAGGTCCCAGGATGTGGCGTCGATCTCGACCGTCATGTCCTCGGGAATGACGCGCGGCACGTTTTCCACGAGGCCACCGCCGGTGATATGCGCCATCGCCTTGGCGAGGCCGGCGCCGCAGAGCGCAAGGGCGCCGCGCACGTAGATGCGCGTCGGCGTCAGCAGCGCCTCGGCGAGGCCACGCCCCGGCGCGAAGGGGGCGGGTGCGTCCCAGGCAAGCCCGGCATCCGTGACGATGCGGCGGACCAGCGAGAAACCATTTGAATGCACGCCCGAGGATGCGAGGCCGAGCACGACGTCGCCAGGGGCGACGTCGCGTCCGCTGACGACCGCTCCCCGTTCGACCGCGCCGACCGCGAAACCCGCGAGGTCGTAGTCGCCGCGGGCGTACATGCCCGGCATCTCCGCGGTCTCGCCGCCGATCAGCGCACAACCCGCCTCGGCGCAACCGCGCGCGATGCCCGCGATGACCGCGCGGCCCTCGGTCACCGACAGGCGGCCGGTCGCGTAGTAGTCGAGGAAGAACAGCGGCTCGGCACCCTGGACGACGAGATCGTTCACGCACATCGCGACCAGGTCGACGCCGACATCGTCGTGACGTCCGCTCTCGATCGCGATCTTGAGCTTGGTGCCGACGCCGTCGGTGGTCGCGACCAGCAGCGGATCCTTGAAACCCGCGGCCTTGAGGTCGAAGAGCGCGCCGAAGCCGCCGAGTTCGGCGTCGGCGCCGCGCCGACGCGTCGCCCGCGTGAGCGGCTTGATGGCGTCGACCAGTGCCTCTCCGGCGTCGATGTCGACACCGGCGTCGCGGTAGCGCGTCTCGGTGCCGCCGGGCGAACCACCGGCCGCGGAGGCGTTGCTGCTCATGCCGTCCCCATGCGAAACTTCGTCCGACGACGGGCCGCCGGATTTTCGGCGCGCACCTTATCCGAAACCCGCCTGTTGGCAATGGCCGGGCCGCCGGCGCGGATCGGGCCGGCGACGCGGATCGAACCGGCGGCATCGTTTTCCCATGGCGACAGCGTGATCAACATCCCGAACATCCTCTCCCTGGCGCGGCTTCTTTCGGTCCCGGTCGCCATCATGCTCATGCTCGACGGCGAGTTCGGGGTGTGCTTCTGGCTGTTCGTGGCCGCTGGCGTCACCGACGCCGTCGATGGCTGGATCGCCAAGACCTTCGATGCGCGTACGGCACTCGGCGCGTATCTCGATCCGCTGGCCGACAAGGCGCTCGTGGTCTCGACCTATCTGATGCTGGGCTGGCTCGGGCACATCCCCGGCTGGCTGGTCGTGCTCGTCGTGTTTCGCGACGTGCTGATCATCGGCGGCGCGATGGTCGCCTATTTCATGCTCGGCGGCTTCCAGGCGCGTCCGCTCGCGATCAGCAAGGTCAACACGGCGGTCCAGATCGCGCTGGTCGGCGCTGTGCTGGCGCGGCTCGGCACGGGTTTCGGACATCCGGGGCTCGACTGGGCGCTGGTCCATGTGGCGGCGGCGACGACGCTGCTGTCGGGTGGCACCTATGTCTGGCAGTGGGGCCGGCGCCTTGCCCGCGAAGACGGACCCCGATGATCGGCGCGCAATTGCCGCTCGCTCTCGGCGTGCCGGAGGCGGCGTATCGGCGCGAGGATCTGATCGTGGGGGCCGCGAACGCGCACGCCCTGGCCTGGATCGACCGTTGGCCGGACTGGCCCGCGCCGGGGCTGGTGCTGCATGGTCCGGCCGGCAGCGGCAAGAGCCATCTGGCGCGGATCTGGGTCGAGCGCGCAGGGGCAGGCTGTGCCGCCGCCGATTTCGAACCGGCGTCACTGCTGCGCGACGGCGTGCGGGCGCTGCTGATCGAGGACGCGCCCGACTGGATCGCCGCGCGCGGCCCGGAAGGCGAGCGGGCGCTTTTCCATGTCCATAACCTGCTGCAGCAGCAGGGTGGCAGCCTGCTGCTGACCGCCCGCGAGCCGGCATCGCGCTGGGGCGTGTCGCTGGCCGATCTGCGCTCGCGCCTGAACGCGTTGCCGTCGGTGGGCTTGAGCGCGCCGGACGACGCGATGCTGACGGCGGTCCTGGCGAAGCTGTTCGCCGATCGCCAGGTGCCCCCCGACGCCGAGGTCCTGCGCTACATCGTTGCGCGCGTGGAGCGCAGCTTCGAGGTCCTGGCGCCGATCGTTGCGGCGATCGACCGCGCGGCCCTCGCGGCCAAGCGCCCGGTCACGCTGCCCTTCGCGCGCATGGTGCTGCGCGAACGCGAATTGTTCGATTGAGGGAGTGGAAGAGATGGATCTTGGACTGAAGGGCCGAAAGGCGATCGTCTGCGCCGCCAGCAAGGGTCTGGGCAAGGGCTGCGCCATGTCGCTCGCGCGCGAGGGAGCCCACCTGCTCATCCTCGCACGCGGGCGCGATGCGCTGGAGGCGACGGCCGCGGAGATCCGCGGCGCGACCGGCGCACAGGTCGCCACGCTGGCGTGCGACATCACGACGGCCGAGGGGCGTGCCGCCGCTCTCGGCGCGATGCCCGAGCCGGACATCCTGGTGAACAATGCCGGAGGACCGCCGGCGGGCGATTTTCGCGACTGGGACGAGGCCGCGTGGCATGGCGCCGTCAACGCCAACATGGTGACGCCGATCATGCTCATGCGCGCGGTGGTCGACGGCATGATGGCGCGGCGGTTCGGGCGCATCGTCAACATCACCTCGACCTCGGTGAAGGCGCCGATTCCGCATCTGGGCCTGTCCAACGGCGCGCGCGCTGGCCTCACCGGCTTCGTCGCCGGCCTCGCGCGACAGGTCGTCCACGCGAACGTGACGATCAACAACCTGCTTCCCGGGCCGTTCGACACCGACCGGCTGCGCTCGACCTTCGCCGCGCTGGCGCGCAAGTCCGGCGAGAGCGAGCAGGAACTCTTCGAAAAGCGCAAGCAGGACAACCCTGCGAAGCGCTACGGCACCGCCGCGGAGTTCGGCGAGTTCTGCGCCTTCCTGTGTTCGGCGCAGGCCAGCTACTACACCGGCCAGAACGTGGTGCTCGACGGCGGCGCCTATCCGGGCACGCTGTAACGCCGTTCGTCACCGCCGCGCGGCGACGATCTTGTAGCCGTCGCGCGCGTCGACGGCCACGCTGTGCGCGAACGCCGCGCGCAGCGTGGCCTCGTAGGGCAGGCGGCGATTGGCGACGAGCCAGAGCATGCCGCCGGGTCGCAGCGCCCGCGCCGCCGCGCGGATGAAGCCGAGGCCGACCGCGACGTCGGCGCCGCGATCGTCGTGGAAGGGCGGATTGCTCACGATGGTGTCGTAGGGGCCATGCGGCAGGCCTGTGGCGACGTCGTGCCAGTGGAAACGCGCGGCGGCGACGTGGCCAAGATTGGCCCGCGCCGCCGCCAGCGACGCGTGGTCGGCCTCGTAGAGGTCCAGCGTCTCGATCCGCGGGCTGGTCGCGGCAAGGCGCAGCGACAGGAACCCCCATCCGGCGCCGATATCGGCCACCCGACCTGCGATTTCCGGAGGAAGATGCGCCGCCAGCAGTGCCGAGCCCGCGTCGACGCGGTCCCAGGCGAAGGCGCCGGGCGCCCCGATGCGACCATCTGGCGGCACGGCGGTCAGGGCGACGGCCGCGCGCCAGGCGGCGAGGGTCGCCGCTTGCGGCGCCGCGTCGCGCGCGAACCAGAAGGCGCGACCGTGGAAGCGCGCGATGCCCTCGCGCGCGCCTGCGAGCCGGGCATGGCCGGCGGCGCCGAGTTCGTTGGCGCCCGCCGCGATCAGCGTGCCGCCTGCGGCAAGGCGAAGCGTGCCCTCCGCGATCGCCGCGAGGTTGCGCAAGCGGCTGCGCCCCAGGCGAACGAGCGCCAGATCGACATCCATGTCGTCCTCCGCGGGGTCCGGCCGCGTCGCGACGCCGACCGCGCGCAGCGCATCGTGCAGCGGACGCCAGCCCTGGATCGCGACCACCCGCGCGCTTGCCAGCGCGGGCAGCGTGACGATCTCCGGCGTGGCGTCGAAGCACAGCACGCGTCGCGGCGCGGCGGGACAGACGCGCGCGATCGCGGCGGCGAAAAGCTGGGGCGATGGGTCGAGGCGCAAGTCCAGTGATCTTTCGATGACGGAGATTTGACCGTCGCCGGTCGGTGGCTGTGGGAACGCAAGCGAGATCAGTGCGTTACAGTGCCTCGATTGCGGCGCCGGATGGCCGGAGTCTAGGCTCGCGGCGAATTCGCGCAACGGGGTGCTGGATGGGCGACGACGGCACGGAGATCGAACTCGCCTTGCGCGCTTCGCCCGGCGACGCGGACCGCCTGCTCGCCTCGCCCGCGCTGGCGGAGATGTCGCACGGTGTGGCGCGGCGGACGCGGCTCGTGTCCACCTATTTCGACACCCCGGACCTGCGGCTGCGCGCCGTCGGCGCGGTGCTGCGTCTGCGCAGGCAGGGGCGCCGCGTCGTCCAGACCATCAAGACCGCGCCACGACCCGGAGATCCCGCCGCGCTGCGCGGCGAGATCTCGCGTACCCTGCGTGGGGCTGCTCCCGACCTTGGCGGCGCGGCGGAGGGCGCGGTCCTCGCTGAACTCGGCCTCGGCGCCGGTATCGCCAGCGACCTGGTGCCCGTCTTCGTGACCGATTTCGAGCGTATCGCGGTGCCGCTGACGCGGGGCGGGTCGACCTTCGAGCTTGCCGTCGATCGCGGCGAGATCCGTGCCGGAGGGGCGGTGGCCCCGGTCTGCGACGTCGAGATCGAACTGCGCGCGGGTGCGATCGGTGACCTCTACGCGGTCGCGCTGGCGCTGCACGCGGCGGTGCCGATGGCGCTGCAGCCCCTCGCCAAATCGGCCCGCGCCCATGCGCTCCGTGCCGGCGGAGCGATCGCGCCGATGCGCGCGGAGCGACCCCGTCTGGCCCGCAAGGTCGCGATCGGCCCGGCCTTTCGCGACATCCTGCGCGTCTGCCTCGCGCAGCTGCGCGCGAACGCCGCGGCGATCGAGGCCGGCGACGACCCGGTCGCGGTTCACCAGTTTCGCGTCGCACTGCGCCGGCTGCGATCGGCCTTCGCCGCCTTCGCCGCCGCGATGCCGGCCGTTGAGCGCCGGCGCTTCTCGGCATCGCTGCGGCGCGTCGCCCGGCGCAGCGACGCCGCACGCGAGCTCGACGTCTTCGTGACCGAGATGCTGCCGGCGCTGCGGCGGCGCATCGGCGACCCGGACGCGCTCGCCGCGGTGGAGGACGTCGCGGAGCGCGCCCGTTCGGTCGCGCGCGACCGGGTGCGGGCGATGCTGCGCGATCCCGGCTTCGCCACCACGGTCCTGCGGCTCGAGGCCTGGGTCGAGGGCGAGGGCTGGCGCCGCGCCGCCCGAGACGCCTACGACATGCCGGCACGCGGCCATGCCCGCGACACGTTGCGCCGCCTCCATCGCAAGCTGCTGCGCGATGGTCGGGCGATCGGCGATCTCGAGGTCGAGGCGCTGCACCGGCTGCGGCTGCGCGCCAAGAAGCTGCGCTACGCGGCCGAGTTCTTCCGCGACCTCTTTCCGCGCTCCGGTGCGCGCGGCTATCTCGCGGCGCTCGCCGGGGTGCAGGACCAGCTTGGGGCGCTCAACGACAGCGTGACCTTGCGTGCGCTCCTGGCGCGGCTGGGGCGCATGCGCGTGGCCGATCGCGCAGCCTTCGCGCGCGGATCGGCGGCCGTTCTGGGCTGGTGCGCCGCGCGCGAGGCGGTGGAGCTGGAACGGCTGCCCGCCGCCTGGCAGACGTTCCGCGAGCGCCGGAGCTTCTGGGCATGACCATGCCCCATGACGTGTCAGCGCGGCGCTGTCCCGGCCAGTCGCTCAGGGGTCATGAAGGCGACGAGGGCGGGCGGCGTCGCGAGCAGGCCGCCCCAGTCCTCCGCCGCTCCGCGGAACCATGCCACTGCCGCGGTGGGGAAGCGCTCGTCGTCGGCGTCCTCGGCCAAGGCGCCGCCCGCAAGGCCGTGCGCCAGTTCTCCGAGACCCGGATTATGCCCGACGATCATCGTCGCGCGCGCCTGCGGATCGATGCGCCGGATGCGTGCCCGCAGGTCCTGCGTCGACGCGAGATAGAGCTCCGGTTGGACGGCGACGCGGCCGAGCGGAACGGCCATGCGCAGGATCTCGAGCGTCTCCTGGGTGCGTGCCGATTGCGAACACAGCACCAGGTCGGGGCGCCAGCCGGCCTCGGCCATCCAGCGCGCCATCGCCGCCGCGTCCGCGCGGCCGCGCGCGGCGAGGGGGCGGTCGCGATCGGGCTGGCCCGGCATCGGGGGCATCGCCTTGGCGTGACGAAACAGCACCAGATCCTTCACCGGGGCGATCCTCCTCGCGCGGCGTCCGTTCGGCGCCATGGCGCGAGGATAGCTCGCGCCGACCGTGGCGTGATATAGGCGCGCTGCGCCGAGGAAAGGCAGAAAACCGTGGCTGAGACGTCAGGCGATACGGCGACCCGAGACCCGGCCGCCTCCGGTGGGGAAGCCCGCTACATCAACCGCGAATTGTCCTGGCTGGCCTTCAACGAGCGTGTCCTCGCCCAGGCGCACAATCCCGCCCATCCGCTGCTCGAACGGCTGCGATTCCTGTCGATCTCGGCGAGCAATCTCGACGAGTTCTACATGGTGCGCGTCGCCGGTCTTCGCGGGCAGCATGCGGCCGGCGTCAAGGCGCCGAGCCTCGACGGTCTGACGCCGACCGAGCAACTCGCCGAGATCAATCGCCGGGCCGCCGATCTCACCCATGCCCAGCATCTCTGCTGGTCCGGCCTGCTCGCGGAGCTGCGGGGCCAGGGTATCGCGGTACTGTCGGCCGACGAACTCACCGGCGAGGAGCGCGGCTGGATCGAGCAGCATTTCCTGTCGACCGTCTTTCCGATCGTCACGCCCCTGGCGCTCGATCCGGCGCATCCCTTTCCGTTCCTGCCCAACAAGGGGTTCGGCCTCGCGCTGCAGCTCGCGCGCCCGTCGGACGGCACGACGCTGAACGCGTTGCTGCCGCTGCCGGGGCAGATCGAACGCTTCGTGCGCCTGCCTGGTGCCCGCATCCGCTTCATTCCGCTCGAGGATCTGGTGCGGCTGTTCCTCGACCGCCTCTTTCCGGGCTTCGAGGTGCGTGCCCATGGCGCCTTCCGTCTGCTGCGGGACAGCGAGATGGAGATCGACGAGGAGGCCGAGGACCTCGTCCGCACCTTCGAGACCGCGCTCAAGCGCCGCCGCCGCGGCGTCGTCATCCGCCTCGAGGTCAGCGATTCGATGCCCGAGGAGGTGCTCGACTTCGTGCGCGAGGGGCTCAAGGCCAGCACCGAGGACGTCTTCCGCCTCGAGGGTCCGCTGGGATTGCCGGACACCACGCAGTTGATCGTCGACAGCCGGCCGGACCTGCTCTTCACGCCCTACGCGCCGCGCTTCCCGCAACGCATCCGCGATTTCGGCGGCGACTGTTTCGCGGCGATACGCGAGAAGGACATCGTCGTCCACCATCCCTATGAGAGCTTCGACGTGGTGGTGCAGTTCGTGCGCCAGGCGGCGATCGATCCCGACGTCGTCGCGATCAAGCAGACGCTCTACCGCACCTCCGACAACTCGCCGATCGTGCGTGCGCTGATCGAGGCGGCGGAGGCGGGCAAGTCGGTGACCGCGCTGGTCGAACTCAAGGCACGCTTCGACGAGGAGCGGAACATCCGTTGGGCACGCGACCTGGAGCGCGCCGGCGTGCAGGTCGTCTACGGCTTCATCCGCCTCAAGACGCACGCGAAGATTTCGCTGGTCGTGCGGCGCGAGGCGTCGGGCCTGCGGTCCTACGTGCATTTCGGCACCGGCAACTACCACCCGGTCACCGCACGGATCTATACCGACCTGTCGTTCTTTTCCTGCGATCCGGCGCTGTGCCGCGACGCCGCGCGCCTGTTCAACTACATCACCGGCTATGCGCGTCCCGACACGATGGAGAAGATCAGCTTCGCCCCGCTCACCATGCGGCCGCGTCTGATGCAGCTGATCGAGGACGAGATCGCGCATGCCGAGGCCGGGCGTCCGGCCGCGATCTGGGCGAAGCTCAACGCGCTGATCGACGGCGAGGTGATCGACGCGCTCTACCGGGCGAGCCGTGCCGGCGTCAGGATCGAACTCGTGGTGCGTGGCATCTGCGGCCTGCGCGCGGGCGTTCCGGGCCTCTCCGAGAACATCCGCGTCAAGTCGATCATCGGTCGCTTCCTCGAGCATAGCCGCATCGTCTGCTTCGGCGCCGGAAAGGGGCTGCCCCATCCCGAGTCGAAGGTGTTCGTTTCCTCTGCCGACTGGATGCCGCGCAACCTGTCCTGGCGCGTCGAGACGCTGATCCCGATCGAGACCCCGACCGTCCATGAGCAGATCCAGGACCAGATCATGGCCGTCAATCTGCGCGATGCGCGCAACAGCTGGTTCCTCGGCGCCGATGGCGTCTATCGCCAGGAGCCCGGGGCCGCGCAGGGCTTCAGCGCCCATGAATTCTTCATGACCAATCCCAGCCTGTCGGGACGCGGCTCCGCACAGCGCCGGCCGCCACGGCGCGGACGCGACAAGGCGGTCGAGGCATGACGCGCGGGGTGCGTGCCGGGGCGGCCGCCGGCCCGGTCGGGGTCGTCGACATCGGATCGAACTCGATCCGTCTCGTCGTCTTCGACGCCCCCAAGCGCGCGCCGCAGCCGGTCTTCAACGAGAAGATCCTCTGCGGTCTCGGCCGCGGGCTGCAGCGCAGCGGCGAACTCGATCCCGATGGCATGAAGCTCGCGCTCGACAATCTCCAGCGTTTCGCGGCGCTCGCGCGCGCGATGGGTGTCGCCGAGCTCAGCTTCATCGCGACGGCGGCGGTGCGCGACGCGCGCAACGGCACGGATTTCGTGCGCGCCGCGGAGGCGCGGATCGGCGGCCGGATCGAGATCCTGTCCGGCGCCGACGAGGCGCGGCTCGCGGCGATGGGCGTCGTCGCCGGGATCCCCGATGCCGACGGTCTTGCGGGCGATCTCGGTGGCGGCAGCCTGGAACTCGTCCGCCTGTCCGGCGCGCGGGTCGGCGCGCATGCGACGCTGCCGCTGGGGCCGCTGCGCCTGCGCGACGTCGAGGGACGCGACAAGGTCCGCGCGCTCATCGACCAGCATGTCGGTGGTCTCGACTGGCTGGGCCAGATCCGTGGCAAGGCGTTCTACGCCGTCGGGGGGGCGTGGCGAGCCCTCGCGCGGGTGCACATGGCCCATGTCGACTACCCGTTGCACGTCATTCACCACTACACGCTGAAGCGGGCGCGCGCCGAGGAGTTCTGCGACCTCGTCGCCGGGCTGAGCCGGGACTCGCTGGAGCGCGTGCCCGACGTGTCGCGCAAGCGCATCGACACGCTGCCGCTGGCGGCGATGGTCCTGTCGCGGGTCCTGAAGCATGCGCGGCCGGCGGAGCTGGTCTTCGCGGCGACCGGGCTGCGCGAGGGCTGCGTCTACAGCAAGCTGCCCGCTGCCGAGCGGCGCCGCGATCCGCTGATCGAGGCCTGCGCGGACATCGCCCGCACCAGCGCGCGCTTCGCGGTCGACGGCCAGGCCCTGATGGCGTGGATCTCGCCCCTGTTCCGGCGCGCGCCGCCCGCCGAGGCGCGGCTGCGCCTCGCGGCCTGCGATCTCTCCGACATCGCCTGGCGGGAGCACCCCGACTACCGCGCCGAAATCGCCTTTCTGCGGACGCTGCGCATCCCGTTCACCGGGATCGACCATCCCGGCCGCGCCTTCGTCGCGCTTGCGATCCACACCCGTTACGAAGGCCGTGCCGATGGCCCGGTGACCCGCCCGGCCTGGCAATTGCTGGACGAGCCGCGCCTGCGCCAGGCCCATGTCCTTGGGCTCGCCCTGCGCCTTGCCTACACCCTGTCGGCGGGCACGCCCGAGGTCCTGCGCGCGGTGCGCCTCGGCCTCGACAAGGGGGCGGTTGAATTGGTCGCGCCGGAGGGGTTGCGGCCGATGATCGGCGAGGCGGTCGAGCGCCGGCTGGAGGCGCTGGCGCGGGCGATCGGCCGCAAGCCGCGGGTGCGCGTCAGGACGCGCTGAACCGCCGCCACGCGGCACTCATTCTGCCGCGCGGGCCGCGGGGTGCGAGAAGGCAAGCCGCCTTGCAGCGAGCCTGGCCTCGCGCGCCAGCCGCAGCGACGCGTCGGCGGCGTTGACGCGCACGAACTCCTCGAGCGGCTCCGCGACGCCGAGCATGCCGGCCAGCGCTTGCTGCGCCGCGCGCTGATCGAGCGCCGCATAGGGCCTGCCGCTGGCCGGCACCGCGGCGAGGCCGCGCGGTCCGTCGCCGAAATCGAGCGCCCCGAGCCGACACACATAGGCAAAGGCGCCGGGAATTGCGGCCCCGTCGTCGCGACGCGTCAGCGCGACGCCGTCGAGCCGCAGGAAGTCGTAGAACGTCCCGATCCCCTCGGTGGCGTGCATGCGGGGCATCAGCGCGGGCGGGATCCAGGTGATCGAGATGTCGACCGCCACGTCCGGTGCCTGATGGAGGGTCGCGGCCAGCGCCGCGTACCCGGACAGATGGGCTGAATGGACGACGTCGAAGCCGGCCAGGCGCACGCGCTCGACGGCGATCTCGGCCTGCGGCATGTCGGCGAATTTGCGCTGGAGCTGCTCCGGAGCCCGGTTGGAGCCGATCGCGAGCACCGGCAGACGGCCGGCCCGGTCGGTGTCGCGCAGGGCGCGGACCGGGGTGGCGGCACCGTCACGGAAGAGGAAATCGTGATCGGGCGCGGGGTAGGGGTAGGTCAGGGCGCGGACGACGGGGTCGAGCGCGCTCGGCGGAACGAAGAATCCGCCCCCGCTCATGCGCCCGCGCCGGGCACGTCCAGGATGCGCAGCTTCCGCCCCTCGAGACCGAGCGCGAGGCGGCCATGCTTCAGGTCGATCGCCGAGCGTCCGTACAGCTCGTGGCGCCAGCCGCGCAGGGCGGCCACGTCGGCATTGTCGTCGGCCGCGACGAGTTCGAGATCGGCCGTGGTCGCCACCAGCTTCTGCGCGACGCCGGCCGCTTCGCATTTGACCTTGAGCAGGACCTTGAGGAGTTCCACGGTCGCGCCGAGCCCGCTCGGCAGTTCCGGCGCGGGCTCGACCCGCGGAATCTCGTCGTCGGGCAGGGAGAGACCGCGCTCGATCGCATGCAGCAGGTCCATGCCGAGCCGCCCCTCGGCGAAACCCTTCGACATGCCGCGCAGCCGCGCCATGTCGTCGAGGGTGCGGGGCGGGTGCGCGGCGATCTCGACGACGCTTTCGTCGCGAATGATCCGGTTGCGCGGGATGTCGCGCTTCTGGGCCTCGCGCTCGCGCCAGGCCGCGACCTCCTTGAGGACGGCGAGGTAGCGCGGCTTGACGTTGCGTGGCTTGAACCGCATCCAGGCGGTCTCGGGCTCCAGCCGGTAGGTGGCCGGATCCATCAGCGTCGCCATCTCCTCGCCCAGCCAGTCCGCGCGCCCGGTGGCGGTCAGGCGCTTGGCGAGCGCCGCATAGACCTGCCGCAGATGGGTGACGTCGGCGAGGGCGTATTCGATCTGCCGGTCGGAAAGCGGCCGCTGCGACCAGTCGGTGAAGCGGGCCGATTTGTCGATCCGTGCCTTGGCGAGCTGGCCGGCGAGGGTCTCGTAGCTCGCCGCCTCCCCATAACCGCAGACCATCGCTGCGACCTGGGTATCGAAGAGCGGCCGCGGGACCTCACCCGTCATATGGAAGAAGATCTCGAGATCCTGGCGCGCCGCGTGGAAGACCTTGAGCAGCCGCGGCTCGAAAAACAGCTCCAGCAGCGGCGCGAGGTCGATCCCGGGGGCAAGCGGATCGATCGTCGACGCGACGTCGGGACCGGCGACCTGGATCAGGCAGAGCTGCGGCCAGTAGGTCCGCTCGCGCATGAACTCGGTGTCGACGGTGATGAAATCCGCCCGGGCCAGTCTGGCGCAGAACGCGGAAAGGGTGGCGGAATCGGCAATGACGGTCATGGGTCGAGGACGTTTCTAGCCCCAGATCGACGCATGCGCCAGCCTCGCGCCGCCTTGAGCCTGCCGCGTCTTGACAGCCCGCGGTCGAGCGTATCCTCTTCGCCGCCATTTCGGCGCGGGAGTCCGGTCATGCACGCCTATCGAAGCCATACCTGTGGGGAGCTGCGCCGGACGCATGTCGGCGCCACGGTCCGTCTGTCGGGCTGGGTCCATCGCAAGCGCGACCATGGCAATCTCCTGTTCATCGACCTGCGCGACCATTACGGCATCACCCAGTGCGTCGTGGACACCTCCAGCCCGATCTTCGCGGCGATGGAAGCCGCCCGGCCGGAGAGCGTCGTGACCGTCACCGGGGTCGTGGTGGCCCGTTCGGCCGAGACCGCCAATGCCCGCCTCGCCACCGGCGAGGTCGAACTCCAGGTCCGCGCGTTCGTCCTCCAGTCCACCGCGGAGATGCTGCCCTTCCAGGTCGCCCAGGAGGGCGACTACCCGGAGGAGATGCGCCTCAAGTATCGGTTCCTCGACCTCAGGACCGAGCGGCTCCATGCCAACATCGTCCTGCGCTCCAGGGTGATCGCCTCGATCCGGCGGCGCATGATCGACCAGGGGTTCATGGAGTTCCAGACCCCGATCCTGACCTCGTCCAGCCCGGAGGGCGCGCGCGACTTCCTGGTGCCGTCGCGCATGCATCCCGGCAAGTTCTACGCCCTGCCGCAGGCGCCGCAGCAGTTCAAGCAGCTGCTGATGGTCTCCGGCTTCGACCGCTACTTCCAGATCGCGCCCTGCTTCCGCGACGAGGACGCGCGCGCCGACCGCAGCCCGGGCGAGTTCTACCAGCTCGACTTCGAGATGAGCTTCGTCACGCAGGAGGACGTCTTCGCGGCGATCGAGCCGGTCCTGTCGGGCGTGTTCCACGAGTTCGCCCGCGGCCGCTCGGTGACCCCGCCGCCGTTCCCGCGGATCACCTTCGACGACGCCATGCTCAAGTACGGCGTCGACAAGCCCGACCTGCGCAACCCGCTCGTGATCGCCGACGTGGGCGAGGTGTTCGCCGGCTCCGACTTCGCCGTCTTCGCGAAGATCGTGGCGGCGGGCGGCGTCGTGCGCGCCATCCCGGCCCCGCGCACCGCCGAGAGGCCGCGCAGCTTCTTCGACAAGATGAACGCCTGGGCCCAGGAGCAGGGCGCGCCGGGCATGGGCTACATCGTCTTCGAGGAGGGCGCGGCCAAGGGCCCGATCGCCAAGTTCCTCGACGCCGACCGGCTCGCGCGGCTCAAGGAACTGGCCAAGGTCGGGGACGGCGACGCGGTGTTCTTCGCCGCCGACCGCAAGGCGGGGGCTGCGGCCAAGCTCGCCGGCGCCGCGCGCAAGCGCCTGGGCGAGGAACTCGACCTCGTCGAGAAGAACGCCTTCCGCTTCTGCTGGATCGTCGACTTCCCGATGTACGAGCTCAACGAGGACACGGGGAAGATCGAGTTCAGCCACAACCCGTTCTCGATGCCGCAGGGCGGGCTCGAGGCGCTGGAGACCCGGGATCCGCTGACGATCAAGGCCTTCCAGTACGACATCGTGTGCAACGGCGTCGAATTGTCGTCGGGCGCGATCCGCAACCACCTGCCGGAGATCATGTACAAGGCCTTCGCCATCGCGGGCTATGGCCGCGAGGAGGTCGAGAGCCGCTTCGGCGGGATGCTCAACGCGTTCAAGTTCGGCGCGCCGCCGCATGGCGGCTCGGCCCCGGGCATCGACCGCATCGTGATGCTGCTGGCCGACGAGCCGAACATCCGCGAGATCGTCGCCTTCCCGATGAACCAGCAGGCCGTCGACCTCCTGATGCAGGCGCCCAATGGCGTCGATGCCGCGCGCCTCAAGGAACTGCATATCCGGCTCGATCTGCCGCCCGAGAAGCGCAAGGCCTGACCGTCAGGACGCGGGCGACGGCCCCGCGACGATGCGGGCGCGTTCCATGAGCCCCTGCTCGCCGAATTCGCGCCGCAAGGCGAGGATCGTGCCGGTTGGATGCTCGGCGAGCGCGAGGGCGAAGCCGATCTCCTCGCGCGCCAGTTCGACGGCGAGCTCCGGGGTCGGCACCTCCCAGGCGTCGAGGAGATATGCGGCGAGCATGCGGGCGACCTGGTCCAGGTCGCTGGCGGCGATCGGGACGGTCTCCACCTGCAGCGCCGGCGCGAAGCTGCCGATGCCGAGCCAACTGGTGCCGAAAGCGGTGGCCTCGCGTCCCAGCAGGGAGGCGGGGTCACGATGGGCGTACCGGAAGGCGCCGGTCACCGCCCATTCGCCGGGCGAGGCCTGCGGCCCGGCGAGGCGCGGGATCTTGCCCTGCGGGGAAACGACGCGTGGGAATCGAACGGCCATGGGATCCTTCTCGATGAACACTATCTATCGTCGCGGCGCGCCGCGTCATGACGAAATCCTCGTCTGAGCGGGCTGCGGCAATGCGTGCGGAGACGGGGCAGATGACGTCGGCTTGGGCAGCGATGAAGGCGTCCGCGGTGGCGGCCATCCTGGTGCTGGGAGCGGCCGCCTGGCCGGATGCCCGGAGCGTGGCGCAGGAGGCCTCGCTCGCACCGCATCGGGCCGCCTATGTGCTGACCATGGGGGCGGCGAAGACCGGCGGCGTGGCCAGCATCGACGGCGCCATGAGCATCGACTGGCAGGAGACCTGCGACGGCTGGACGATGTCCCAGCGCATGCGCTTCCGGATCTTCGATGCCGACGGTGATTCGGTCGACAACGACATCTCGTTCTCCAGCTGGGAGGCGCGCGACGGCACGGGCTACCGCTTCACCATGCGGACGCTCAACGACGGCGAGGTGATCGAGGACCTGCGCGGCCGGGCCACGCTTGGCGGGCAGGGCAAGGGCGGCCGTGCGGTGTTCACCGAGCCATCCGACGAGGTCATCGAATTACCGCCGGGAACCCTGTTCCCCACGCTCCATACCCTGCTGCTCATCGACCAGGCCCGCGCCGGAACGCGTGGCTGGGCCCGCCCGGTCTTCGACGGCGCCACGGTCGACGGCGCGATGGAGGTGAATGCCGTGATCGGGCCGCGGCTGGAGCCCGGCGCGGGGGCCGGCGAACTCCTGACCGGGGCTTCCTGGCGCGTGAGGCTCGCCTTCTTTCGTGCCGACGACCAGCGCGGCAGCGAGCCGGAATACGAGACCGAGATGCGGCTGCACGACACCGGCGTCGGCAGCGAGTTCGTCTTCGACTACCCCGAATTCTCGATCAAGGCCCGGCTGGAGCGCCTCGAGCCGGTGCCGAAGCCGCGCTGCTGAAGCGCCGCCCGTCGCGGCGGATCAGGGCGGCCAGAGCCACGCGGCGCCCCGGACGCCGCTTGAATCTCCGTGTACGGGCGGGCGCAGCCGCGTCTCGACGGTGTCCGAGAAGATCCACCGGCCCCAGGCGGCCGGGACGTCCTCGTAGAGCGTCGAGACCTGCGACATCCCGCCGCCGAGCACCACGACCTCCGGGTCGAAGATGTTGATGACCGTGGCGAGCGCCCGGGCAAGCCGGTCGACATAGCGCTCCATCGTCGCCTTCGCCGCCGGATCGCCCGCGGTGGCGGCGGCGACGATTCGTGGCCCGGCAATTTCGCCCCCGCCACTCTCCGCATGGTCGCGCGCGAAGCTCGGCCCCGACAGGAACGCCTCGATGCAGCCGAGCCGGCCGCAATAGCAGCGGGGACCGGGGCGTTCGCCATCGGTGGGCCAGGGCAGGGGGTTGTGGCCCCATTCGCCGGCGATGCTGTTGGGGCCGCCGATCAGCCGTCCCTCGAAGACCAGACCGCCGCCGACCCCGGTGCCGAGGATCACGCCGAAGACGCTGCGCGCCCCCCGTCCGGCGCCGTCCACCGCTTCGGACAGCGCGAAGCAATCGGCGTCGTTGGCGAGGCGGACGTCGCGTCCCAGCGCCGCGCCGACATCGCGGTCGAGCGGATGGCCGATCAATTCCGTCGAATTGGCGTTCTTGACCAGTCCGGTGACGGGCGAGACCGACCCCGGGATGCCGATCCCGACGCTGCCGCGCGCACCCAGCGTCGCCTCGGCCTCCGTGACGAGCTCCGCGATCGCCGTGACGATGGGGCGATACGCGCCGCGCGGGGTCGGCCGCCGACGGCGCAGCAGCTCGCGGCCCTCCCGGTCCAGGGCGAGGATCTCGATCTTGGTCCCGCCGAGATCGATCCCGAAGCGGATCTGCTCTTTCGTAACCATGGCGTGTCCGACGATTACCGAAATTTAACGAAGTTGGGCCGATGCTGGCGCGGTGACGATCCGCGGCTCCCCGGGGATCGGGCACAGCGGTTATGGAAGGCATTCATGGCAAAGACAGTCCTGATCGTCGAGGACAACGATCTCAACATGAAGCTCTTCAAGGACCTGCTCGAGGCCCATGGGTATGGTACCCTGCGTACCAAGAACGGGCTCGAGGCGATGAAACTCGCGCGCGACTTCCGGCCCGACCTGATCCTCATGGATATCCAGTTGCCGGAAATCTCCGGGCTCGAGGTGACCAAATGGCTCAAGGAGGATCCCGATCTCGCGCCGATCCCCGTGATCGCGGTCACCGCCTTCGCCATGAAGGGCGACGAGGAAAAGATCCGCAAGGGCGGGTGCGAGGCCTATCTGGCGAAGCCGATCTCGGTCAGCCGGTTCCTCGAGACCGTCGGGCATTTCCTGGCCTAGCCGCCGCGATGCCCCGGAGACGCTGACCCCATGACCGCGCGCGTCCTCGTCGTCGACGATCTGCCGGCGAACCTCAAGCTTCTCGAGGCGCGCCTGACCGCCGAGTATTTCGACGTCGTCACGGCCGCCGACGGCGCCACCGCGCTCGCGCGCGCGGTCGAGGCCAGCCCCGACATCATCCTTCTCGACGTCATGATGCCGGGCATGGACGGCTTCGAATGCTGCCGTCTGCTGCGCGCGGATCCCCGTACCCGCCACATCCCCATCGTGATGCTCACGGCCCTGTCGGGAACCGAGGACAGGCTGCGCGGCCTCGACGCCGGCGCCGACGATTTTCTCAGCAAGCCGGTCAACGATCTCGCCCTCAATGCGCGTATCCGCTCGCTCGTGCGGCTCAAGACCCTGGCGGACGAATGGCGCCTGCGCCAGACGACGAGCGCGGAACTCGCCGAGGAGATCGGTGTCGAGAGCGAAACGGCGGAGCGCTGTGCCGGCGCCCGTCTCTTCCTGATCGGCGACAACCCGCTGCTGACCGAGCGCGTCGTGCGCGGTCTCTCGCCGGACCGCCACACGGTGGTGTGCGGCGAGGACGTCGATGCCGCGCTGGCCGCGATGGATCGCGGCGGCTTCGATCTCGCGATCGTCGATCTCCAGATGCGCGCCGCGGACGGGCTCAGATGCTGCGCGCGCATCCGCGGTCAGCCGAGC
Source organism: uncultured Acetobacteraceae bacterium (assembly GCA_964434345.1). Lineage (GTDB taxonomy): Bacteria > Pseudomonadota > Alphaproteobacteria > CACIAM-22H2 > CACIAM-22H2 > CAIOSQ01. The sequence continues at coordinate 25,061 of CAYSUY010000035.1, forward strand.
ACGCGCAACCTGCCTGTCCTGGCCCTGGTAGACCAGGGCGACCATGAGCGTCTTGCCCGTGCGCTCGACCTCGGCGTGAACGACTATCTGGAACTGCCGCTGGAGCGCAACGAGCTGCTGGCGCGCGTGCGTACCCAGGTGCGCCGCCATCGCTACCAGCAGCGTCTGCGGTCCTCGCTGCAGCAGAGCGTCGCGGCATCCATCACCGACAGCCTGACGGGTCTGCACAACCGCCGCTATCTCGCGCGGCACCTCGATGCCCTGGTCGTCTCGGCCGCGCGCGGCGACAAGCCTCTGTCGTTGCTGGTGATCGATATCGACCGCTTCAAGAGCATCAATGACGGCTTCGGCCATGCGGCGGGCGACGCCATCATCCGTTTCGTGGCCAGCCGGCTGCAGCAGAACGTCCGCAATTTCGACAGCGTCGGACGCTGGGGTGGCGACGAGTTCCTGATCGCGATGCCGGAAGCCGGCCCCGACGTGGCCATGATCGTCGCCGAGCGCCTGCGCCGCACCATAGCCGCGCTGCCGGTGGCCGTGTCAGGCCACGATGTCGACATCCCCGTGACCATCAGCGTCGGCGTGAGCGCCTTCCAGGGGCCGGGCGATTCGGCGGACGGGATGCTGCGCCGCGCGGACGAGGGGCTCTACGCGGCCAAACGCGCCGGCCGGGATCGCATCGGCAGCAGAGAGACCGGCGCGCCCGGCGCGTCCGGCACGGCCCGCGCGTCCTGAACGTCGCTTCCCCCGCGCCAAGGCACACGGGGCGACCGAAACGCCGCAAGGCAAGCACCGCAAAGAAAAAGGCGGGCCGAAGCCCGCCTTTCATCGCGCCGGCCGTGCCAGCGTCGATCTCACTTGATCTTCGACTCCTTGAAGTCGACATGCTTGCGTGCGACCGGATCGTACTTCTT
>CAYSUY010000035.1:25984-26365 GCA_964434345.1 uncultured Acetobacteraceae bacterium
CGTCGCTGCGCGCGTGCCAGGTTTCACCATCCACCGTCACCCAGCCGGTGCTCTTCGGGTCCAGCTGCGCAATCACGCTCTGTGTCGGCTTGAGCGGCACGCGTGGGCGAACAGTCGCGCGCGCAGGCGGCACGTGACCTGCTGCTTCGAGGCGTCGTACTTCTTCAGCGTGAGCTTCTCGGTCGTCTTCTTCGGGTTCTTCGTCGTGACGTAGAAATACCCGGACTCCGCCGTGCTCACCATCTTGATGAGCGTCTGCTTCGACTTGGCCATGACGACCCCTGGTCAGGAATGAAAACGAAGATTTCGCCGCGGAACATACCGGCCACCGCCGCCCTGTCAAGCCAAGCGCTGCGCCACGACCGCATTCCGCCACGGCCG
>CAYSUY010000036.1:0-26205 GCA_964434345.1 uncultured Acetobacteraceae bacterium
ATCTTCGTCCAGGGCGCGCGCGGCGCCTTCGAGATGATCGTCGCCGCCTTCGCCCAGGGCGATGCCGCGTCGCTGCGGCCCCTGCTCGCCGACGCGGTGAATGACAGCTTCGCACAGGCCATTCGTGACCGGCAGGCGCGTCGCTGGACATTGTCGACGACCCTGATCGGGATCCGTACCGCGGAGATCATCGACGCCCGGATGCAGGGTCGTGATGCCTTCGTGACGGTCAAGTTCGTCAGCGAGCAGGTGAACGCGACCCGCGACGCCGACGGTACGGTGGTGGAGGGCGATCCCAACAAGGTCGAGACGATCACCGACCTCTGGACCTTCAGCCGCAACACCCGTGCGCGCGACCCGAACTGGTTCCTGGCGGAGACCGCGACGCCGCAGTGATGCGCCGGCAGGTCCGTTTCCTCGCCGCAATCGCGGTCCTCGCGCTTCAGGCCTGCGCGCCGCAACCTCCGGCACCGGAGGGGGTCGCGCGTCTGACGCCCATGGCTTACGCCGACCTGCCAGGCTGGGCGGAGGATCGTCACGCCGAAGCGCTTGCCGCGCTTGACCGCTCCTGCGCGCGTCTTCTTGCCCTGCCTGCCGATCGTCCGCTGGGACCGCCCGCTTTCGGCACCGCAGGGTCCTGGCACGGGCCCTGCCAGGCCCGTCCGCCGCGCGACGTCCCCGACCACGCGGCGCGCGCCTATGTCGAACACCATTTCACCCCCGTCGCGATCACCGACGGAACGCGCGCCGAGGGTCTGTTCACCGGCTATTACGAGCCGTTGCTGCAGGGCAGCCGCAAGCCAGGCGGCTCCTATCGCACGCCACTTCTGGCGCGGCCCGATGATCTCGTCGCGGTGGATCTCGGGCGCTTTCGCGAAGCCTGGCGTGGCGAGCGCATCGCCGGGCGCGTCGCCGACGGCGCGCTCCAGCCCTACGAGACACGCGCCCAGATCGAGGCCGGGGCCTTGGCGGGCCGCGCCGTTCCGCTCGTCTACGTGGACGATCCGGTCGACGCGTTCTTTTTGCATATCCAGGGGTCGGGCCGCGTACGACTGGCCGAAGGCGGCGAGATGCGCGTCGGCTACGCCGCACAGAACGGCCAGCCCTATGTCCCGGTCGGCCGCGTGCTCGTCGACCGCGGCGCGCTGTCCCGCGAGGCCGTGTCGATGCAGTCCATCCGCGCCTGGATGGCGGCGAACCCGGACGGCGCGGCCGAGCTGATGGCGACGAACCCCTCCTATGTCTTCTTCCGTGAGGTGTCCGGGGACGGGCCGCTCGGCAGCGAGGGCGTCGCCCTGACCGCGGCGCGCAGCCTCGCGGTCGATCGTGGCCATATCGCGCTCGGCACGCCGGTCTGGCTCGATGCGGCGGATCCGCTCGATCCGACACGCCGCGTGCGTCGCCTCATGGTCGCGCAGGACACGGGCGGCGCAATCCGCGGCGTGGTGCGCGGCGACGTGTTCTGGGGCACGGGGATGGAGGCCGGCGAACGCGCGGGCCGGATGCGGTCTCCCGGACGGCTCTGGCTGCTGTTGCCGAAGCCGCTGGCCGCGCGGATCGGGGCGCGCGATTGACGGCGTAGGCGGGATGTCGGAAGAAACGCAGGTGCGCGCGGCATACGTCCGGTAACGCGGCGCGGTTCCACCCAGGACAGGATCGGCGAGACACGTGACACACCCAGCCTCCCAGCCCAGGCCGCGCGTCGGCCTCTTCGTGACCTGCCTCGTGGATCTGTTCCGCCCGAGCGTCGGCTTCGCGGCGGTCAAGCTGCTCGAGGACGCGGGGTGCGACGTCGAGGTCCCGGGCATGCAGACCTGTTGCGGGCAGCCGGCCTTCAATTCGGGCGACAACGCCGATGCCGCGGACATCGCCCGACGCACCATCGCCCTGTTCGAGGGCTTCGATTACGTGGTGGTGCCTTCGGGATCCTGCGGCGGCATGATCAAGGAGCATTATGCCGAGCTGCTTGCGGACGACGCGCATTGGGCACCGCGCGCGCGCCATCTGGCCGCGCGGTGCCACGAACTGGTCTCGTTCCTCCACGACATACGTGGCGTGACGCGGCTCGACGCGCGCTACGACGGGACGATCACCTATCACGATTCCTGTTCTGGCCTGCGCGAGCTCGGCGTCAAGGCGCAGCCACGCGCGCTGCTCGCCAAGATCGCCGGGACGCGGCTGGCGGAACTGCCCGGCGCCGAGACATGCTGCGGCTTCGGCGGCACGTTCTGCGTCAAATATCCCGAGATCTCCGACAAGATGGTCGGCGAGAAGGCCGCCGACATCCTGGCGACCGGTGCCGACACGCTGCTCGCCGGCGATCTCGGATGCCTCATGAACATGGCCGGCAAGCTGAAGCGCATGTCGCTCGAACAGGGTACGCCGCCGGTCAAGGTCCGCCATGTCGCCGAGGTCCTGGCGGGCATGACCGCGGATGCGCCGCCGATCGGAGACGCGCCATGATCCATGCCACCTCGAACCAGTTCCGCGCCAACGCGAATGCCGGGCTTGCCAATCCGACGCTGCAATCGGCGCTCGCGAAGATGAAGGTCGGATTTCCGACCAAGCGCGCCGAGGCCGTCGCGAAACTGCCGGAATTCGACGCGCTGCGCGACCGCGCGCGCGACATCAAGAACCACGTTCTCGAAAACATCGACTGGTATCTCGAACGCTTCGAGCAACGCGTCACCGAGGCCGGCGGGCATGTGCACTGGGCGCGCACGCCCGAGGAGGCCCGGCAGATCGTGCTCGGCATCTGCCAGCGTCTCGGCGCGCGCAGCGTGACCAAAGGCAAGTCGATGATCGCCGAGGAGATCGGCCTCAACGCCTATCTCGAAAGTCACGCCATCGAGCCCGTGGAGACCGATCTCGGCGAGTACATCATCCAGCTGCGCAATGAGGCGCCGTCGCACATCATCGCGCCCGCGGTACACCTGACCAAGGACGCGATCGAGGCGGATTTCCGCCGCGCGCATACCCATCTCGATGCGCGGCGCGACCTCACCGAGCCGCAGACGCTGGTGGCGGAAGCGCGCGGCATCCTGCGGCAGCGCTATTTCCAGGCCGATGTCGGCATCACCGGCGCGAATTTCCTGATCGCGGAGACGGGCTCCAGCGTCATCGTCACCAACGAAGGCAATGGCGACCTGACGCAGTTGCTGCCCAAGGCGCATGTCGTTCTCGCGAGCCTCGAGAAGATCGTGCCGACGCTGGAGGACGCCTCGGCGATCCTGCGCGTCCTCGGCCGCTCGGCGACCGGCCAGGAAATGTCGGTCTACACGACCTTCTCGACCGGGCCGCGCCGTCCTGGCGACCTCGACGGTCCGGGCGAATACCATGTGGTGCTGCTCGACAACGGACGCTCCGCGCTGCTCGGGACGGAGTTCCAGGAAATCCTGCGCTGCATCCGCTGCGGCGCCTGCATGAACCATTGCCCCGTCTATGGGGCGGTCGGTGGCCATGCCTATGGCTGGGTCTATCCCGGACCGATGGGTGCGGTGCTGACGCCGAGCCTGATCGGCGTCGAGAACGCCAAGCACCTGCCCAACGCATCGACCTTCTGCGGCAAATGCGAGAGCGTCTGTCCGATGCGGATTCCGTTGCCGAAGATGATGCGCCATTACCGCGCGCGCGAATGGCAGCGCGACCTGACGCCGCGTGGCGCCCGCCTCGGCCTCGGGATCTGGGCATGGTTCGCGAAGCGGCCGCCGCTCTATCACTTCATGGCCTCGACGGCGATGGCGGCCCTGGGCTGGCTCGGCCGCAAGCATGGCAGCTTCTTCAACCTGCCGCTCGCCGGAGGCTGGACCGCGACACGCGAATTCCCGGCGCCGCAGGGCAAGACCTTCCAGGAACTCTGGTGGGAGAAGCAACGCGCGAAGGGCCGCACATGACCGACGCCCGCACCCAGATCCTCGCCGGCATCCGCGCGTCGCTGAAGCGCGACGCGCTGCCCCAGGACCGCGTCGCGACACTCGAGGCGCGCCTCGCCGGGCGGCCGCGCGGCCCCATACCCGCACGCAGCGCGGGCCTCGATCGCGCCGGTCTCGTCGATCTCTTCGATCGCCAGGCGCGCGCGGTCGCCTGCAGCGTCACGCGCGTCGCGACACGCGCCGACGTACCCGCCGCGCTTGCCGCCTATCTCAAGAGCCAAAACCTGCCGGCCGAGGTCGAGATGAATCCGGATCCGGATCTCGATCGTATTCCCTGGGCGGCGATGCCGTTGCTGCGCATCGCGCGCGGCAAGCCCTCGGGTGCGGAAGGCGTCGGCGTCACCTCGGCCTTCGCCGCGGTGGCGGAAACGGCGACGCTGATGATCGCCTCCGGCCCCACCTCTCCGGCGACGATGAACTTCCTGCCGGACACGCATGTCGTGGTGCTTCCGGCCGCGCGCGTTGTCGGCCCGCTCGAGGATGCCTGGGACAGGTTGCGCGCCACGCGCGACGGCGCGCTCGCCGCGGCGACGATGCCGCGCACCGTGAACCTCGTCACCGGCCCATCACGCACCGGCGACATCGAGCAGAAGATCGAGATGGGTGCCCATGGCCCGCGGCGCCTTCATGTCATCGTCGTCGAGGATGACGGCGACGTCTGACGCGCGCCGCCGCCGGCGCCTCGCCGAGGACGAGGCGAGTCTCTGGGTGCGCGCGATGGCCGACGTTCTGCCGCTGCCACGCGTGGGTGCCGGACGAAGCCAGCCCGCCATGTCCGCGATCGCGCCGGTCGCCGCTGCCGCACCGCCAAGCCCCGTGGTCCCGCCATCGGGACCGCCAATGCTTCCGCCACCGCGGCCGCAGCCGGCCCTGGTCACGCGACAAGCCACGGGGCTGGATCGCAAGACACTGACGCGGCTCCGGCGGGGCGACGTCGCGATCGCCGCCCGGCTCGATCTTCACGGCATGACCCAGGCGCATGCGCATGCCGAACTCGACGCCTTCCTCGACCGCGCCGTCCGGCGCGGCGCCCGGCTCGTCCTCGTGATCACCGGCAAGGGCAGCGGCGGCGACGGTATCCTGCGGCGGATGTTTCCACGCTGGATCCAGGCCGGACCGCATCGCGCACGCGTTCTCGGCGTCGAGCCCGCCCATGCACGCCATGGCGGCGAGGGTGCCTGGTACGTCCAACTGCGCCGGCCGCGCATCGGAACGACACCGTGACGCCGTTCGGCACCAAGCTGCGCGCCTTGCGCCGGACGCGATCGATCGCGCTCAAACGGATGGCTGCGGACCTGCAATTGTCGCCCGCCTATCTGTCGGCGCTCGAGCATGGGCATCGCGGCCGGCCGACACCGGCCCTGGTCGTCCAGATCTGCGAGTATTTCAACCTCATCTGGGACGACTACGAGGAGATGCACCGCCTCGCGGCGCTGTCGCATCCGCGCGTCGTGGTCGACACCTCGGGGCTGTCGCCACGCGCCACCGAACTCGCCAATGTGCTCGCCGCATCGATCGCGCGGCTCGACGACGCCATGATGGCGGAGATGATCGCCGCCATTTCCACACGCGCGCCGGCCCCGCCGGCGCCGCGTCTCGTGCGCCCGCGGCGGCGCGAAAGGGGAACGGAATGACGAGGACGATCGATCGCGTCGCGGTGCTCGGCGCCGGCCTCATGGGCCACGCGCTGGCGCTCGTGCATGCGCTGGGCGGCTGTCGCGTGACGCTGCAGGACGTGTCGCCCGCAGCGCGCGAGAAGGCGCCGCGGCTGATCGCGGCCGCGCTGGCGACGCTTGCCGCCGGCGGCGAAGTGACGGAGGCCGCGGCCGCGGCGGCGCGCGCCCGGATCGCCATCGTCGAGGATCTGGCGGCGGCGCTGGCCGACGCCGATCTCGTGGTCGAGGCGGTGGTCGAGGACCCGGCGGTCAAGCGCGCGCTCTTCGCGCGGATCGATGCGCTTGCGCCACCTGACGCGCTGATCGCCAGCAACACGAGCTATCTCGACATCTTCCCGATGGTGCAGCCGGCGCGCGCCGCCACGACGCTGATCGCGCATTGGTACACGCCGCCCTACCTCGTCGATCTCGTCGACCTGGTCGGTGGGCCCGAAACCGATCCCGGGGCGATCGAGACGTTGCGCGACCTCTATGCCGGCTGGGGCAAGAAACCCGTTGTGCTCCGACGTTTCATCCCCGGCTATGTCGCCAACCGGCTCCAGGCCGCGTTGTCGCGGGAGGTCAACTGGCTGCTCGACGAGGGCTATGCGACGCCGCAGGATATCGACGACGCGGTGATCCACGGGCTCGCGCTGCGCATGCCCGTGCTTGGCCACCTCAAGAAGGCCGATTTCACCGGCCTCGACATGACGCGCCGCGCGCTCGCCAACGCGACCGTGGTTCCGGCCCCCGACCGTACGCGCTGCGAGACCCTGGAGACGCTGCTCGCCGCAGGGCGTGGCGGCGTGATGACCGGCGCGGGGTTCTTCGATTATGGCGGACGCTCTCCGGACGAACTTTTCCGCGCGCGCGACGAGAGACTGCTGTCTCTCAAGCAGCATCTGCGGCGCATTGGCGATATCTGAGCCGAGGAGACCAGACATGATCAAAGCCGATCTCGCGGGCCGGACGGTTCTCGTCACCGGGGCATCCTCCGGTATCGGACTGGCGAGCGTCCGTCTGCTTGCGCGGTGTGGCGCGCGCGTCGCGCTCAACCACCTGCCCGACGATCCGCGCGGACCCGAACAGGTCGCGGCGTTGCGGGCCGAGGGTCTCGATGTCGTCGCCGCGCCAGGCGACGTCTCCCGGCGCGCCGATGCCGAACACATGGTCGTGGCGGCGATCGACGCGCTCGGACGGCTCGATCATCTCGTCAACAACGCCGGGACGGCGCATGTGCGCGAGCCCGTCGACATCCGCGATCTCGACGCGGTGACGGACGATCTCTGGGACGCGGTCCTCGCCACCAATCTGCGCGGCACCTTCGCGTGTTCGCGTGCCGCTGCGCCGGCACTCAAGGCCGCGAAGGGCGGCATCACGTCGATCGCCTCCGTCGCCGGCCTGTCGCAGCCCGGCAGCTCGATGGCCTATGGCGCGAGCAAGGCGGGGGTGATCAGCCTGACGCGCAACCTCGCGCGGTCACTGGCTCCCGATGTGCGCGTCAACGCGATCGCGCCGGGTCTCGTCCTGACGCCCTGGACGGCACCGTGGCCCGAGACGCGCAAATCGGGCAGCGCCGAGGCGGCGCTGCTCAAGCGCAACTGCACGCCCGAGGATATCGCGGAGGCGGTGCTCTTCTTCGTCGCCGGCGCGGCGATGGTCACCGGCCAGGTCCTGGTCGTCGATGGCGGCCGCGTGCTCTGAGGCTTGCAAGCGGGCGCCGGCTCTGCTGGCATGCGGGCGGCACCATCAGGGGGACAAGCCATGTTCGTCATCAATCCGTTGCCGCCGCAGATCGATTCCGCGTTGATCGATCTTCTCGTGCGGGCCGAGCCGGCCACGATCGGCCATTTTCTCAATTTCGGCTTCGTGGACCCGGCGATCCGCGCGCTGCTGCCTGACCGGCGCATTGCGGGCACGGCGGTGACCGTGCGTTTCACCGGCGACGATTCGACGATCGTGCATTACGCGCTGGGCCAGCTGCGCCCCGGTGACGTGCTGGTCATGGATCGCGCGGGCGACACGCGCCACGCGGGCTGCGGCGGCGGCGTCGCTTTCGCGGCGCGCGAGGCGGGCTGTCGCGGCATCATCATCGACGGCGTGGCCACCGACGTCGCCGAGCTGCGTGACTACAACATGCCGGTCTGGGCGCGTGGGCTCTCGACCGTGACCACGAAACGCTATTTCCAGCAGGGCGAGTTCTGCGTGCCGATCAGCTGCGGCGGCGTTCCGGTCATGCCAGGCGACGCGATCCTCGCCGACGAGAACGGCGTGCTCGTCCTGAAGCCCGACCAGATCGCGGCCGCCGCCAACCGCGCGATCAAGATGCAGGAGGACGAAAAGCTCCGCCTCGCCGAGGTCAAGGCCGGCGCCAAGCTCCCCGACCTCAACGGCACCAACCAGCGCATCCGCGAGATCCTGGCAAAGCAGCAGGCCGGATCCTGACGACGCGCGAGATCCGGGGGACGCGCCCATGACGTTCGAAATACGTCCGCTTACACAAGGGTTCGGCGCCGAGATCAGCGGCGTCCACCCGGCTCTCGATCTCGACGAGGCGACCTTTGCGCGCGTCGAGGCGGCGTGGTACCGCCACGGGATCCTGTTGTTCCGCGGTCTCACGATGACCCCGGCCCAGCACGTCGCGTTCACGCGACGTCTGGGTCCGCTGCACATCATGACGCCGCTCCAGTACAACCATCCGGATCACCCGGAGATCTTCGTCGTTGCCAATGCGGAGAAGGACGGTCAGCCCTTTGGCATGCGGCGTGTGGGTCTCGGCTTCCACTCCGACGGCGAGGACAAGATCTTGCCGAACGCCGGATCGTTCCTTCATGCCCAGACGGTTCCACCGGAAGGTGGTGACACGATCTGGGCAGATCTCAACGCGGCATGGGACACGCTCGACCCGCAGATCAAGCAGCGTGTCTCTGGCCGACGTGCACGTTTCAGCCGGATCGATCTGCATCAGGTGCATTATCCCTACGAACCACCGCTCACCGACGCACAGAAGCGCGACCGGCCCGATGTGTTCCATCCGATCGCGCGGCGTCATCCGCGCACCGGTCTGACCTCGCTCTATGTGGGGCGATGGGCGATCGACGTCGAAGGGCTCCCTGCCGAAGAAGGCCGGATGCTGATCGAGAAGCTGCAGGCGCATACGCGCGAGGAACGCTTCCAGTACCGCCATGTCTGGCGGGTCGGGGATGCGATCCTCTGGGACAACCGGCGCACCCTCCACAGCGCTACAGGGTTTGACGACAGCAAATACGTGCGGATGATGTTCCGCACGACGCTCGAAGGAGAGGTTCCTTTGCTCGCTGCCGCGTGACTGCGCGGGCCTGCGGGTGGTTCAGACCGGCCGCTCGCCCTCGATCGCCGTGCGATGCATCAGGCGTATAGTTCCAGGATCGAACGCGTCGCGCCGATGCATGACACATCGGTTGTCCCACATCACCATATCGTGAAGTTGCCATTCCTGAGCCCAGACGAAGCGATCCTGGATCGTGTGCTGCCAGAGCGCGTCGAGCAGCGCCGAACTTTCGGGCGGCTCCATGCCAATGATCCAGGCATGGCGTCTACCTCCCAGATAAAGGGCCTTGCGGCCGCTTTCGGGGTGTGTGCGCACGACCGGATGGGGAACGCCGGGCCAGGATCGGACGTCGTCGGTCGTGGGCGGCATCATCCCCAGGCGGACATCGCCGCGACCGTCGATGACCTTTTGGTGGTGAATGTAGCGCCCGTCGACGGCTCGCTTGAGCGTCTCGGGCAAGGTCTCGTAGGCGGCGTACATGTCGAGGAAGTAGGTATTTCCGCCATGGGCCGGCAGGCGTAGCGCGCGCAGGATCGAGGCGGATGGTGGCCTGTCCTTGAACCAGGTATCCGTGTGCCATGCCACTTCGCCGTCGCCGAGATCGCCTGCGGGGCTACCATCCTCCCTCTTGAGGTTGCTGATCACCAGGATCTCGCGGTGCCGCCCATGCGTTCCTTCCTGCAACTGCCGCGGATGGATGACAAAGGGACCGAGAGCGGCGGAGAAGCGGATCTGCGCGTCGTCGTCGATCGGCGTGCCGCGGAAGCGAAGCACCTGATGATCGGCCCAGGCCCTGCGCATCACCGCGAATTCCGCCGCCGTGAAATCCGCGAAGGGAAATCCCACGATGTCGGCTCCGAGAGCGGCGCCGGTCGGCTGCACCGAGAACCGCATCGTCTCGTAGGGTGCGTCCCGTCCGTTCATGACCATCTCCGTCAGTTTTCCGCGATCACCCAGGCGTCCGACGGCATGAACCAAGTATCGACTGCGCCGCCTTCCGTCCACGCACCGCGGCCATCGTTCTGGATCTCCGCCATAGCCGCACCCCCGTCGCGCCAGCGCAGCCGAATCTCGATGCGTGCGCCGAGATAGACGACACGTTCGATCGTTGCCGGCCAGGTGATAGCTCCTGGCGGTGCGACGCCTATCCGCAGCCGCTCTGGCCGGATCGTCAGCGTCATAATGCTGCCAGCGCTTGCCGGAAGCTGCGCTCGTGCCACGCCGGCGCCGGTGTCGAGCGTGGCGTAGCCATCCCCACTGGCCGATGTCGTTACGCATGCGGACAGCATGTTGATCGATCCTATGAACCCGGCGACGAAGCGTGTAGCAGGGCGCTCGTAGATTTCGATCGGGCTGCCGAGCTGCTCGATGCGGCCAGCCCGCATTACGGCGATGCGATCCGACATGGTCAAAGCTTCGCCCTGATCATGCGTCACAAATATAGTGGCGATTCCCGAGCGCCGCTGCAGCGCCGAGATCTCGATGCGCATCTCTTCGCGCAGCTTGAGATCGAGATTGGACAACGGTTCGTCGAGCAGCAGCATGGCCGGTCGGATCACAAGCGCGCGCGCCAGCGCGACACGCTGGCGCTGACCGCCTGAAAGCTGCAACGGCCGCCGCGCCTCGAGGCCGTCGAGCTTGACCATCGCCAGCGCCTCCTGCACGCGCCGGGCCGCGGCGCTCGCGGCCACGCCACGCATCCTGAGGCCGAAGGCGACGTTCTCGGCGACCGTCATGTGCGGAAAGAGCGCGTAGTCCTGGAACACCATGCCGAGGTCGCGCCGGAAGGGCGGCAGATCCTCGACCTGCCGGCCCGCCAGCACGATGCGTCCCGCATCGGGCGCCAGGAACCCCGCGATCATGTTGAGTGTCGTCGTCTTGCCACAGCCGCTGGGTCCTAGCAGCGTCACGAATTCGCCGGGTGCGACGTCGAGATCGACACCGTCGACGGCGACATGGCTGCCAAAGCGCCTGGTCAGGCCAGCGAGCCGCAATGCCGGTTCAGCCACGTCCCTGCTCCCGATAAAGGAAATCACCGATCCCGATGAAGCGGCCAAGCAGGGCCACGAGTACCAGCGGGATCAGCAGCGAGATGATCGACAGCGCCGCAAGTGTCGGTGCGAAGCCGAAATCCAGGAAAGATAGGATCGCGACGGTCACTGGGCGCTGACCCGGCTTGGCGACGAAGAGCGACAGGTTGATGTCGGTGAAGCTGTGGATGAACGCGAAGGTCATACCGGCGAAGATGCCGGGCACGATCAAGGGCAGGGTTACGTGGCGCAGCACGCGCAAGGGACTCGCGCCAAGGCTGGCGGCCGCGGCCTCTACCGAGCCGGGCATGGCCTGCAGGCTGATTGCAATCGTGCGCACACTGAACGGCAGACAGATGATCACATGTCCGATCAGCAGCGCCCAATAGCCCATCCAGCGTCCGAGCCCGATCGTGGTGAGGAATTGCAGCAGGGCGATTCCGGTCACCAGGGTCGGCAGGATGAGCGGTCCCAGTGTGATCGCGCGCACGAGGCTCTTACCGGGGAATTCATGGCGCACAAAGGCGAACGCCAGCGGGATCCCGATCGCCGTGGCCAGCAGGGATGTTACCGTCGCCAGCTCCAGACTAAACTGCAGCGGCTGCAGCCATTGGGGTGCGAAGGCCTCCCCCCACCACCGGAAGGAAAACCCGCGCGGCGGGAAAAAGGACCGGTTGGTCTCGTTGAACGATACTGCGGTCGTGATTGCGATGGGACCGAGGATGAAGGCGTATATGGCGGCGACGAGGGCCACCAGCCAGAGCCAGGGTTCGCGCAGGGCGCGCCAAGTCATGCCCGTCCCCCGCGCTCGCCGATCCACGAGGTCAGCGCCAGAAGGATGACAGCGCTGACGATCAGGATCGCGCCCATCGCTGCCCCAGGTCCCCAGTCGAGGGTCTGGATCATGAAGTTGCGGATCATCGTCGCCATCACCTCGGTCGCCGGACCTCCAAGGATGGCCGGCGTGGCATAGGCGCTGATGGCGATCGCAAAGGCGAGCAGGAACCCGCCGACGATCCCAGGTGCGGTCAGTGGCAACGTGACCGCAAGGAAAGTCCTGGTCCGGCTGGCACCAAGGCTCATCGCCGCCCGCTCGAGATTGGGATTGAGGCCGTTGAGTGACGCCATGATCGTCAGAACGCCATAGGGCATCAGCGCATGCGTGAGCCCGACGACAATTGCGAAGGTCGACGGCAGCATGACCAGCGGCTTGTCTATCGCGCCGACGGACAGCAGCATCGTGTTGACGGCACCTTCGCGGTTGAGCATCACCCACCATCCATAGGTGCGCACGATGACGCTGGCGAGCAGCGGCGCGAGCGAGAGCGCGATCAGCCAGTTGCGCCAAGGGCTCGTCGTCCGCACCAGGAAATAGGCGAGCGGGTAGGACAGCGCCACGACCAGGACGCCGACCGTGGCGCCGACCACGAACGTCCGCAGGATCGCCCGCTGATAGAGCGGACGTGTCAGAAGAAGTTCGAAATTCTCCAGGGTCCAGACGCCCGTGGGCAGACTGCCGTCGTACTCCATCAGGCTCGCCGAGAGCAGCGCCGCCGCAGGCAAGACGAAGAAGGCCAGCATGAAGACGGCGGGCGGCGCGACCAGCAGCCAGGGCAGCCAGACGCGTCGCGTGACTGGTGGCGTCATGGCACGTGTCAGGCGCCCATGATCTCCTGCCAGCGTCGCGTCCAGTCGCGGCGACGCTGGCTGATCACCTCGCTGTCGGGGAAGGCGATACCCGCCATTTGCGCTTCGGTGGTGATCTGCGCGGCCTTGTAGGCCTCGGACCAGCCGGTGATGTCTGGGCGTCCGGGGCTCGAATAGTAGCCGGTATGGAAGTTGAACTGGACCTCTGGATCAAGCCGCCAGTTGAGGAACTCAAAGGCCAGCTTCTTGTTGCTGGCGCCGACCGGCACGGCGGCGCAGTTGCCAAGTCCGATCGTGCCCTCCTTTGGGATGGTGACGCCGATCGGATAGTTCTGCGCCTCGTAATAGGCCGCGCGCGCGCTCCAGAAGGGCGCGATCCAGGTCTGCTCGTTCTCGAAATACGGTGCCGCTGCGGCCGAGGCCATGACGACCGCGCCCACCCAGGGCTTCTGTTCCTTCAGGACCTCCCAGGCAGGATCCATCCTGTCTATTCCCCCACCCCTGAGTTGTGCGGCCATGATCAGCGCGTAGATCGACAGCAGATTGCCGGGGTTGAAGTTCATTACGTGGCCACGGATCTTTTCTCCGTAGCGCGCACTAGGCATCCAGTAATCCGCCCAGGACGTCGGTTTGTCGATCTGCTTCTTGTTCCAGATGAGCGCCGTGTACTGGTACGTGTGTACGATCCCGGTTGCCGGGATGATCTCCTTGCTCTTCTTCCAGACGAATTTGAGGTTCGGGACCTCGCGTTCGGTAAGCGGCTCGAGCAGCTTCTCCTTGGCGCCGAGAATGACTTCCGGCGGGGTCAACTCGGCCGCGACGTCGAATCCGGGTGCGCCGCGCGACGCACGGATCTTCGCGTAGTCCTCGGATGCTGACCCGGCATCGTCATAAACGACCTTGACGCCGAACTTCTTCTCGAACGGCCGGACGGTCGTCGCCATGAAGATGTCCTGGAACTCGCCGCCATAGGCATTGACGACCAGGGTATCGGAGGCGCGGGCGGGTATGACCGCCGGTGCACCGAAGGCCGCCGCACCGAAGGCGGCCCCCTGCAGGACGCGGCGGCGAGACGGAACGGACACGGGGCGAGGCATGATCGATCTCCTCCGGACGGGCAAGGGCGGCAGTCAGTTTCGGGGTGGTGACGCGATCTCCGGTCCCATGACGAGATCGGGGATCCACAGCGTGATACCAGGGATGAAGGTGACGAGGATCAGGGTGATGACCAGCGGCACGAGCAGCGGCAGCGTCGCCTTGGTGACCTTCTCGAAGGACTCGCCGCTGATCTCGGTCATGATGTAGAGGCCAAGCCCCATCGGCGGCGTCGCCAGCCCTATCAACAGGGCAAGCGTGATGATCAAACCGAAATGCACGCGGTCGATGCCGAACTGGTCGATCACAGGAAGCAGGACGGGGACCAGGATCAGCTTCGCGGGCACGGGCTCGATCAGGCAGCCGATGATCAGCAGGAACACGATGAGCAGGAACAGGAAGACGTGCTTGTCGGTCGTGACGAACAGCACAGCATCGCCCATCATCTGCGGCACGCGTTCGATCGCCAGCAGCCAGCCCATGACGGTGGAAAAGCCGATGATGACCATGATCACGGAGGTGATCAGCATCGTCTGGGTCAGGGCGTTCCAGATCTTGCGCCAGCTCAGCGTGCGGTAGAACGCGCCGAGTGCGACGGCGTAGAAGCAGGCGAGCACGCCACCTTCGGTCGGCGTCGTCATGCCCCATGTGATGGAGCCGAGGATGATGATCGGTGAGACAAGCGCCGCGAGGCCGTGCCAGGCGGAGGACACGACCTCGCCCATGGTCGCACGCTCGCCGCGCGGGAAGCCGCGCTTGCGCGCGATCACGTAGTTGAAGACCATCAGCGACACGCCGAGCAGCACGCCGGGCAGGATGCCGCCCAGGAAGAGCCGTGCGACAGACGTACCGGAGATGAATCCGTAGACGACCAGCGGCACCGACGGAGGAATCAGCGGCCCGACCAGCGCCGAGCAGATCGACAGCGCCGCCGCGAAATCCGCCGGGTAGCCATGCTGGCGCATCGCCTTCACTTCCATCGACCCGAGCCCGGCGATGTCGGCGACGGCGGTCCCCGACGAGCCCGCGAAGATCATGGAGGCGAGGACGTTGACCTGGGCGAGGCCGGCGCGGAAATGGCCGACCAGCGCGTTGGCGAAGTTGAAGATGCGGTCGGTCAGGCCGATCTCGTTCATCAGCATGCCGGCCATGATGAAGAAGGGCACCGCCAGCAGGGCGGGGCTGTCGACACCCTCCAGGATCTGGACCGGGACGATGTAGAGCTCGTCGCCGAAGCCGGCATAGATCAGCGTCGCAACGACCGCGCCGCCGATCGACATGCCGATCGGCACGCGCAGCATCATGAGGGCGATGAAGAGGCCGAACAGGATCCAGGTCATGTCAGAGCACCGCGCCATGGCCCTTGGCGCGCGACGGCAACCCGAGCGCGGCGCGGGCCAGGTCGAGCGCGACGTCGAGCGCCACGAGGAAGGAGGAAACGAAGAGCGGGAGCGAGAGTGCCCAGCGCGGCAGTCCGGTGAGTTCGATCTCGCCCTCCTGCGTCGCGAGGATCTCGGGCGCTACCAGCAGGATGGTGCCGAGCACGCCCAGCACCACGAGGTCGGCGAAGATCCGCAGGACAGCCTTGCCGCCGCCACCCAGCCGGTCATGGATGAAATCCACGGTGATGTCGGTGCCCCGGCGGTAGACGACATACATGCCGAGAAAGGTGCACCAGACGAAGAGCACCGTGGTCCAAGGGAAGACCAGCAGGATGCCGCGGTCGGTGACGCCGCGGACCAGGATGTTGACCATGTTCGAGACGAGCATGATCGCGAGGCAGGCATTGGCGGCGCGCAAGAACAGCGTCTCGAGCGCCGCCAGCCAGGTTTCGATACGGTCGATAGCCGCGCTCATGGCGCGCCCGTCCCGCGTTCAGCCCGTCTCGTCGCGCTCACTTGCTCCGCGCCGCCGCGACCGCCGCCATGTAGCCCTTCGGCAGCGTGCCGGACTTCTCCGCCGCGTCGTAGAACTCCTTCATGCGTGCGACGAAGGGCGCGATGTCGACGTCGCTGTAGGTCACGCCGCGCGCCTTCATGCGGGCGATCGACTCGTCGGCCTCGCGGCCCATCAGGTTCTGGCTGTAGGCGCCCGCCTCGGCATAGGCGCGCAGCAGCGCCTGCTTCGCCTCCGGCGACAGCCGGTCCAGCGCGCGCGCGTTCGTCATGAACGCGATCTCCTGATAATACTCGTTGTGGCGCACGATATGCGGCGCGACCTCGTAGAAGCGCATGGACTCGACCAGCGCGATCGGGCTGTTCACGGCCTGGACGATGCCGCTGTTCATGGACTGGTAGACCTCGGTCCAGGGCAGGACGCGGGTCTCGGCGCCCAGATGGTTCCACACGTCGGCAGCCAGCTTGTCCGGATGCAGGCGCAGCTTCAGGCCCTTCATCTCGGCGAGGCTCGAGACGGGCTTCTTGGTGACGAGGACGCGATAGGGGCCGCGCACCATCGCGCCCAGGTCGCCGATCACCGTGATTCCTGCGACCTTGCGCGCGTCAGCGATCCAACCCTGGACCAGCGGCCCGTTCGTGAAACGCACCCAGTGCTCGCGATCGTCGAACAGGAACGGGGCGCTGATCCACTTCGCGTCCGGCACCCATTTCTGCAGATAGGCCGCACCCTCGGCGTAGATGTGGATCGTTCCCATCTTGAGCTGCTCGAGGACCGCGTCGTCCTTGCCCAGCTGCTCCGACGGATAGACCTGGATCTTGAACTTGCCGCGCGAGTGCTGGTCGACGAGGTCGGCGAAGCGCTGGAAGACTTTCCCTTCCGGGCTGTCCGCCGGTTGCTTGGTCGACATGCGCCAGGTCTGCGCGGCCGCCGGCGCCGCGACGGCGGTGACGGCGAGCGCGGCGCCGAGCAGGGCGCGACGCAGGAAGCTGAAGCTGCGAGAGAGGCTGTTCGCCGGCATGATCGGATCCCCCTGAATGAACGGGTCCACGGCCGGCAAAGCCGCCGTCCGTCATCCCCCGCAACGACTATGCCCATGCGGGGGCAGCTTTCAAAGAACGAATTCCCGCTTCGTCCGCGGTGGCGGTGGCGCTAGCTTCCCGGTCGCATGATCAAGCTCGCCCTCATCGATGTCGACGGTACCCTGCACGGCGCCGGCGGCGTTCACCCCCGCGTCTGGGACGCCGCCGACCGGGCGCGCGCCCGCGGCATCCATCTCGGCATCTGCACCGGCCGGTCCGGCGTCGGTGCCGCGCTCGACTACGCGAAACGCCTCGATCCCGGCGGCCTCCATATCTTCGATTCAGGCGCGGTGATCCTTGGCGGCGACGGGGCGGTGCATCGCGCCGCGGCGCTGCCGCAGCCGCTCTGTGCGCAGGTCCTGTCCCTTGCCCTGGACGAGGATCTCGAACTGGAACTCTACACCGCCGAGGGCGGCTATTACGTCCGGCGCGAAACGCCCGACATCCTCCAGCACGCGCGCATGCTCCGCCGGACCGTCGAGGTGACCGATCTCGCGAGGCCGCCGGGCACGCCGGTTCGCGTCCAGTTCGTCGCGCGCGAAGGGGCCGCCTGGGCGCGTGCGCGGGCCGCGACGCTGGCGCTCGACGGCGTCGACCTGCACGAAGCCGGAGCGCCGACGATGCCGGGTCTCGTCTTCGCATCGGTGACCGCGCGCGGCGTCTCGAAGCTGACCGCCGCGCATCAGGTCGCGGGCCATTACGGGCTTTTCGATCTCTCTCGCGTGGCGATGGCCGGCGACGGCGACAACGATCTCGACCTCATCCGCGCCGCCGGGCTCGGCATCGCCATGGGCAATGCGCCCGGGCATGTGCGCGCGGCCGCGGACCGGGTCGTGGGCCATGTCGACGAGGCCGGCCTCGCCGACGCGCTCGACGCGCTCTAGGCCGCTGGGGCGGAGATCCTGGTTCCATGGCCATCAGGCAGATCCTTCGCGCAGGCCATCCGGTGCTCGACCAGATCGCCGAACCGGTCGCCGATCCGACCGCGGATGCGATCGCGCGGCTTGTCGGCGACATGATCGACACGCTCGATGCCGCCGGCGCATCGGGCATCGCCGCGCCCCAGATCGGCGTGTCGCTGCGGGTGGTCGTCTATTTCGCGCCATCGCAGCGCTGCACCGCGCGGCCCGGCGACGATCCGCTCGACCTCACCGTCCTGGTCAACCCGCAGATCGCGCCGGTCGGCGACGCGCGCTACGAGGATTGGGATGGCTGCCTGTCGTTTCCCGGCCTGCGTGGCCGCACCGTTCGCTGGGAACGCATCCGCCTTGTCGCGTGGGATCTGGATGGCGCGCGAAGCGAGCGCATCGTGGGGGGCGCGCATGCGCGCACGGTGCAGCATGAATGCGATCATCTCGATGGCGTCCTCTACCCGGCGCGCATGACGGCGGCGTCCAGCCTCGGCTTCGTGGAGGAGCTGACGGAGTCCGGTCGGATGTCGCCGCGGATCCCCGTCCGCGCGAAGGCCCATCTGCGGGGCCAGACCGCGTTGCTCGACCGTCTGCGGCGTGCCGGCGTGACGCTGGTCTGAGGAGACGGACGCCCCGGCCCGTCGGCCCGGGGCCGGCCGGCGTCACAGGATGAATTTGCTCAGATCGGCATTCTTCGCGAGCCCGCCGACCTTGTCGCGCACATAGCCGGCGTCGATGCGCAGCACCGTGCCGGGCTGGTCGGTGGCGACGAAGCTGATCTCCTCCAGCAGGCGCTCGAGGATCGTGTGCAGGCGCCGGGCCCCGATGTTCTCGACGCTGCGATTGACCTCGGCGGCGAGGCTCGCGATTTCCGCGATCCCGTCCGCCGCGAAGTCGAGCGTCACGTCCTCGGTCTTGAGCAGCGCCTGGTATTGCCTGGGCAGGCTGTTCTCGGTCTCGGTCAGGATGCGCACGAAATCGTCCCGCTCCAGCCCGGCGAGCTCGACCCGGATCGGCAGCCGTCCCTGGAGTTCCGGCAGCAGGTCCGAGGGCTTCGCGACATGGAAGGCCCCCGAGGCGATGAACAGGACGTGGTCGGTCTTCACGGGGCCATGCTTCGTCGCCACCGTCGTGCCTTCGATCAGCGGCAGCAGGTCGCGCTGAACGCCCTCGCGGCTCACATCGGCACCCGAACGGCCTTCGCGGGCGCTGATCTTGTCGATCTCGTCGATGAAGACGATCCCGTTCTGCTCCGTCGCAAGCTTGGCCTCGCGCAGCACGCGGTCCTGGTCGAGCAGCTTGTCGGATTCCTCGGCGATCAGGATCTCGTAGCTCTCGCGCACCGTCGTCTTGCGCGGCCGCGCCCGCCCGCCGAAGGCCTTGCCGAGCATCTCGCCGATGTTGAGAACGCCCATCTGCGCGCCGGGCATGCCCGGCAGATCGAAGGCCGGCATCTGCGCGCCGGTGCCGTCCTGGACCTGGATTTCGATCTCGCGCCCGTCCAGCGCCCCCTCGCGCAGCATCTTGCGGAATTTCTGCCGCGTCTCCGGCGAGGCGTTCTCGCCGACCAGGGCGTCGAGCACGCGCTCCTCGGCCGCCAGCTCGGCGCGCGCCTGGACCTCCTTGCGCAGCCGCTCGCGCGTCATGCCGATCGCGACCTCGAGCAGGTCGCGGGCGATCGAATCGACGTCGCGCCCGACATAGCCGACCTCGGTGAACTTCGTCGCCTCGACCTTCAGGAAAGGCGCCTGGGCGAGTTTGGCGAGGCGTCGCGCGATCTCGGTCTTTCCGCACCCCGTCGGCCCGATCATCAGGATGTTCTTGGGCAACACCTCCTCGCGCAGTTCCGGGGGCAGCTGCAGGCGCCGCCAGCGATTGCGCAGCGCGATCGCGACCGCGCGCTTGGCGGCGGTCTGGCCGACGATGAAGCGGTCGAGCTCCGAGACGATCTCGCGCGGGGAGAAGCTGGTCATCGCTTGGTCCTGGATGAAAGGGGCGCACGCCCGGAACGAGCACCGCATGTAGGCCCCGCGCGCGAGGCGATCAAGCGCCAAGCCCCTTCCCGTTCGCCGGGCCTGCGCGGCAAGATGCACGACACGGCAAGGGGATGCGCGTGACGGACATCGTTTTCGACGGCTGGCGCCCGGGCGCGATCGCCCAGGCGCTGGCGCTGCATATGGACTATTACGCGCCGGTCTGGGGCTTCGGGCTGCGCTTCGAAAGCAAGCTCGCGGCGGAGATGGGGGAGTTCCACGGCCGCTTCGATCCGGCCCGCGACCTGTTCCTCGGCGCCTGGGACCCCGATGGCGTCCTGTGCGCGACCATCTCTGTCGACGGCATCGATGCCCGGGGCGAGGGCGCGCATCTGCGCTGGTTCGTCGCCGCGACGCGGGCGCGAGGGCAAGGCCTGGGCGGGGCCCTGATGCGCCGCGTCGACGCCTTCCTCGACGATCGCGGCTATGCGCGCGCCTATCTCACCACCTTCGCCGGGCTCGACGCCGCCCGTGCGCTCTACGACCGCCACGGCTATGCGCTGGTCGCCGAGGAGAAGGCGGACCCCTGGTCGGGCACGGTCGGCGTGCAGCGTTTCGAGCGTCGCCGCTGATCCGTCGACGCCGGCCCGCTCAGTCGAGCGCCTCGATCGTGACGTTGGTGTTCGTGTAGACGCAGATATCGGCCGCGATCTTCATCGCGCGTGCGGCGATCGTCCGCGCATCGAGTTCGTCGACCGTCGCGAGCGCCCGCGCCGCGGCGAGGGCATAGCTGCCGCCGGAGCCGATGCCGATCAGCCCGTCCTCCGGCTCGAGCACGTCGCCGGTTCCGGTCAGCACCAGCGACACGCTGCGATCGGCGACCGCCATCATCGCCTCGAGGCGGCGCAGATAGCGGTCTGTACGCCAATCCTTGGCAAGCTCGACGCAGGCCCGCGCGAGCTGGCCGGGATGCTTCTCCAGCTTGGCCTCCAGCCTCTCGAACAGCGTGAAGGCGTCCGCGGTCGCGCCCGCGAACCCGGCCAGGATGGTGCCGTCGCCGAGGCGCCGCACCTTGCGGGCGTTGGACTTGATCACCGTCGGACCGAGGCTGACCTGACCGTCTCCGGCGATCACGACCTGACCGGCGCGGCGCACGGACAGGATCGTGGTGCCGTGCCAGAGTTGCGGGCCGGTCTCGTCGCGCATGTCTGAAACCCCTGATTGCGAGGCCGAGCATCTAGGCTCCTTCGTCCGGATGATCAAGCGTCGCGCCGCTTGCCCCGGCGCGGCGCGGGTGTAGCTTGCGACCCGCCGGGCCGTCGTCCGGCCCATTCGCCGACAAGGAGAAACGCCATGCTGTCCAGTCTTCGCGCGCTCGGGGCGGCGCTCGTCCTCGCCCTCGCCGCCGCGCCCGGCGCGGCCCTCGCGCAATTCGCGCTGCCGCCTTTGCCCTATGCCGCCAACGCCCTTGAGCCGCATATCGACACCATGACGATGGAGATCCATCATGGGCGCCATCATCAGGCCTTCATCACCGCGCTCAACGCCCAGGCCAAGGACAACCCGGCCCTGAAGCCCGACGCCGTCGAGAGCGTCCTGCGCGAGATCTCGAAGCAGCCCGTGCCGACGCGCAACGCGCTTGGCGGTCATTACAACCACACGCTCTTCTGGACCGTGATGGCACCGGCGAACGCGACCGGGGCGCCCTCGGCCGCCCTCTCGGCCGCGATCAATGCCGCGTTCGGCTCGATGGACGAGATGAAGAAGCGCTTCGATCAGGCGGCGGTCACCCGCTTCGGGTCGGGCTGGGCGTGGCTGATGGTGACCGCGGACCGCAAGCTCGCGATCACCTCGACCGCCAACCAGGACAACCCGCTCATGGATGCGCCCGGGATCGAGCGTGGCACCCCGGTGCTCGGCCTCGATGTCTGGGAGCACGCCTATTACCTGAAGTACCAGAACCGCCGCGCCGACTACGTCACGACCTGGTGGAATGTCGTGAACTGGAACGAGGTCAATCGCCGCTACGACGCCGCGATGCGCTGAACACCACCGCTTGATCCGGGGACGCGCGCGGTCCATCGTCGCCGCTCGCGACCCCGGAGGGTGGAGGCAATGGCGGCATTCGACATCGATCGCTTCGTCGAGGCATGTACACAGGCGATCGCCCAGGACCCGACCCACAAGGCCGCGCGCGAGGTCGTGGCGCGTGCCGTCTCGGATCCCGGCGCCGTGCTCGCCGGCCTCGGCGCGCCAGTGCGCGCGGGCGTGCAGCGCATCTACCGCTCGCCGACACTGACCATCCTCAACCTCGTCTGGGGTCCGATGATGACGCTGATGCCGCACAACCACCGCATGTGGGCGGTGATCGGCATCTACACGGGGCGCGAGGACAACATCTTCTGGCGCCGCATCGAGGGCGACCCGCATGGCAGGATCGAAGCCGCGGGTGCCCATGCGCTCTCGGTCGGTGACTGCGTGCCGCTGGGCCGCGACATCGTCCACTCGGTCACCAACCCGATCCCGCGCCTGACGGCGGCGCTGCACGTCTATGGCGGCGATTTCTTCGCCGACGGACGCAGCGAATGGGATGCCGAGACGCTGCGCGAGAAGCCCTACGACGTCGAGAAGAACTTGCGTCTCTTCGAGGAGTCGAACGCCCGTCTGCCCGCCGGCTGAGCCGCGCGCGCGGCCCGGCCGGCGGGTCGCGCGCTCATTTCTTCTCGATGTTCCACATCGGCGGCAGCGACGGCGTGACGATCACCCCCGACAGCTTGTCGGCGCGGTAGGCGATCGGATTGCGCCACTGGCTGAAATGAATGTAGGGCACCAGCTCGTACGCCTTGCGCGAGATCTCGGTCGCGATGCGCTTGCGCGCGGCGATGTCCGGCGCGAAGGCCCAGCTCGTCCGCAGCGCCTCGTAGTCCTTGTCGCAAGGCCAGCCGAACCAGGCCTTTTCGCACCCCATCGACATCGCCGTATGGGTGACCGGCGTCGCGGAGTTGAGCACGGTGGTGCCGGTGATGAAGATGTTCCAGCCGCCTTGCGCCGGCGGTTCCTTGCGCGCGCGCCGCGCCACCACCGATCCCCAATCCATCGATTGGACATCGAGGTTGAGGAACTTGGCGTCGCGCATCTGCTGGATCAGGACGAGATTGGCGGGGTTGATGTACTGGTGGTCGGTCGCGTGCAGGATCGTGATCGGCTCGCCCTTGTATCCTGCGGCGCGGAACAGCGCCTCGGCCTTGCGGAAATCCTTCGGCGCGCGAAACGCTTCGCTTCCGGCGTCGGTTTCCATCGCCACGCCGCAACCGAAGAAAGAGTAACAGACCGTCTGCAGCTTCGGATCCGCCGCGATCGTGTTGAGGAAGTCGGGCATATGGACGATATGCAGCATCGCCTGACGCGCGCGCACGTCGTTGAAGGGCGGGTGCAGGTGGTTCAGCTGGATGATCCCGGCCGTGCCCATCGCCGGATGGGTCTCGAGCTTCACGCCCGGCGCGCGCGCCAGCATCGGCAGGAAATCGGGCTGCGGATTTTCCAGGAAGTCGATCTCGCCCGCCATCAGCGCGGCCTGCGCCGTCTGCGGATCGGGCAGCCACTGGAACTCGACGCGATCGACCTTGACGACCTTGCCTCCGGCATGGCCCGAGGGCGGCTCCTTGCGCGGCACGTAGTCCTGGAACTTGACGTAGACCGTCTTGCTGCCCGGCACCCATTCGTCGCGCTTGAAGGCGAAGGGGCCGGAGCCCACGACCTCCTGGATCTGCTGGAACGGATCGACCAGTGCCTCCTTCTCGCGCATGATGAACGGCACGCTCGTGCCGCTCTTGGCGAGGGTGTCGATCAGCAGCCCATAGGGCGCCGACAATCTCCAGACGAAGGTCCTGGCGTCGACCGCCTCGAGGCCGGCCGTCTGTCCGAACAACTCCTTTCCCGCGCCGTCGCGCTTGCCCCAGCGCTGCAGCGAGGCGATGACGTCGCGCGTGGTCACCGCGGTGCCGTCATGGAACCGCAGCCCTTCGCGCAGCGTGAAGCGGTAGGTCTTGCGATCCTCCGAGACGGTCCAGCTGTCGACCATCTGCGGCTGGGGCTCGAGCTTGTCGTCGCTCGCGAACAGCGTGTCGTAGACCATCATGCCGTGGATGCCGGCGATGGTCTGGGTCGTCCAGAAGGGATCGAGCGTGCGCACATCGGCATGCATCGTCGCCTTGATCGTCTTGGGTTGTTGCGCCGTCGCCGGCAGCGCGAACGCGGCCAGGGCCGCGGCAAGGATCGCAACTGGGTTCATCGGAAGCTCCCTGATCGGTTTTTTTGTGCAGTCATCGAACACGGCCGCGCGTTTCCTAGCAAGCCCCCGGCCGCTCAGGCCCCGTCGAATCCGGTTTCCTCGGCCGCGCGCCATGGGCGATCCTGCCGGTCATGACACAAGATCCCGTCGCCGCCTCACCCGGCTTCGTCGCCGCCATCGACCCCACCGGCCAGGGCGCCCTCTATGGCCCGCCGCCCTGGCGCTTTGCCGGCCGCTCGCTGACCGTGATCGCGCGCTGCGAGGCCGCCGCGCTCGCGGCGCTCCTGCCGCCACCGCTGCGCCTGTGGGGCGAGCCGTTGCTGCGCGTGTCGGTGCATAGCCTGATCTGCGATCTCGGCCATGGCTGGGACTGGGCGCAGGCGCATCCGGAGGCGAGCCAGTTTCACGAAAGCGTCATCGGCATCGCCGCCGCGCATGACGGCACGATCGGCTATTGGGATCCGTTCTTGTGGACCGACGGCGACGCCGAGCTCGCGGTCGGCCGCGAGATGTATGGCTGGCCGCAGCGGCTCGGCAGCTTCGCGCTTTCCGCGCCGCACCCGCAGCGCGGCTGGTGCGCCGGTGATCGCTGCACCGGCCTCGTCTCACGCCTCGGGCGCCCGGTGCTGGAGATCGGCCTGCGCCTCGCCGCTCCCGGCCCTCTCGCTGTTCCTCAGCCGCCCTTCGTCGGCTTCTTCGTCGAGCGTGCCCTGCCCGACCCGGCCAGCGAGACGGTTTGCCGCGAACTCTTCCTCGCGCGCATGCGCGAGGTGACGCCGGGCGATGCGTGGCACGGCGCCGCGACCGTGTCGCTCCAGGCGCCCGAGCTCGCCGCCCTCGCGCCACGCGAGGTGCTGGGCGGACAGGTCAACACGATTTCGTGGGTCAAGGGCGGTGCCGAGCTGATCGCGCGGCGCAGCATCCCGTTTCCGCGTCCGGCCTGGGGCTGACGCCCTTTCGCATGCGCGGGTTTCATGCATCATCGCCACCGCGGCGACACAGCGAACGAGAGGACCGGCAATGCGCAACCTGACGATCGACGGCGCGCGGCTCTGGGACAGCCTGATGGAAATGGCGAAGATCGGCGCGACGCCCAAGGGCGGCGTGTGTCGGCTCGCGCTCACGGATCTCGACCGTGCCGGCCGCCAGCTCTTCATCGACTGGTGCGTGGCGGCCGGATGCACGATCTCCGTCGACAGGGTCGGCAACATGTTCGCGCGCCGGCCCGGCCGCGATCTTGCGCGCCCAGCGGTGATGACCGGCAGCCATCTCGACACCCAGCCGACAGGGGGTCGCTTCGACGGCATCTTCGGTGTGCTCGCCGGGCTCGAGGTCGTGCGCACCCTCAACGATCGCGGCATTGCCACCGAGGCGCCGATCGACGTCGCGGTATGGACGAACGAGGAGGGATCGCGCTTTTCCCCCGCGATGATGGGGTCCGGCGTGCATGCCGGGATCTTCCCGCTCGCCGATATCCTGGAGAAGCGCGACATGGACGGCAGGCGCTTCGGCGACGAACTGGCGCGCATCGGCTTCGCCGGCCCCGACGAGCCCGGAAGCCGCGCCGTCGGCGCCTATTTCGAGGCGCATATCGAGCAGGGCCCCATCCTCGAGGCCGAGGAACGAACGATCGGCGTCGTCACCGGCTCCCAGGGACAGCGCTGGTACGAGGTCACGGTCAGGGGCCAGGAGGCGCATGCCGGCCCGACGCCGATGTCGCGCCGCCGCGACGCGCTGGTCGGCGCGGCGCGCATGATCGATCTCGTCAACCGCATCGGGCGCGAGCGCCCGCCCTATGCCTGCGCCACCGTCGGTGTCATCCAGTCGAAGCCCAATTCGCGCAACACGATCCCCGGCGAGGTCTTCTTCACCGTCGACTTCCGCCATCCCGATGACGACGTGCTCTCGACCATGGATGCGCTCCTCAAGACCGGTTGCGCAGCCATCGCCGCGGAGGGCGGGCTCGAGGTCTCGATCGTGGATTTCTGGTACGCGCCGCCCACGCCCTTCGAACCGCGCCTAGTCGCGGCCGTGCGCGCCGGCGCCGCGCGCCATGGCTACAGCCACCGCGACATCGTCTCCGGTGCCGGCCACGACGCCGTCTACATGGCCAAGGTCGCGCCTGCCGCGATGATCTTCATCCCCTGCATCGGTGGCATCAGCCATAACGAGGTCGAGGACGCCAAACCCTCCGACATCGAGGCCGGTGCCAACGTCTTGCTGCACGCGATGCTGCAGGAGGCAGGCATCGCGTCCTGAGCCATCAAAAACCTCCCCAGCTTTGATTTCGCTCCGGGCGCTCCGCTTCAATCGAGACGGCGGGGCAAGGCGAAATCAAAGCTGGGGAGGTTTTTGACGGTTGGCGTCCAGCCAGCGGCGGAGA
>CAYSUY010000037.1:0-26083 GCA_964434345.1 uncultured Acetobacteraceae bacterium
CGTCTTCAAGGCGATGTTGCCCGTAAACCCGTCGGTGACGACGACATCCGTTGTGCCCTCCGTGATGTCGTTCCCCTCGACAAAGCCATGGAACTGACGCGCCAGCTGGCCCGCGCGGAGCGTCGCCGCAGCCGCGCGTACCTCGTCATGGCCCTTCAGCTCCTCGGAGCCGACATTCAGAATGCCGATGGTCGGTTGCTGGACGCCCAGCACCGTACGGGCGAAGGATTCGCCCATCACCGCGAACTGCACGAGATTTTCTGCACTGCACTCGACGTTGGCACCAAGATCGAGCATCACGCTCTCCCCCCGCAGGGTGGGGAAGAAGGATGCGATCGCGGGCCTGTCGATCGATTCCAGGGTGCGCAGGACGAATTTCGCGAGCGCCATCAAGGCGCCGGTGTTGCCTGCGGAGACCACCCCGTCGGCCTCGCCCGCACGCACCGCGTCGATGGCAAGCCGCATCGACGAGTTGCGTCCACCGCGCAGCGCAGCGGAGGGCTTGGCGTCGCCGCTGATCCGGTCGGACGTATGGCGCAACTCGCTGGCGTCGGCGAGCCGAGGCTTGCCTGACAGGAGAGGCCGCAGGGCTGCCTCGTCGCCGAAGATCAGGAATCTCAGGTCGGGAGAGCGCTCAAGCGCCAGAGCGGCGCCCTCGACAACCATCGACGGCGCCTTGTCGCCGCCCATGGCGTCGAGCGAGATGAGCTTGCGTGCTGTCACCGGGGCCTCGCTTCAGGCGTGGGCCGCGGGGGGCTCGCCGGGATGCCGCCTCAGCCGGCCTTGGCTGCGGTCACTTCGCGTCCGTCGTAATACCCACAGGCGCCGCAGACATGGTGCGGGCGCTTGAGCTCGCCGCAATTCTTGCATTCGACATACGCCGACGTCTTCAGCGCTTCATGGGCGCGCCGCATGTCGCGACGGGAGGGGGAAACCTTTTTCTTGGGAACCGCCATGACACTTCACTCCTCGCCCGTGTTGGCCGCCTCATGCGGCTTCGGCGCATATCGATGAAAAGAAAGAACCTCGACCACGGGTCGAGCGCGGCGCATCTTTAGACAAGTTCGCGACCGCGCTCAAGCCTCGCCTGATCCGCGCGTCCCCCGCCGCGCGAGCGCCGCGAAGGGAGAGGGGCGCTCCGGCGACGTCCGGTCGTCCGCGTCCGCCGCATTGTCGGGGCTGTCAGGCTCGAGATGATCGACCCAGGCCGCGTCCGGAGCACGCGGGAACGGGTCGAGCGCAAGATACAGATGCTGGGCCACGATCTCGCCGACATCGAGCCGACCATCCTCGGGAAGCGGTTCGGCGTCCTCGGCTCCGATATCCAGGTCGGTCTGCTCGCCGCGCGGCGGTGCCGCGAAATCGATCTCGAAGCGCTCGTCGATCGTCGCCGCGACCGGCTTCAGGCTCATCACGCAGAGCTGGGTCACTCGGGCCTGGATCCTGGCCGTGAGGCGCCAGCGGCCACCTGCACGCGCCCTCACCGCGCCGGTCGCCGCGAGGCTCTCTATCGACGGCAGCGAGAACCGGACCGCCAGGGCGGCGCGCTCCTCCGCGCTGGCCTCGATGGCGAATCGGCATTGGTCGCGCCGGGGGTCCACCGCAAGAAAGCGCTGGAACTCGCTGTCGGCCACGCCGACGCTCATGACGACTCTCCCCAGTCTTCGAAATCGGGCCCCGTCGCACGGAATTCAGCCCAGCCCTGTCGTGCGATCCGCGCGTCGCAAGCCCGCATATAGGCCGCCACGGCCGATACGGAGCCATCGGATACGCCATCGACGGTACCAAACAGGTTGCGGCGCAACGCCGCATCGAGCGGCGCGGGATCGGGGTTGTCCAGCCCGTCTCCATACGCCTTGATCCGGCCCATGAGCGCCTCGGCCATCTCCTGCACCCGTCGCGCGACGCCGAGATCGCCGACCCCCATCTCGCGCAGCGTCCTGTCCATGTCGGCGAACAGAAGATCATAGATGTCCTGCGCCAGCGCAGCGCCCTCTGCGCCCTCTCGCCCCGCCCGGCGGATGACCAGAAAGATATGGAGGCACAGCGAATCGAACCGCCCATCGAGGGTGTCCGGAACGCCGTGATCGCGGAAGGGGGCCGGTGCGCGCGATTGCGCCGCCGCGGCCGCGTAGAGGCGTTCGGCCAACGCCCGGCGCGCGGCTTGCGGGCGGGAGAATAAAGCTGCGATCCGGTCTAGCATGGCCCCTGCGATGGATTGACACTGCGACGAGCGCGATGCGAACTAGACCGCGCGTTCAAGCGCGCCAGGGTGCCGCGGTCACGGCCACGACGACGAGCCGGAACCCTCCCGGCGCGAAAGGATTATATGCCATGCCGAGTTTCCCGTCCCCCCGCGCCGCCCGTCTGTCCTGGCTGTTCGCCGCCGGCCTCGCCCTCGCCGGTTGCCAGGAGACGATCGACGTGCGTGGCTTTGTGCCGGACGATGACAGCCTCGCGCGAATCCAGATCGGCCTCCAGCAGAAGGAGGATGTGCGCGACCTGCTCGGGACCCCGTCGACGATCACGCCGTTCGGCGACGAGACCTGGCTCTACATCAGCCGGCGCACCAGTTCACGGCCCTTCGTCGACACCACCGTGCTCGACCAGCAGGTGGTCGCGATCGTGTTCGATGCGCGCGGCCTGGTCGCGGATGTGCGCAAGCTCGATTTCGCCGACGGCAAGGTGGTCAATCACGTCGCGCGGGTGACGCCGGCACCCGGCAAGGAACTGACCTTCCTCGAGCAACTCGTCGGCAATGTCGGCCGCTTCAACCGTGGTGGCGGGGCCTATATTCCCGGCGGATCGCAGTCGCAGCCTCCTGGCACGCGGCGCTGAACCGACCAGCGGGGCAAGGCGACCCGCGCCGTATCGCCCCGGATCCGGAAAACACGAAGGCCCGGCAGCGTCTCCGCTGCCGGGCCTTTTTGTCGGCATCCGATGCCGGTCGCCTGGTTCAGTGACCCGTCGACAGCATGGCGAGCAGCAGCAGCGCCACGATGTTGATGATCTTGATCATCGGATTGATCGCGGGGCCAGCGGTGTCCTTGTACGGATCGCCGACCGTGTCACCGGTCACCGCCGCCTTGTGGGCGTCGGATCCCTTGCCGCCGTAGTTGCCTTCCTCGATGTACTTCTTCGCGTTGTCCCACGCGCCGCCGCCCGAGGTCATCGAGATGGCGACGAAGAGGCCCGTGACGATGGTCCCCAGCAGCATGGCGCCAAGCGCGCTGAATGCAGCCTCCTGACCGCCGACGACGCGGACGACGAAGTACAGAACGATCGGCGCCACGACCGGAAGGAGCGAGGGAACGATCATCTCCTTGATCGCGGCCTGGGTCAGAAGATCCACTGCGCGGCCGTAATCCGGCTTCGCGGTGCCCTCCATGATGCCCTTGATCTCCTTGAACTGGCGGCGCACCTCGATCACCACAGAGCCAGCCGCCCGTCCGACCGCCGTCATGCCCATCGCACCGAAGAGGTACGGGAGCATGCCGCCCAGGAACAGGCCGATCACGACATACGGATCCTGCAGGGCGAACTGAACGTTCAGTTTCGGGAAGTAGTGCTTGAGGTCCTCGATGTAGGCGGCGAACAGCACCAGCGAGGCGAGCCCCGCGGAACCGATCGCATAGCCCTTCGTGACGGCCTTCGTCGTGTTGCCCACCGCGTCGAGGGCATCCGTATTCTTGCGGATGTCCTTGGGCATACCCGACATCTCGGCGATGCCGCCGGCATTGTCGGTGACCGGGCCATAGGCATCGAGCGCCACGATCATACCGGCCAGCGCCAGCATCGTGGTCGCGGCGATCGAGATGCCGTAGAGACCGGCGATCAGATAGGCCGCGATGATGGCGGCCGAGATCACGATCACCGGCAGCGCGGTCGCTTCCATCGAGACCGCGAGACCCTTGATCACGTTGGTGCCGTGACCGGTGGTGGACGCCTCGGCGATCGAACGGACCGGACGATAGGCGGTGCTGGTGTAGTACTCGGTGATCCAGACCAGCAGCCCCGTGACGACGAGCCCGATCATCGCGCAGACGAACAGACCCCAGCCGGTGAAGGACACCGAACCCGACTTGAACACCGTGCCGAAGCCGACGAACAGGTGGGTCGTCACCGCGATCAACGCGATCGAGATCACGGCCGTGGCGATCAGCCCCTTGTAAAGAGCCTTCATGATGTCGTTGTCGGCGGCCAGCTTCACGAAGAACGTGCCGGCGATGGAGGCCGGAATGCAGACGCCGCACAGCAGCAACGGGAAGAGCATCAGCGTCGACTGCGCCGCCGCCTGATCCTTGCCCATGAAGAACACCGCGGCCAGCAGCATCGTGCCGACCATGGTCACCGCGTAGGTCTCGAACAGGTCGGCCGCCATGCCCGCACAGTCGCCGACATTGTCGCCGACATTGTCCGCGATCACGGCCGGGTTGCGGGGGTCATCCTCGGGGATGTTCGCCTCGACCTTGCCGACGAGGTCCGCGCCGACATCGGCGCCCTTGGTGAAGATGCCGCCGCCGAGGCGCGCGAAGATGGAGATCAGCGAAGCGCCGAACGACAGCGCCACCAGGGCCTGGATGACCGTGGTCATGTTGCCGCCCTTCCAGCTCAGCAGGACGCCGTAATACCCGACCAGCCCCAGCAGACCGAGGCCGACCACCAGCAGGCCGGTGATGGCGCCGGCGCGGAAGGCGATATCGAGCGCGGGCTGGAGGCCGTTGGTGGCGGCCTGCGCGGTGCGCACATTGGCGCGCACCGACACGTTCATGCCGATGTAACCGGCCGCTCCCGAGAGGATCGCGCCAATGGCGAACCCGATCGCCACATGCACCCCGAGAACGAGCAGCAGCAGCGCGAAAACCGCAACGCCGACGATGCCGATCGTCTTGTACTGGCGGTTGAGGTAGGCCTGGGCGCCCTCCTGAACCGCGGCGGCGATCGACCGCATCCGGTCGTTGCCCGCGGGTGCGGCCATGACCTGGCCATAGGCCCACAAGCCGTAGACGAGCGACAGGACGCCGCACGCGATGATGATCCAGAAGGCCATTGTCATGAGGACTGCCTCGACGATTTATTGATTGGATGGAGCGGCTTGCCCGCCCCGGACCGCAAAACGGCGCGGAACATACGCAAAGCCTCCCGCCACTGCAAGGCGCGCCGCCGCGGGATCTCAGGTCCCCGCCATGCGGCGAAGCCGGGGCAGGCCCAGCGTCGCGACCAGCGCCACGCACAGGAAGGGGGCGCTGGCGAGATTTATCCATGTCCACCCCGCCAGGGCGTGGATGGCGCCGGAAGACATCGCCGTGGTCGCGACGGTCCCGAAGACGAGAAGATCGTTGAGTGCCTGCACCTTGGCGCGCTCCGATGGCCTGTAGGCCTCGGTGACCAGGGTCGTTCCGCCCACGAACAGGAAATTCCATCCCAGGCCAAGCAGGACCAGGCCGACGAAGAAATTTAAGAAATCGAGGCCTGACAGGTTGACCGCGAGACAGACGAGCATCAGCCCCGCCCCGGTCCCCATGATCCGGGTCACGCCGAAGCGCTTGATGAGGTCGCCGGTGAAAAACGACGGAAGGAACATCGCCAGGGCATGCCATTGGATGACCGTCGCCGAGTCGCCATGGCCGAACCCGCACGAGACCATCGCCAGCGGGGTCACCGTCATGATGAAGTTCATCACGCCGTAAGCGATCATCGCGCCGCCGACCGCGACGACGAAGACCGGCTGGCGTGCGATTTCCAGCAATGGGCGCGCCTCGCCACCCGACAGATCGCGGCGTGCCGGCGGGATCCGGATGAACTGGATCAGAACGAAAGCGACCACGGCGGTCAGGGCGAGCGCCGCGAAAGATCCAGCAAACAAATAGGGCGGCAGGAGTTCCGTGGTCCGCTTTGCCATCTCAGGCCCGAGGATCGCCGCGAGCACGCCCCCGGCGAGGACGTAGCTGATCGCGCGGCTCTTCCATTCCGGACGCGCGCCGTCTGCCGCCGCGAAGCGGTAGAACGTCGCGAAACCATTGTAGATCCCGTTGACGAAGGCCCCGGCGCAGAACAGCGCGAAGGATCCCTGAATGACGGCGTAGGCGCACAGCGCGGTGCCAAGGAAACCCGCGACCGCCCCGATCGAAAATCCGGTGCGGCGCCCGAGGCGCTGCATCAGCATCGACGCCGGAAACGCCGTGAGCATGACAGCGAGATGCATCAGGCCGAGCGGCACGGTGGCGAAGATCTTGTTGCTGGCCAGCATGTGGCCGACCAGGGCCGACTCGACGATCATCGTCGTGCTGCCGATGCCGGTGAGGCCATGACAGACCGCCAGCAGGACGACGTTGCGCCGCGTCGCGTCGGCTTGAAGCTGTGACATCGCGACAGCTTGTGGCACGCGCCCACCGGTCGCGCAATCCGGCTTCAGGACCTCCTGCCGGGCTGCTGACCGACGTTTCGCCCGGACTGCCCGACGACGAGCACGGCCTTCACCAGCCCCGGACCGACGAGTTCGTCGCAGGCCGACAGCATCGCCCGCCGTCCTGCCTGCACATCCAACCCCTTGTCCGCCGCATCCGGACGCGAGCCGAGCCGATTCCAGATGCTCACGAACGAGTCGCGCAGCCGTGGCATCGCCCGCTCGAGGGGCGTGATCGCGGAGGTGTTCAAGAGTTCGAGCCTGAACAGGAGCATCTCGTGGCGTTCGACCGCCTTGCCCCGGAACACGGAGACGACGATGCGATCGAGATTGAAGAAGACCGGCTTGCCGTCGAGATCGCCTTCGCGCATCTGCTGCGCGCCGGCTGAGCCGGTGGCGGCCGCCCAGGCCACCGCGCCGGCCGCGGAACGAAGCATGGCCCGCCTCGAGATGGCGCGCGGCAATGCCGGGAATCGGTTCGACATGGGCCTCATATGGCGCGCGCTTGGTAAACGCCCGATGAACGCGGCTCAGAAATGGGTCCAGCCGCCACGCGCCAGCCGCCGCTTCGCGCCATCGGCCGCGCGGAGCACCACGCCTTCGCCTTCGACCAGGACGCCGATGCGACGCACCGGCGTCGTCGCCCGCATCGCCGCCTCCTGGATCGCGGCGCCAAGTTCCGGAGGTGCGACGAGCAGCAATTCGTAGTCGTCGCCGCCAGACATCGCTTGATCCAGCGCGGCCGCATCCGTCCCGATCACGGCCGCGGCGGCGGCGGACAGCGGAACCTCCGGCAGGTCCAGGACCGCGCCGCAGCCGGCAAGGCGAAGCATGTGCCCAAGATCCTGGACGAGGCCGTCCGACACGTCCATCGCAGCGATGCCGTCATGCGGAAGTGCGAGCCCCAGCGCGAGCCGCGGCTGCGGGATCCGGTATCGATCGACCAGGAAAGCCCGCGCCGCGGGGGAGAACTCAGGCATGCCGTCCCCGCGGAGCGCACGCAGCCCGAGCGCGGCATCGCCGATGGTGCCCGATACCCATACCTCGTCGCCCGTCCGCGCCCCTGCGCGCCTCCGCATCTCACCGGTCCGGACCTCCCCGATTGCGGTGATCGCTATCGTCAGCGGCCCCGGCGTCGACGTGGTGTCGCCCCCTGCCATCGCGATCGCGAACTCTGCCTGGTCGGCGCCGAGCCCGGCCGCGAAAGCAGCGATCCACGCCTCGTCGATGGTCGCCGGAAGCGATAGACACACCAGATAGGCGAGCGGCCGCGCGCCCTTGGCGGCGAGGTCCGACAGGTTGACGCGTAGCGCCTTGCGCGCCACGAGATCGGCCGGATCGTCGGGAAGAAAATGAACCCCTGCGACAAGCGCATCGGCGGTTACCACGAGGTCCTGGCCGACAGCTTGCGTCAGAACCGCCGCATCGTCGCGGAGCCCCAGGGCATCCACCCGCGCGGCGCCCGCGAGCGGAGCGAAGTGGCGCGCGATGATCTCGAATTCACCCGGGCGCCGGCCCATGGCCCGCCCCGAACCCTTCCGGCCGCACCCGACGCGCCAGCGCGTCCAGCATCGCATTGGCGAAACCGGTCTGCACGCCCTCGAAGAAGGCGTTGGCGATCGACACGTACTCGTCGGCGACGACCCGCACCGGAACGTCGTCGCGCGCCAGCAGTTCGAAACATCCCGCCCGCAGCAGCGCCCGGATCACCGGGTCGATCCGGTTCAGGGACCAATCGCCCGGCAGGACAGACGCGATCAGCGCATCGATCTCCGCCGCGCGGATCGACGCGCCAAGCACGATCGCCGCGAAATGCTTCGCGTCGGCATGACCGAGATCCGGTTGCCCCTCGTCGATATCCGCGCCGCCCAGGCGATGGGCGCGGAACTCCTCGACCGCCGTGTGCGGATCGAGACCGACCGAATCGATCTGGAACAGGGCCTGGACGGCGGCGAGTCGCGCGGCGCTGCGCGATGCCGCGCGGCGGGGACGTTGGCGGGGTTCGGCGCGCGCGCCGTGCGTGTCGTCGGTCGCGGATGGCTCGGTCATCGGCGGGTGCCCGGACGGCGGACCAACCCGATCATGGCAAGACAGGCCGCGGCCGCTCCACCGCCCTTGTCGAGGTCGGAGCGCCGAGCGCGTCGCCACGCCTGGGCCTCGTCCTCGACGGTCAGGATTCCGTTGCCGATGGGCAGACGGCGCGCGACCGCGAGATCCATCAATGCGCGCGAGCTCTCGCCAGCGACGATGTCGTAATGCGTGGTCTCGCCGCGGATGACGCACCCCAGCGCGACGAAACCGTCGAAGCGTCGTCCCGCCTTGGCAGGCCGGGCAGCCAGGATCGCGATCGCAGCCGGGATCTCGAGCGCACCGGGCACCGCGATGCGCTCATGGCTCGCTCCCGCCGTCTCGAGCGCCGCGATCGCCCCGGCCGCGAGTTCGTCGGAGATGTCCTCGTAGAACCGCGCTTCGACGATCGCGACGTGCGGCGCCTTCCCCGGAAGGCGCTGCGGGTCACGCGGGGAGAGGCGCTGGCGGGCGGATGTCGACGACACTGAGACCATATCCTTCGAGACCGATGAGCGAGCGCTTGGCGCTCGAGAGCAGCACCATGCTGCGAACGCCGAGATCGCGCAGGATCTGGGCTCCAATTCCGTAGTCGCGCAGTTCCGACGGGCCCTGGCTGGCAACGGCCGCGCCAGCCTGACCCGAGGCCCGCTGTCTGACCCGTTCGCTCAGGCTGGTGGCGCGCGGCTCGCGGATCAGCACGACGACGCCCTGTCCGGCGTCGCCGATCTCCGCCATCGCCGCGTGCAGCACGTCACCCCGGCCCGCCGCGCGATCGCCGAGCACGTCGTCGAGCACGTTCAGCGCGTGGACGCGCACGAGGACCGGCGCGTCGCCGTCCACGTCCCCCTTGACCAGCGCCACATGCTCGGCATAGGACGCGGTGTTGACGTAGACGATCATCCGCCACGTGCCGCCGAAGCGGCTTTCGAGCGTGCTCTCGATCCGGCGCTCGATGGTCCGGTCGGTGCGGCGACGATAGGCGATGAGGTCGGCGATCGCCCCGATCTTCAGGCCGTGGAACTGCGCGAAGGCGACCAGATCCGGCAGCCGCGCCATTGTTCCATCGTCGTTCATGATCTCGCAGATCACGCCCGCCGGAATGAGGCCCGCGAGACGCGCGATGTCGACGGCCGCCTCGGTGTGTCCCGTACGCTCGAGGACGCCGCCATCGCGCGCCACCAGTGGAAAGACATGGCCCGGCGTGACGATGTCGGTCCGACCCCGGTTCGGATCGATCGCCACCTGGACCGTCCGTGCGCGATCCGCCGCCGAGATGCCGGTCGTCACGCCTTCGCGGGCCTCGATCGACACCGTGAACGCCGTCTGGTGCCGCGTCCCGTTTTCCCTGGCCATGGGTTCGAGCCCCAGCGCGTCGCAGCGCTGCCGCGTCATCGCGAGGCAGATCAGGCCCCGGCCGTAACGCGCCATGAAATTGATGGCCGCCGGCGTCGCCATCTGCGCGGGAATGTAGAGGTCGCCCTCGTTCTCCCGATCCTCGTCGTCGACGAGGATGACCATCCGGCCCTCTCGGCATTCGGCGACGATCTCCTCGATCGAGGACAGCGCGCCGACCGGCCCCGCACCGCGTGCCTGCAGATCCTTTTGCCTCTGTGTCGCTTCGATCATCGATCCGTTTCCTGGAGCCGCGCAACGTAGCGCGCGAGCATGTCGACTTCCACGTTGACCCGGCGCCCGGTCTCCATCTCGCCGAGCGTCGTGAGCTTCTGCGTATGCGGGATGATGTTCACCTGCACGAGCGTCTGATCGGCCACCGCACCGGGATCGACGCCATTCACCGTCAGGGAAACGCCATCGATGGCTATGGATCCCTTGGTCGCGACGAAACGCCCGAGGCTGCGGGGAATCGCAAACCCGAGGCGCTGGCTGCCGCTCTCCAGACGCCGGCTTGCCAGGATACCGGTCGCGTCGACATGCCCGTAGACGAGATGCCCACCGAGTTCGTCGCCGAGCCGCAGCGACCGCTCCAGATTGACGCGCCGGCCGACCCGCCAGTCGCCGAGCGTCGTCTTGTCGAGCGTCTCCGCCGATGCCTGGAAGGCGAGCACGCCTTCGCCCTTGGCGACGACGGTGAGGCAGCACCCGTCGCAGGCGATGGAGGCGCCCTCCGCGACAGGCCCGATATCCCACGCCGTCGCGATCTCGATCCGCTGGTCCGCGGACGCGCTCAGGGGGATCAGCGCGCGGACGACGCCGATGTCGGTGATCAGGCCGGTGAACATGACGCGCTCGCGGTATCGTCGGAAGAGCGTGCCCATAACTCCACAACGCCGTCGCCGCAAGCCTCGACGCGATCCAGGCGGAACCGGGGTGCGGCGGCGAGCCGGTCCAGCCCCAGCGCGCCGATAGCCGGAACGCCGTCGCCACCGATCGCGACGCCGCCCGTGAAGCGGACGAGTTCGTCGACCAGGTCCGCTGCCAGAAGCGCCGCCGCGACACGCCCGCCACCCTCGCAGAGAAGGCGCGTGACGCCGCGGCCTGCGAGGATGCCCAGGCATTGGGCGATATCGAGCCCCTCGTCGACAGCGCGCGCGCGCACGACGTCGACGCCGCAGTCGCGCAGCGCGACAGCGCGTTCCTCCGCGGCGCCATCGGCGGCGAAGACCAGGGTCGGCCATCGGGTCGCATCGCGGGCAAGCCGGTGGCTGGGCGGCAGGCGCAGGCTCCGGTCGAGAACGACGCGCAGCGGTTGCGTATCCTCCAGGCCGGGTATCCGGCAGGTCAGTTCCGGATCGTCTGCCAGCGCCGTGCCGATACCGACCAGGATCGCGTCGTGGCGCGCGCGCAGCATGTGCCCGTGCGCACGGGCCGCCTTTCCGGTGATCCAGCGGCTCTCGCCGGTTCGCGTCCCGATCCGGCCATCGAGGCTGGCCGCCATCTTGACCGTCACGAACGGGCGCGGACGCTCGGTGAACCGCAGCAGAAACCCGGCATTGAGCGCCGCAGCGGCCTGGGCCTCGAGCCCGACCTCCACGGACACGCCGGCCTGCCGGAGCCGAGCGAAGCCGCGCCCTGCGGTGCGCGGGTCCGGATCTTCCAGCGCCGCGACCACGCGTGCGATGCCGGCCGCGGCCAGGGCGTCGGCGCAGGGGCCGGCCCTGCCGACATGGGCACAGGGCTCGAGGGACACGTAGGCCGTGGCGCCGCATGCGTGCGGCCCGGCACGCTCCAGCGCCACCGCCTCGGCATGCGGCCTGCCGCCGCGGGCCGTCCAGCCGCGCCCCACCACCCTGCCCGCGCGCACGATGACGCAACCGACCGCCGGATTGGGCCAGGTGCGTCCGAGATTGCGGCTGGCCAGCGCGAGCGCCGCGCGCATATGCGCGGCGTCTTCCGGTGTGAAGGGCATCTCCGTCCGGTCAGTCCTTGTCGGAATAGCCGAGCCGGCCGACGAAATCCTCGAAATCCTTCGCCTCGCGGAAGTTCTTGTAGACCGAGGCGAAGCGCACATAGGCGACCGGATCGAGCGAGGCCAGCGCATCCATCACCATCTCGCCGACGACCTGCGACGGGACCTCGCTTTCGCCGAGGCTCTCCAGCCGTCGGACGATGCCGTTGACGATGCGGTCGATGCGGTCGGGCTCCACGGGCCGCTTGCGCAGGGCGAGCGTGATCGAGCGCATGATCTTGTCGCGGTCGAAAGGCTGCTTCACGCCGCCCTTCTTCACCACCGTCAGTTCGCGCAGCTGGACCCGCTCGAATGTGGTGAAGCGCGACCCGCAGGCCGGGCAGAAGCGGCGGCGCCGGATCGAGGAACCGTCCTCGGTCGGCCGCGAATCCTTCACCTGGGTGTCGTCATGCCCGCAAAACGGACAACGCATGGCCGGTTCCCCTCTCCTGTCTGATGCCAGGACATGATCGGCGCCGACGCAAGCGCGGACACCGCTCTGGCCCTCTGTTTCACCGCGTGATTCACATCTCCGGCGATCACGCTCTAGCGTGCCGGATAGATCGGGAAACGGGCGCAGAGCGCGTGCACCTTGTCGCGCACCGTGCGCTCGACCTGGATGTCACCGTCCGGATTGCGCGCCAGCGCCGACAGGACATCATCGATCAGGCCACCGATCTCCTCGAACTCGGCGATGCCGAAGCCGCGCGTCGTCCCGGCCGGCGTCCCCAGCCGCACGCCCGAGGTCAGTGTCGGCTTCTCGGGATCGAAGGGGATGCCGTTCTTGTTGCAGGTGATCCCCGCCCGCTCCAGGCTCGCCTCGGCGGCCTTGCCCGTGAGTTTCTTGGGCCGCAGGTCGACCAGCATGAGATGGGTGTCCGTTCCACCGGACACGATCGCCGATCCGCGCTGCGCGAGCACAGCGGCGAGCGCGCGTGCATTGGCGACGATCTGCGCCGCATAGTCGCGAAAGCCCGGGCGCAACGCCTCCCCGAACGCCACCGCCTTGGCGGCCACGACATGCATCAGCGGGCCACCCTGCAGACCCGGGAAGACCGCAGAATTGATCTTCTTCCCGAGGTCCTCGTCGTTCGAGAGGATCATGCCGCCACGCGGCCCGCGCAGGGTCTTGTGCGTCGTCGTCGTCACGACGTCGGCATGGGGCAACGGGCTGGGATGCACGCCGCCCGCGACCAGCCCCGCGAAATGCGCCATGTCGACCAGCAGTCGCGCGCCGACCGCGTCGGCGATCGTGCGAAACCGCGCGAAATCGATCACCCGCGGGTAGGCCGACCCCCCGGCGATGATCAGCTTCGGCCGGTGCTGTTCGGCCAGCCGTGCGACCTCGTCGTAATCGATCAGATGGTCTTCGCGTCGCACGCCGTAATGAACGGCGTTGAACCACTTGCCGGACTGGTTGGCGCTCGCGCCATGCGTCAGGTGCCCGCCGGCCGCGAGCGACATGCCGAGGATCGTGTCGCCCGGCTGGAGCAGAGCCAGGAACACCGCCTGGTTCGCCTGGGCCCCCGAATGCGGCTGCACATTCGCGAACCGGCAGCCGAAGAGCCGCCGCGCACGCTCCAGAGCAAGCGTTTCCGCGACGTCGACGAATTCGCAGCCGCCGTAATAGCGGCGGCCAGGATAGCCCTCCGCGTATTTGTTGGTCAGCACAGAGCCTTGGGCCTCGAGCACCGCCCGGCTGACGATGTTCTCCGAGGCGATCAGTTCGATCTGGTCCTGCTGGCGGCGGAGTTCTGCGCCGATCGCGGCATTCAGTTCCGGATCGGAGTCGGTGAGCGCGGCGTCGAAGAAACCCGGCGCGACGGAAGTGGCCGTCATGCGAACCTCGAAGGCTGGAGACAGGGGATCAGGCGACCGGAACCGGGTCGCCGAGTTTCGCGACGCGGCGCGCATGGCGACCGCCGGCGAAGGACGTGGACAGGAAGATGGCGAGGCAGTCGCGCGCGACCTCTGCACCCGTCGTCCGGGCACCGAGAACGAGGACATTCGCATCGTTGTGCTCGCGCGCGAGACGCGCGGAGGTGGCATCGTGGCACAGGGCGGCGCGGACGTGACGATGCCGATTCGCGGCGATCGAAATCCCTATCCCGGAGCCGCAGACCAGGACACCGCGCCCGGCCCGGCCCGCAGCGAGCGCGGCGGCAAGCGCATCGGCGAAATCCGGGTAATCCACACTGGCCGTTCCATGTGTCCCGAGATCGACGACATCGAAGCCGCGCTCGCGTAGAACGGCGGCAAGATCGGACTTCAGATCGAGTCCAGCATGGTCGCAGGCGATGGCGATCGCAGCGTCGGTCATGACATGTCCGGTCGTTCGGAGAATACTGGCCCGTGTACCACAGGTCGCGACGCGCGGACAACGCGTCGCCAGCCGTCGTGGTCCGCGGCCCCCGGGCCCGCCGCACGCAAGGCCTTCCCGGACAGGACAGGAGATGCGTCATGACCGACCCCACGCCTTCCCCAGCCCCAGCGCCCGCGGCGCAGATCCTGCGCATGGCGGCGGACATCGTCGCGGCCTACGTGTCACACAACAGCCTGCCACCGGCGCAGATCCCGGACCTCATCCGGACCGTGCATGCGGCCCTGACGGGTATGGAGGCGCCGGCGCCCGCTGCGCCGACAGACCTCGTACCGGCGGTTCCGGTCAAGAAATCCGTCTTCGCGGACTACATCGTCTGTCTCGAGGACGGAAAGCGGCTCAAGATGCTCAAGCGGCATCTCCGGACCGCCTACGGCATGACGCCGGAGCAATATCGCGCGCGCTGGAACCTGGCACCGGAATATCCAATGGTTGCGCCGAACTATGCCGCCCAGCGGTCCGCCTTCGCGAAACAGATCGGCCTCGGTCACAAACCAGGAGCACGTCGCGGACGCCCGCCGAAGAAACCGTGATCCGGCAGGCAATAAAAAACCCGCCGGGACAGGGTCCCGGCGGGTTCGTCACACGGCAAGCCTGTACTCAGGACCCCATGTTCGGGACCTCTTTGTACTCGCCATTGTCCCAGATGTAGAACACGTACTTGGCGTTCGAGACGTCGCCCTTCTTGTCGTACTGCAGATCGCCGAGCACGGTGGTGAACTTGTTGCCCCGGATCGCGGCCGACAGCTTGTTGACGTCGATGGACTTGGTCTTCTCGGCCGCAGCCGCCCAGACCTGGATCGCAGCGTAGGTGTAGAGGGTGTAGCCCTCGGGATCGTATCCCTGCGCCTTGAACTTCTCGACGATGCCCTTGGCGTTCTGCGACTTCCGGGGATCCGGCGCGAAGGTCATGATCGTGCCCTGGCCGGCCGCACCGGTGATCTTCCAGTACTCGTTGTCGACCAGCGCGTCGCCGGAGACGAACACCGCGCGGAGACCCTGCTCGCGCGCCTGGCGGACGATCAACCCACCCTCGGTGTGATAGCCGCCGTGATAGATCACGTCGATGCCCGCCGCCTTCATCTTCGAGATCAGGGCGGTGAAGTCCTTGTCGCCTTGCGTGATCGCCTCGTACATCGCCTCGGTGAGGCCAGCGGCGTTCATCGCCTTCTTGGTCTCGTCGGCGAGACCCTTGCCGTAGGTCGACTTGTCGTGGATGACGGCGACCTTCTTGCCCTTGTAGTTCTTGGCCAGCCACTGGCCCGCGATCGTGCCCTGGGCATCATCGCGACCGCAGGTGCGGAACACGTTGTTCCAGCCCTTCGCAGCGGCCTCATCGGTCAGCCGGGGATTCGTCGATGCCGGCGTGATCTGGAGGATGCCGGATTCGTTGTAGATCTGGCTGGCCGGGATCGACGACGACGAGCAGAAATGCCCGGCGACGAATGCGACCTTCTTGGTCGCCAGCTGGTTGGCGACGGCCACGGCCTGCTTCGGGTCGCAGGCATCGTCACCGATCTCCAGCTTCAGCTTGCGGCCGAGGACGCCGCCACGTGCGTTGATGTCCGCGACGGCCATCTCGGCGCCGCGCCGCAACTGCATGCCGAACGCCGCATACTGGCCGGTCATCGGGCCGGCGGCGGCGATGGTGATGTCCTGGGCCGAGGCCGGGACGGCGAAGGCGGCGGCGGCGAACGCGCTCGCGCCGATCAATCCGAAGGCGATCCTGTTCATTCATTGTCTCCCTGTGGGGGTGGGGTAGCCTCGAAACTGGCGCGACGGCCGCACGCGACGACCGTGTCCGAAGCCGGAGGCAAGACTAGGCGGCAGCGGGGCCGCTCGGCAAGACGCGCGGCGTCACCGGGACTTGGCGACCCAGGACAGGGGGCCGCGCCGTTCGAAGAGCCAGGGGTACTGGGCCACCATCTGGGAGGCCCGCCGCACGCGGAAGCCGATCAGGGCGATCGCCGCCAGACAGGCCCAGGACAGCAGAAGCCCGCTCGCGGAGAGCAATTCCCCGCCAAACAGGGCAAAATCCAGAAACCGCCCGCTTGCCGCCAGCAACAGGGCATAGGGAGCGATCTGCGCCGGGCTGCGCCATGTCTCGGCCACGGCCTGCCCCATCATCCATGAGGCCGCGCCGAACATGAGCAGCGTGAGGCCGATGAAGCTCGCGATGGATCCGCCCAGAATATCCGTCATGACCTGCCTCAATGGCTCC
The DNA here is from genome assembly GCA_964434345.1 of uncultured Acetobacteraceae bacterium. GTDB lineage: Bacteria > Pseudomonadota > Alphaproteobacteria > CACIAM-22H2 > CACIAM-22H2 > CAIOSQ01. The sequence continues at coordinate 16,484 of CAYSUY010000037.1, forward strand.
GACCGCCTTCGAGATAGGCGGCACGCACGTCGCGGTTCGCGAGCAGTTCGGCCCCGGTCCCGCTCATCGCGATCTGTCCGTTGACGAGAACGTATCCGCGATGCGCCAGTTTCAGGGCATGAAACGCGTTCTGCTCGACCAGAAGCACCGTCATCCCGTCGCGCGCGTTGACCTCGCGGATCGTGTCGAAGATCTGCTTCACGATCAGCGGCGCCAGGCCCAGCGACGGCTCGTCGAGCAGCAGCAGGCGCGGCCTGCTCATCAACGCGCGGCCGATCGCGAGCATCTGCTGCTCGCCGCCCGACAGCGTTCCGCCGCGCTGGTTGCGCCGCTTGTCGAGGATCGGGAAGAGCCGGAAGCATCGTTCCAGATCCGCGTCGAAATGGGCGCCGTCGGTGATATGCGCGCCCATCTGGAGGTTCTCGAGAACGGACATGCGCGGGAAGATCCGCCGCCCCTCGGGAGACTGGGCGATCCCCAGTCCCGCGATGCGATGCGTGGGCAGGCGGGTGATGTCCTGTCCTTCGAAGATCACCGCCCCCGCGCGCGCCTGCGGCTTGCCGAAGATCGTCATCAACAGCGTGGATTTTCCCGCGCCGTTGGCGCCGATGAGCGTGACGATCTCTCCCGGATTGACCTCGATCGAGACGCCCTTGAGCGCCTCGATGCGGCCATAGAAGCTGTGCACGCCGCGTATCGCCAGCATCGGTTCGCTCATCGTCCGCCCTCCAGGTCGGCGGCGACCTCCGGCGGCAAAGCCTCGTCCTCGCCGAGATAGGCGCGGATGACGGCCGGATCGTTGCGCACGCTCTCCGGCGATCCGCTCGCGATCTTCCGGCCATAATCGAGGACGACGATGTGGTCGGATATCTCCATCACCACGCTCATGTCGTGTTCGATCAGAAGGACCGCGATGCCGTGGCTGTCGCGGATATAGCGCAACAGGTCGTTGAGGCTGGCGCTCTCCCGCGGGTTGAGCCCTGCAGCCGGTTCGTCGAGACAGAGCAACGCCGGATCGGTGCACATCGCGCGCGCGATCTCGAGCCGCCGCTGGTCTCCGTACGGAAGGTTTCCCGCCTCCCAATCAGCCCGATCCGTGAGTCCGACCCGGTCGAGCCAGAACCGCGCCTTGTCGATGGCGGCGCGCTCGGCCGCGCGGAACGACGCCGCGCCGAACAGCCCGAGAACACTGAACCCCGATGCGACCATCAGGCGGTTGTGCTGCGCCACCATCAGGTTCTCGAGCACCGTCATGGCGCCGAAGAGCCGGATGTTCTGGAAAGTCCGCGCGACCCGCGCCTCCTTGCAGATCCGGAACCCCTCCATCCGCTCGAGCAGATGAACGGCGCCGCCATGGCTCAAAGCGAGTCGGCCGACCGTCGGCTTGTAGAATCCCGTCAGGCAGTTGAACACGGTCGTCTTGCCGGCACCGTTCGGGCCGATGATCGACGTGATGCTGCGGTCACGCACGGAGAAGCTGACATCGTCGACAGCGGTCAGGCCACCGAAGCGCATCGTCAGGTGATCGACGGTCAGGATCGTGTCGGGCGCCAGCGCGCCAAGGGCGGCGTCTTGCATGGTCATCGCCCCTCCGCATGCAGACGCACGGACGGATCGCGCCCGGACACAAGCCCTTGTGGCCGCCAGATCATGACCAGCACCATCGCCAGTCCGAACAGCAACATGCGATACTGCGCGAAGTCGCGGCCGAATTCGGGGATCAGGATCAGGAAGGCAGCCGCCACGACCACGCCGATCTGCGACCCCATCCCGCCGAGCACCACGATCGCGAGGATCACGGCGCTTTCGATATAGGTGAAGCTCTCGGGGCTGACGAAGCCCTGGCGGGCCGCGAAGAAGGACCCCGCGAAGCCGGCGAACATCGCGCCGATCGCGAAGGCGCTGAGCTTCGTGTTCGTCGGATTGATGCCGAGCGACCGGCACGCGATCTCGTCCTCCCGCAATGCCTCCCAGGCGCGTCCGACGGGCAGCCGCCGGATTCGCAGTGTGAAGGCATTGGTGACCAGCGCCAGGGCGAGGATGATGTAGTAGAGCCAGACGATCCGGTGGATGGGAGCGAAGCCCCACTCGCCACCGAACAACGCGGCGATCGGTTCCATCACGGGCGCGACGAATTCATGGAACGGGGTCTGCCCCTCGGGGGCGCTGCGGGCGATCGGCGCGCCGAAGAAACTGGGTCTTGGGATGGAGCTCAACCCGTTCGGCCCGCCGGTGAAATCCTGCCAGTTCAGGAGGACGATCCGGATGATCTCCCCGAAGCCCAGGGTCACGATGGCGAGATAATCGCCGCGCAGGCGCAGCACCGGAAACCCGAGAATGATCCCGAACAGCGCCGCGAAAAGGCCGGCGAGCGGCAGGCACGCCCAGAACGACAGGTCGAAATGCAGCGCCAGGAGCGCAAAGGAATAAGCGCCGACGGCGTAGAAGGCGACGTAGCCGAGATCGAGCAACCCCGCGAGGCCGACCACGACGTTGAGCCCCCAGCCGAGCATCACGTAGATCAGGACCGATGTGCCGAGATCGATGATGTAGCGGTCCGAGAAGGGCAAGACCGGAAGCACGACGGCGAAACCGACCAGGGCAGGACCGACGAAGCGTCCGGCCCCCGATCCGGCCAAGCGACGCGAGACATCGCCGGTCAGGCGTGCGAACGGCCCCGCCCCGCGTCCCCGGAGCATGGCGAGCGCGAAGCGTCCGGCGAACACGATGGCGGAGGCCGCGAGGACCCCGCCAAAGCGTGTCCCGAGCGTGACGCCCCCGGCCACGTCGACGAGGATGAACCCGATCAGGGGCAGCGCGAGTATCGCCATGACGCCGGCGGCGATCGCAGCCTCCTTCGCAGCGGCGATGATATCCGTGCCGCGATGCGGCGTGGACGCTTCGGTGATCGTCGCCATGGGACGCCCTCAGACCTTCTCGACCTCGGGCCGGCCCAGGAGGCCGGTGGGCCTGAAAATCAACACCACGACAAGGATCACGAACGTCGCGACATCCTTGTACTCGACCGAGAAATAGGCGGACCAGAAGGCCTCGATCAGGCCGATCAGCAAGCCGCCGAGCATCGCCCCGGGCAGCGACCCGATCCCCCCCAGAACGGCCGCGGTGAAGGCCTTGACCCCGGCCAGGAAGCCGATGAAGAAATCGATGACCCCATAGTACATCGTGATCATCACGCCGGCGACGGCGGCCAGGGCGGCCCCCATCACGAAGGTGAGCGAGATCGTCCGGTCCACGTCGACGCCGAGGAGCGAAGCCATCTTCAGATCCTGCTCGCAGGCGCGCTGCGAACGCCCCAGCGAGGTGCGCTGGATGAGGTACGTGAACCCGAGCATCAACCCGACGGTGAGGAGGATGATGATCAACTGCAGATAGCTGATCGAAACGGTGAACCCCGACGCCGATTCCATCAACGGGATGTTGCCCTGCACCACCGGCGGCAGCGGCTTGATCTTGGCGCCCTGGGCGATCTGCACGTAGTTCTGGAGGAAGATCGACATGCCGATCGCGGAGATCAGCGGCGCGAGCCGGTGCGAGCCGCGAAGCGGACGGTAGGCGATGCGCTCCACGGTCCAGCCATAGGCCGCCGTGAAGAACATCGCGATCAGAAGCACCACGATGATGGCGGCAGGCACCCATGTGAGGCCGATCATGCCCAGCCCCGTGAACGCGATCACCGCGAGGAAGGCGCCGATCATGTAGATCTCGCCATGCGCGAAATTGATCATGCCGATGATCCCGTAGACCATCGTGTAGCCGATCGCGATCAACGCGTAGATCGCCCCGAGCGTGAGCCCGTTGATCAATTGCTGAACGAAATACTCCATGGCCCTGCCCTGTTCCGGGATACGTCCCGCCGAGACCGCCGGTGTCCCGGCCGCGTCACCGGATTTCCGAGCCCCGTTTTCGATTGGCCGGCAGGATAGCGACCCCGCAAGCGAACGGCCAGAGCCGAGACACCGAACGCGCCGCGCGTGGTCAGACGCCGCCGCGCTCCGTCTGCGTCTTGCGCAGGACATAAGCCAGCTTGCGCCTTGCCGCCTCGCGGAGGCTGAACTCGGCCGCGTTCGCGGGGCCGGTCACCGACACTTCGGTTCCCGTCGCGACATCGACCGCCGTCGCCTTGGCGACGCTTCCGATCCGCCGGATTTCGAATATGACGTCGCGTCCCGACACGGCGAAGGATCACCCTTAGACGTTTCCCGATGCCGCGCTATATAGCGCCCGCCTGCGAGGAGTGTACCGCCATGAATGCTGAACCCGCCGTCGCCAAAGCCCACACCGCGAAGACCGCGCGCCCGGACTTCGTCTGGCAGGATCCGTTCCTGCTCGAGGACGAGTTGAGCGAGGACGAGCGGATGATCCGCGATGCCGCCCGCCAATATTGTCAAGACAAGCTGATGCCGCGGGTGAAGGCGGCGTTCAACGAGGAAAAGACCGACCCCGGCATCTTCCGCGAGATGGGCGAGATGGGGTTCCTCGGGTCGACGATCGATGGCTATGGATGCTCCGGCGTCAATTACGTCTGCTACGGTCTCGTCGCCCGCGAAGTCGAGCGCATCGATTCCGGATATCGCTCGATGATGTCGGTGCAATCATCGCTCGTGATGCACCCCATCCACGCCTACGGCACCGAGGCGCAACGGCAGAAATACCTGCCCCGGCTCGCCACGGGCGAGTGGATCGGTTGCTTCGGTCTGACCGAGCCGGACGCGGGCTCGGATCCGGCGGGGATGCGGACCCGCGCCCGCAAGGTCGATGGCGGCTACGTCATCAAGGGCGCCAAGATGTGGATCTCCAATTCCCCGATCGCCGATGTCTTCGTCGTCTGGGCGAAGGACGACGCCGGAGACATTCGCGGCTTCGTGCTCGAGAAGGGCATGAAGGGCCTGTCGGCCCCCAAGATCGAGGGCAAGCTGTCGCTGCGGGCCTCCGTCACCGGCGAGATCGTCATGGACGATGTCGAGGTCGGCGACGATGCGCTGCTCCCGAACGTCAAGGGTCTGAAGGGGCCGTTCGGCTGCCTCAATCGCGCGCGTTACGGGATTGCCTGGGGGGCACTCGGCGCCGCTGAATTCTGCTGGCATGCCGCGCGCGGCTACACGCTCGAGCGCAAGATGTTCAACCGGCCCCTCGCGGCGACCCAGCTGGTCCAGAAGAAGCTCGCCGACATGCAGACCGAAATCGCGATCGGATTGCAGGCGTGCCTGCGCGCTGGCCGGCTGCTCGACGAAGGCCGCCTCGCCCCGGAGACGATCAGCCTGATCAAGCGCAACTCCTGCGGCAAGGCGCTCGACATCGCGCGCATGGCGCGTGACATGCACGGCGGCAACGGGATCATGGACGAGTACCACGTCATGCGGCACGTCATGAATCTCGAGACGGTGAACACCTACGAGGGAACGCACGACGTGCACGCCCTCATTCTCGGGCGCGCGCAAACCGGATTGCAGGCCTTCGGCTGACCCGGCGATGAATAAGAACCGGGGCCAAAACGTGGCCCCGGTTCTCGGCGTCATGAGCAATCCCGTCGCGGCGTGAGACCCGCTCGTTTGGCGCGAAGACCGCCGCGCGTCACATCCGCTGCAATCCCCAGAACCGATCGATATTGCGCATCGCCTCGCATGCATCGGCAAGCTTGTCGATCGACATGGACTTGTCGAGGTTTTGTGCGTGCCCCTCGAAGATCGCGTCGAGCTTGGCGTGCAGATCAAGGCCGCTCTGCGTCAACTTGATCCGGATCGTCCGCCGGTCATGAGGCGAACGCGCCTGCGCGATGTACCCCTGCTCGATGAGTTTCTTCAGGTTGTACGAGACGTTCGAGCCGAGATAGCAACCGCGCAAGGTCAATTCGCCGACCGTCATCTCCTCCCGTCCGATGTTGTAGAGGATCAACGCCTGGACGTTGTTGATGTCGCGAATACCGATCTTGTCGATTTCCAGTTTCACCACTTCCAAGAAATTCCGGTGAAGCCTTTCAACCAGGGCGATAGTATCCAAGTACGACTTCTTCATCTCGCCACGTCCATTGATGTGCGATTCGTCACGATAATGACCCTATCCGTCGGCTAAATCCATCCCGTCATTGCGAAATCGACGGGTCCCGCCCCGCAAGGAGCCGGATGATGCCCGAGAAATCGTCGCTTGCATGGCCGCTGCGGGCGTAGAGCGCGAACAGCGTCTGCGCGACGGCACCCAGAGGGGTCGATACCCCGGCGCCATGCGCAGCCTCCTGTGCCAGCTTCAGATCCTTCAGCATCATCGCGCCGGTGAAACCCGGTGCGAAGTCGCGATTGGCAGGGCTCGCGGGCACCGGCCCGGGAACCGGGCAATACGCGGTCAGAGACCAGCACTGACCGGAGGATTTTGAAGCTATTTCAAAGAGTTTGTCGGCATCCAGACCAAGCGCTGCCGCCAGATTGAACGCCTCGCCGACGGCGATCATCGACACGCCGAGGATCATGTTGTTGCAGATCTTCGCCGCCTGGCCGGTCCCTGGACCACCGGCATGGACGATCGTCCGCCCCATCCCCGACAGCAGGCCCTGGGCGCGCGCGAAAGCCGCTTCGCCGCCGCCGCACATGAAGGTCAGGGTCCCGGCTTCGGCCCCGCCGGTCCCGCCGGAGACCGGGGCGTCGACGAATTCGTGCCCGGCCATCCGGGACGCGGCCTCGACCTCGCGGGCAGTGGCGACATCGATGGTGGAGCAATCGACCAGCAGCGTCCCGCGCGCGCATCGGGCCACAAGGCCGTCCGCGCCGAGATAGACGTCGCTCACCTGCCGGCCGGCCGGCAGCATCGTGACGACCGCCTCCGCCCCTGCCGCAGCCGCGGCGATGCTGGACGCGGCCTTTCCGCCTGCCGCCACCAATCCGGCAAGATTCGCCGCGGCGACATCGAAGCCGATCACTTCATGCCCGGACTTGATCAGGTTGCGCGCCATCGGCGCCCCCATGTTGCCGAGACCGATGAATGCCACACGCATGATGCGCTCCTTATCCTTCGCCTGGGCGCCGAGCCCGCGGCAGATCAATGGGCGAAGTCGAGTTCGCCGGTGTCGAGCGGCGCGAACATCGCCTCGATCGCATCGTCCGCAACATCGTCGAGATGCGCCGGCTGCCACACCGGCGTGTGATCCTTGTCGACGAGCACGGCACGGATGCCCTCGTAGAAGTCATGTCCGCCCATGCAGCGCTGGACAAGCCGGAACTCGCGCTTGAGACATTCCTCGACCTCGTGCCGGTGATTGAGCTGGAGCAGGCGAAGCGTCGCCTTGAGGCTGGTGGGAGATTTGCGTGCGAGGTCGGCGGCGGTCTCCGCCCCCCACTCGCCCTCGCGTGCGAGGGCGGCCAGGATGCCCGGAACCCGCGGCTCGGCGAAGGCCCGGTCGATGCGCGCCTTCAGTGCCGCCAGCGGCGCAGGCCCGGGGTCGGCCGCATAGCGGTGAAGAGCGGCCTCCGGCGAGGTGTGCGTGAGCGCATCGAGCAGCGCCGGAAGATCGGCGGAGGGCACGAAATGTGTGGCAAGACCGGCGAAAATCGCATCCGCCGCCTTGATGCGCGCCCCGGTCAGCGCAAGGTAGATCCCGATCCGGCCGGGCGCGCGATCCAGGAACCAGCTGCCGCCGACATCCGGGAACAGGCCGATCGCCGTCTCCGGCATCGCCAGCATCGTCCGCTCGGTCACGACCCGGTAGCGGCCATGTACCGAAAGCCCGAGACCGCCGCCCATCGCGATCCCGTCGATCAGCGCGACATAGGGTTTCGAATACCGATGGATCCGCTGATTGAGCCGGTATTCCTCAAAAAAGAACTCATAGGTCAGGACGTCCGTCCCGCGACGCCCCGCCTCGTACACCGCACGCACGTCGCCCCCGGCGCAGAAGGCCTTTTCTCCAGCGCCCCGGATGGCCACGGCCTCGATCGCGTGGTCGTGGGCCCACGACGCGAGCATCGGGTCCAGATGCCGGATCATTCCCAGGGTGAGGGCGTTGAGGGCCCGGGGCCGATCCAGGGTCACGATACCCAGCCGGCCGACGCGCTCGAACCTGATTTCGTCGCCACCGGCTTCCGCCGCCCTGTCCTTCGCCGTCATCGTCGTCAAGCTCCCAGGATTTTGCGGGCCACGATCAGCCGCATGATCTCGTTGGTCCCCTCGAGAATCTGGTGGACACGCGTGTCGCGCACATAGCGCTCGACGGGGTAATCCTTGAGATAGCCGTATCCGCCATGCAGCTGCAGCGCCTGGTTGCAGATCTCGAACCCGGCATCGGTGGCGAAACGCTTCGCCATCGCGCAGAGCAGCGTCGCGTCGGATGCCTCGGCCTCGAGCGCGACGGCGGCCCGCCAGACCATCAGGCGCGCCGCCTCGAGTTCGGTGGCCATGTCGGCGATCCGGAACTGCAGCGCCTGGAACTCCGCCAATGGCCGGCCGAACTGGCTGCGAACCCGAAGATGGGCGCGCGCATGATCCAGGCAGGCCCGCGCCGCACCGAGCGAACAGGCGGCGATATTGACGCGGCCTCCATCAAGCCCCCGCATGGCAAAGCGGAACCCCTCGCCCTCGCGCCCCAGACGATTGGCCACGGGGACCCGCGCATCCTCGAAGGTGAGCATCGCGGTCGGCTGGGAGTTCCAGCCAAGCTTGCGCTCCTTCTTGCCGAACCCGAGCCCAGGCGTGTCCTTTTCGACCACGAGCGCCGAAATGCCGCCGGCGCCATCGCCGCCGGTGCGAACCATCACGACATAGACGTCCGAACGTCCGCCCCCCGATATGAAGGCCTTCGAGCCGTTGACGACGTAGTGGTCGCCATCGCGGACGGCCCGGGTACGGAGGCTGGCGGCATCGGAGCCGGACCCCGGCTCCGTGAGGCAATAGCTGCCGAAGAGGTCCATGGCGACGAGGCCTGGAACCCAGCGCGCGCGCTGCCCGGGATCGCCGAAGCGGTCGATCATCCAGGCCACCATGTTGTGGATCGAGAGATAGGCGGCGGTCGATGTGCAGGCCGCCGCCAGTTCCTCGAACACCAGAGCCGCCTCGACGCGGCCCAGGTCGCTGCCGCCGACATCGCCGCGGACATAGATCCCGGCAAGCCCGAGCGCCGCGGCCGCTCGCAGCTCCGCCTCAGGGAAGATCTCCTCGGCGTCCCAGCGCGCCGCATGGGGCGCGAACTGATCCGCCGCGAAGGCCCGCGCCGTCTCCCGGATCGCGCGTTGCTCGTCCGTGGGCTCGAAATCCATGATCGCTCAATTAGGTCGATGATCGCGAACAAGTCAAACCCCCGCGTCGGCGATCGCGGCGCCAGGAGCCTTGCACCCGTCCGGCCAGGGCTGTACAAGCCGCGCGGTCAAAGCCGTCCGGGAGACATCCGGACGGTCTCCTTGCCGGCATAGGGCCGGCTAGGTCCGTGCAGCTCCCTGAGCGGAGCGGCGGGCCGTCGAACAGCCAGAAGGAGCTGCAACGCGATGCCGTTCTACGAGAACGTGTTCATTTCGCGTCAGGATATCTCGGCGACGCAAGTCGAGGCCCTGACCGAGCAATTCGCCACCATCGTCAAGGACCATGGCGGCGAGGTCACCAAGC
>CAYSUY010000038.1:0-26057 GCA_964434345.1 uncultured Acetobacteraceae bacterium
GCTCGACGTAGTACGGCGCCCAGTCGTCGATGATCGAGGTCAGCTGCGCCTTCGGACCGAACTTGATCATGTCCGACGCCTGGCCGAAGGCCAGCACGCCGCGCTCCTGGGCGACCTGCATCGCCGCGGCGCTGTCCGTATGCTGCGAAAGAACGTCCGCGCCCTGGCTGATGAGCGCCTTCGCCGCGTCCGCTTCCTTGCCTGGGTCATACCAGGAGTTGACCCACACCACCTTGATCTTCATGTCCGGCCGCACGGACTGCGCGCCCAGCATGAAGGAATTGATGCCTGCGACGACCTCGGGAATCGGGAACGAGCCGATGTAGCCGATTGTCCCGCTCTTCGACATCTTGGCCGCGATCTGGCCGATGATGTAGCGGCCCTCGTAGAACCGCGCATCGTAGGTCGCCAAATTCGGCGCGCGCTTGAACCCGGTCGCGTGCTCGAACCAGACATTCGGGAAGCGCTGCGCGACCTTCAGCGTCGGCTCCATGAAGCCGAACGAGGTCGTGAAGATCAGCTTGTGGCCGGAGCGGGCGAGTTGCTCGATCACACGCTCGGCGTCCGGCCCCTCGGAGACGCTCTCGACGAAAGTCGTCTCGACGCGATCACCGTACTTGGCGACGACCGCCTTGCGGCCCTCGTCATGCTGGTAGGACCAGCCGAAATCACCGACCGGTCCGACATAGATGAAGCCGACCTTCATCTTCTGCTGGGCGGTCGCCTCGCCACCGGCGAGGGTCATGGCGCCGGCGACCATGGCCGCGGCGGCGATCGTCCTCAGTAACTCACGTCTCATCGTCGTCTTCCTCCGTGGAAAAGCTTCGCAGGGTCATTTGTCAGGAGCAAAAGCCGTGCCGAGCATGGCCGGGGCGGCACCACCACGGCCACGGGCGCGCGAGATGGCGACCAATACCACGATCGTGGCGGCATAGGGCAATGCCGACCAGAACTGGCCCGGCAGGACCAGAAAGTCGGGAAGCACGCCGCGCAGGGCCTGCAGATGCAATTGTCCGATCGACATCGCCCCGAAGAAATAGGCCCCGAACAGAACGCGCCCAGGCCGCCAGGATGCGAAAACGACGAGCGCCAGCGCGATCCAGCCGCGTCCCGCGGACATCCCGGTGACCCAGAACGGGGTGTAGACCAGCGACAGGTAGCCTCCGGCCAGACCGGCGCAGGCACCACCGAACAGAACCGCCAGGAAACGGACCATCAGGACGTCGTGCCCCAGCGCATGTGCGGAGGCGTGATTGTCGCCTATCGCACGCAGGATGAGCCCAGCGCGCGTCGCGGACAGGAACCACGCCGCGAACCCGACCAGCGCGAAGGAGGCATAGACGAAAGGGTCCTGACGAAACAGAACCGGGCCGAGCACAGGTATCCCGGACAGCAGGGGAATGGCGATCTTCGCCATCGGTTCCAGTTTCTGTCCCACGAAACCCTGCCCGATCAGCCCCGACACGCCGAGCCCCAGGATCGTAAGCGCCAGACCACAGGCGACCTGGTTCGCGACCAGCCCCAGCACCAGACCGGCGAACAACGCCGCCATCGCCATTCCCGCAGCCATCGCCGCCAGGATCCCGATGCTGGGTGACCCGGTGGTGAAGGCCGCCGCGAAACCGCAGGCAGCGCCCATCACCATCATGCCCTCGACACCGAGATTCAGGACACCCGACCGCTCGACGACCAACTCGCCGAGCGCGGCGAGGAGCAGAGGCGTCGATGCCGTCACGATGGTCAGGATGATCGCGGTCGCGAGGTCCATCGTCAGCCCTCACCCTTGCCCCGGGCGCGACCACGGACGGATCCTGATCCGGTAGAGGATGAGCAGGTCGCAGGCCAAGACGAAAAACAGCAGCAACCCCTGCAGGACGCGGGTCGCATTCAGGGGGATCTTCATCATGATCTGGGCATTTTCGCCGCCGAGATAGGACAGCGCGAGCAGCAATCCGGCGAAGATCACGCCGACCGGGTTCAGGCGCCCCAGGAAGGCGACGATAATCGCCGCGAACCCATAGCCCGGCGAAATGGTGGGCCGGAGTTGGTTCATCGTGCCAACCACCTCCAGAGCACCCGCGAGACCCGCCAGCCCCCCTGAAATCGCGAAAACGAGGAGCGTCGTGCGCGCCGGCGAAAACCCTGCGAAGGCGGCAGCGCGCGGAGCCTGTCCGAGAACCCTGACCTCAAAGCCCTTGAGCGTGCCGCGCAACACGAAAAATCCTGCGATCGCCGCCGCCACGGCCAACGCGGCCCCGACATGGATACGGCTGCCTTCGACGAGGATCGGTATCCCGATGTCAAAGGTGACGCTTTGCGGAAAGTTCAGCGCGCGCGGGTCTCGCCAGGGCCCCCGCACGAGATAATCGAGCAGCAACTCCGCGATATAGACCAACATCAGGCTGGTCAGGATCTCGTTGGTCCCCAGACGCACCTTGAGTGCCGCAGGGACCAGGGCAAGCAGCATGCCGCCCGCGGCACCCATCGCCATCACGGCCGGTACGCCGAACGGCGATCCCGATTGATGGAACAGCAGCGCTGCCCAGCCGCCGAAGATTCCGCCCATCACGTACTGGCCTTCGGCTCCGATGTTCCAGTTGTTCGACAGGTAGCAGAAGGAAAGTCCCACGCCGATCATGACCAGCGGGGTCGCCTTGACGATCAGTTCCTGCAGCGACCACGGATCGATAAGCGGCGCGACGAAATAGGCGTGCATCGCCTTGATCGGATCCTTGCCCAGCGCGAGGAACAGCACGGCGCTGGCCGCGACGGTCAGACAGACCGCAAGCAGCGGCGACAGGATGGACATCGCCAGCGATGGCTCGGCGCGGCGCTCCAGAACGATACGCAGCATCTCAGCGCACTCCCGCGTCCGTCTGCTCTGCGCCGCCCATCAGCAGGCCGAGACGCTCGGCGGACATCTCGGCGATGGGATGGCAGGCGGAGAGGCGACCGTCATGGATCACCGCGATGCGGTCGGCGATCTGGAAGATTTCGTCGAGGTCCTGGCTGATCATGAGAACGGCGCTGCCGCGCCGCGCAAGATCGACGAGCGCCTGGCGAATGGTGGTGGCGGCCCCCGCGTCGACCCCCCAGGTTGGTTGGCTCACCACGAGCAAGGCAGGCTCGCGGAGGATCTCGCGGCCGACCACGAATTTCTGCAGATTCCCGCCCGACAGCGACGCTGCCTCGGGATCCCGGCGCCCCTTGCGCACGTCGAAACCCTGCGTCACAGCGTCGACTGCCGCCAGCGCGGCAGCACGGTCGATCCGCCACCCGGAGGTCAGACGCGAGATGCCATGCCCTGTCAGGATCGCATTGTCGGACAGGCTGAGCCGCGGCGCGGCGGCGTGGCCGAGTCGCTCTTCCGGCACGAAGGCGGCGCCCAGCTTTCGGCGTTCCGATATCCCCTTGTCCCCGACATCGGTGCCACCGATCGCAACCATGTCGGCGCGCGCGCTGGCGCGCTCGCCCGAGACATGCGCGAACAATTCGGCCTGACCGTTTCCGGCGACTCCGGCGATCGCGAGAATCTCGCCGCCGCGTACATCGAACGACACGCCGCGAAGCGTCACGCCATGCCGGTCCTCGCTCGCACTGGCAAGGTCGCGGACGGCGAGCCGTACCGGTCCCGCCGCGACATCCGCGCGGCGGTCATGCACGCCGCCGACATCGGCGCCGATCATCATCCGCGCAAGCGTGGCCGGCGTCTCATGCCGCGGGTCGCAGACGCCGGCCACCTTGCCATGGCGCAGGATCGTCGCGCGGTGACAGAAGCGGCGCACCTCGTCCAGGCGATGGGTGATGTAGAGGATCCCTCTGCCCTCCCCGGCCAGCCTGCTGAGCGTGCGGAAGAGTTGTTCAGCCTCCTGTGGCGTGAGGACAGCGGTCGGTTCGTCGAGGATGAGCAGGCGCGGATCCTGAAGCAGGCAGCGGACAATCTCTATCCGCTGCCGTTCGCCGACCGACAGGGTGTGGACATGCCGGCTGGGCTCCAGCGGAAGCCCATAATCGGCAGAGACCGTCGCCAGGCGGCGCGCCAGAGCGGCGCGACTTTCGCCGCCATCCAGAGCGAGCGCCACGTTCTCGGCGACCGTGAGGCTGTCGAAGAGGGAAAAGTGCTGGAACACCATGCCTATTCCCAGCCGCCGTGCCGCAGCCGGCCCGTCGATCACGACCCGTTCGCCGCGCCACTGGATGGTACCCGCGTCGGGTTGCAGCAACCCGTACAGCATCTTCACCAGTGTGGATTTCCCGGCGCCGTTTTCCCCCAGCAGGGCATGAATCTCGCCTGGCTCCACGCGCAGATCGACATGATCATTCGCCGTCAGGGCGCCGAAACGCTTCACGAGCCCGGCGGCAGCCACGACGGGTGAAGGAGCGCGACCGGGCGCGCCCTGCTCAGGCTGACGGTCTTCGGCTTCGGCCATCGCCGATGTCAATAGACGGAACCGCGCGCCATTGCCAGCCTGCGACAAGGTTGAGGGCCTTGGGCCCCCACCCTGCGCAACCGAATCGAACTGGACACCCGGCGTGCAGGATGCCTATCCTGTGGACCTTAACTGCGCGCCGAAAAGGCAATAACGCAGGCCCAAGTCTAGGGACGCAACACGCCTCGCGGAGGCCCGGCATTCGATGGAATGCTGGGCTTCTTTGCTTGTGGGGCTGTTCTGTCCCTGCCCCGTTTCCTCAATACGCGAAGTCTGGATGGCGCATCCAGGCAGGACCGGCACGCAGGACGCGTTCCTGCGCCGGACAGTCGGCGCGGTGGGCGCCCGGGAGATACCCCGTGCTCATCAACAACTCGCCGACGATCTCGCCGCCCGTGAAAACGAAGGTCTTCTTGAACAATCGTCGCCACTGGTCGCGCGTCGACGGGTGATGGACGTCGAGCCAGTCGGCGAAGGATCCATGGCTGTCACGGAGGCGCCGGATCCGCCGCGCATTCTCGATCACCGCGTCGATCTTCAGACGATTGCGGATGATCCCCGGATCCAAGCGCAGCCGCGCCGTGTCCTCCGCGCCGAACTCGGCCACCGTCTCGAGATCGAAATCCGCGAAGGCTCGGCGGAACCCGTCGCGCTTGCGGAGCATCAATTCCCAGGACAGCCCAGCCTGGTTGATCTCGAGCGCGAAGCGTTCCAGCAAGCCGTTGTCGCTCCGGAGCGGAAATCCATACTCCGTGTCGTGATAGGACGCATGGACGGGATGCCCCGGCGCAATGTCGCAATAGGTGCTCACGGTGCCGCCAGATCTCTGAAGCTCATGACTTCGAAGCGCACGGCAAGATCCAGGGCGAGCCAGATGATCGTGCTCACGACCGTCGTCGCCAGCACCTTGATCCCCAGGCGTGGTGCGGCCGGCGCGCTCGAGGCGTGGCCGCGCTCGATCCGCTCGGGAGGACGCGCGCCCCAGGGCAGCACGGCGAAGATGACCACCCACCAGATGGTCACGTAGATGGCGATCCCGGTCGCCCACCCCATGGACGGACTCATGCTTGCTCCAGTTCGACGAGCGTGCCGCAGAAATCCTTGGGGTGCAGGAACAGAACCGGCTTGCCATGGGCGCCGATGCGCGGTTCGCCGTCGCCGAGCACCCGCGCACCACTGGCGCGCAAGCTGTCGCGCGCCGCGGCGATGTCCCCGACCTCGTAGCAGACATGATGCATGCCACCGGATGGATGATCCGCGAGGAACTTCGCGATCGGAGACGCCGCGCCAAGCGGATGAAGCAGTTCGATCTTCGTGTTGTCGAGCTCGACGAACACCGTCGTGACGCCGTGATCCGGAAGATCCACCGGCGCCGATACGCGTGCGCCAAGCGTATCCGCATAGACCCGCGCGGCGGCCGCGAGATCCGGGACGACGATTGCGACGTGATTGAGACGACCGAGCATGTCACACCTCCGTTCGGCGACGCTGGCCGCAAAGATAGTGCCGACCTCAGACGCGGACGAGATGGACCCGCACTTCGGGTCGCTTGCCGAGACGCTCCTTCGCACAGCGCCGAATGGCACGGCGAACCGCCTCCTCGAGCCCGGCATCACCCTCGTTACGTCCGGCCTGACGCAACGCTTTTTCTGCCGCGTCCTGGAATGACGCGATCAGATCCTCCTCGTCGTCCCCGGACAGGCCGGGCGCGGATAGGCGCGGCGCGCCGACCACCCGCCCCTTGCGATCGACGACCACGGTCGCCAGAACGGCGCCGTTCCACATCATGCGGCCACGCGCGCGGACCACCTCGCCATCGAGCGGAACCAGCCTGTCGCCCTCTACCGCGAGCCGTCCCGCATGGACGTCCCCGACATGGGCCGGCCCACGCCGCGAGAGGGCGATCACCTGGCCATTCGACGGCACCAGCGTGTGTCGGACCTGACATGCCGCCGCGAGGCTGGCGTGCGCAGCCATATGCTGGGCCTCGCCATGGACGGGTATCGCGATCGCAGGGCGTACCCATTGATACATGCGCGCGAGTTCTCCCCGGCAGGGGTGGCCGGAGACATGGATCGGTCCACCCAGGTCCTCCGGCACCGTCTCGTCGTCGACCACCGCGACGCCGAGTGCGACCAGCTGGTTCTTCAGCCGCAGCACCGCGCGCTCGTTGCCCGGGATGGTCCGCGACGAGAACACGCAGCTGTCGCCCTTTTCGAGGACGATATGCGGATGCTCGTCCGATGCGATCCGCGAGAGCGCCGCCCGGGGTTCGCCCTGGCTGCCGGTGCAGATCAGCACGATCCGATCGGAGGGAAGATATCCCGCCTCATCCTCGCGCAGAAATTGGGCGTCCGGATCGAGATAGCCATTCTCGCGCGCCGCTTCCTGCATGCGCCAGAGCGACCGTCCGACGAGTGCGACGTCGCGCCCGTTGGCCCGCGCGGCAGCGGCGATGCTGTCCAGGCGCGCGATGTTGGAGGCAAAGCAAGCCACAGCGATGCGCCCTTCGCGTCCGGCGAAGAGCCTGGTGAGCGCGGCGCGAACGTCGGCTTCCGAGCCGGCCTCGCCGTCGCGCATCGCGTTGGTCGAATCGCCTATCAGCGCAAGCACACCTTCCCGCCCGAGTTCCTCCAGGCGCGCGATCTCGATGTCGCCACCGACAATCGGCGACGGGTCGATCTTCCAATCGCCGGTATGGAACACCGTTCCCGCCGCAGTCCGGATCGCCAGCGCCATCGGCTCCGGGATCGAATGGGTGAGATGGATGAACTCGACTTCGAAGGGGCCGATGCGCGGCCGCGCATCGAGAGGCACCACGGTGAGCCCGACATCTTCGTGGAAATCCGACTCGGCCAGCTTGCGCCGCAGCACCGATGCCGCGAACGGCGTCGCCCAGATGGGGCAACGGAACCGCCGCCAGAGATATTGAACCGCACCGAGATGATCCTCATGCGCGTGCGTCAGGACGAGACCGGCCAGACGATCCGCATGCGCCTCGATATACGCGGGATCGGGTGTGATCACCTCGACCCCGGCCATCGACTCGCCGCCGAACGTGACCCCGCAATCCACCATCAGCCACTGGCCGCGGTGGCCATAGAGGTTGAGATTCATGCCGATCTCGCCCGATCCGCCGAGCGGAAGGAAGAAGATCTCCTCCGAGCGGGGATCGAGGAAGCGGTCCTGCCAGTCGCTCACCGGTCTGATCTTCGCGCCGGGGGTTCAGCCGCGATTGCGGCGATAGATGTCGACGAGACCCAGCAAGGTCAGATCCTGGTCGACATGATGGATGGCGGATGTCCCGTCTGCGATCAGCGGTACGAGCCCGCCAGTCCCGATGACGGTATGCACCTGCCCGGTCTCTTCTTCGATGCGCTTGAGTGTCCCTTCGATCAGACCGATGTAGCCCCAGTAGATCCCCGACTGCATCGCCTCGACCGTCGTGCGTCCGACGGCGCGCCGCGGGCGCCGGATCTCGACGCGCGGCAACTTCGCCGCGCGGGTGTAGAGCGCCTCGAAGCTGAGCCCGATGCCTGGCGATATCACGCCGCCGCAGTAATTTCCGTCTGCATCGATCACGTCGAACGTGGTCGCTGTTCCCAGATCGATCACCACCGCCGGGGTCGCGTAGCGGTTCTTGGCCGCAACGGCGTTCGCGATGCGATCGGCCCCAGCCTCCTCCGGTCGATCGATCAGGATCTTGATCCCGGGATCGCAATCTGGCTCGCCGATCACGAGCGGATCACCACCGAAATAGGTTCGGCAGAGGGTCTTCAGCTGGAACGCCGTCTGTGGCACCACGTTCGAAAGAACGACACCGTCGATGTCGGCCCTCGAAATCCCCGACAGACCCATGAGCCCGGACAACCAGAACGCATATTCGTCGGCGGTACGACTTACATTCGTCGAGATCCGCCACGCGCCCCGCTTGGACTCGCCGTCGAAGACACCGAACACCGTGGTCGTGTTGTTCGCATTGATGACGAGAAGCATGGCGGATTCCTAGCACGCCTCCGGACCGAAGAACACGTCGCCCGCGTGGACCACGATCCGCCCCGCCGGCGCTTCCAGGATCAGCGCTCCGCCCGGATCGAGGTCGACGAACCTGCCCCGCACGTCGCCGCGCGGCAACCGCGCCGTGATCTGAGCGCCGAGCCCGTGTGCCCGCGCCATCCAGGCGCTCCGGATCGGCGCGAAGCCTTCCTCGCACCAGGCGCGGTAGAGAATGTCGAACTTGCCGACTAGCGCGGCCAGCACCGCGTCGACCGCAGGCGCCACAGTGCCTGCCGCCATGCGCGCCCCGAGGGAGGTCGCCGGCAAACCACCATTGGCATCCTGGGCGGGGCTGACGGCGATGTTGATGCCAATCCCGATCACGAGGCCATCGACACCGTCCGGGCGAACGCCATCGCTCTCGAGAAGGATGCCCGCAATCTTATGCCCTGCCAGGAGGACGTCGTTTGGCCATTTGAGGGTTACGGGCACGGCCGTCCCGAGGAAGACTTCGACTATCTGCGCGACGGCGACAGCGCTCGCAAAACTGAGCTGGGCAACCTGACCAGGCCGCCCCGGGGGCCGTAGCACGAGCGAGGCGTAAAGATTCCCAGGCGGGCTTTTCCATGAGCGCCCGTCGCGCCCGCGCCCCCCGGTCTGCGCCGCAGCTTGCACGACAGTCCCGGACGGAGCACCGCCGCGCAGCAATCCCATCGCGATATCGTTGGTACTGCCGACTTCGGCGTAGCGCCGTGCGACGTAGCCCGGCGGTAAAGTCGCCAGTCCGGCCATCATCCCGGAAAGAGCGAGGCGGCCGCCGTGTTCGCCGCGCGCACAAGCGGCCCGGGGATGACGAAGAAGAAAAACGTGAACAGCGTGGCACCCGCGAGGACTACGCCAAGACTGGCCGGGAACGGCCGATCGAGGGGTTCCGTCGCCTCGTCGAAATACATCAGCTTCACGATCCGCAGGTAGTAGAACGCCCCGAAGACGCTGGTCAGGACACCGATCACTGCCAACACGTAATGTCCACCGCGGACAGCGGCGTCGAAAATATAGAATTTCGAGAAGAACCCGGCCAAGGGCGGGATCCCGGCCATCGCGAACATCGCAACCGCCAGGGCTGCGGCGACGAGCGGATGCGTCCGCGACAACCCGGCAAGGTCGCCGATGCGCTCCACGGCACGCCCCTGGACACGCATGCCGAGGATCACCGAGAACGCCGCGATGTTCATGAACAGATAGATCGCCATGTACAGCGCGATGGCCGAGATGCCAGCCGACCCGCCGGCGACGAGGCCGACGAGGGCATAGCCGACATGGCCGATCGAGCTATACGCCATCAGACGCTTGACGTTGGTCTGCCAGATCGCTGCGAAGGCCCCGACGATCATCGACAGCACGGCGATCAGCCACACGACCTGCTGCCATTGCGGCGCGATCGCCCCAAAGGGTTCGATCAAGACACGCACCAGCAACGCGGTCGCGGCGACCTTTGGTGCGACGGCAAAGAACGCAGTCACCGGCGTCGGCGCACCCTCGTAGACGTCAGGGGTCCACATGTGGAATGGCGCCGCGGACACCTTGAACGCGAGCGCGGCCAGGACGAAGACCACGCCGAAGAGAACGCCCAGAGGTACCGGTGCGCCCGACTTCGCAATACCAGACACCGCGCCCGCGATGGCCGCGAAGTTGGTGCTGCCCGTGAAGCCGTAGATCATCGACGCCCCGTACAGCAGCATTCCCGAAGACAAGGCGCCCAGCACGAAATACTTGAGGCCGGCTTCCGTCGACTTGACCGAATCGCGTCGGAACGCGGCGATCACATAAAGCGCGAGGCTCTGCAGCTCGAGCCCGAGATAGAGCGAAATCAAGTCGCTCGCCGAGATCATCAGCATCATGCCGACAGTGGCGAAGACGATCAGTATGGGGAACTCGAAGCGCTCGAGTTCCTCCCGCCGGTTGTAGTCGAGGGACAGGATGATCCCGAGCGCCGCGCCCAGCAGGACGAGCGCCTTCATGAAGGCGCCAAAACCATCGACGACGAAGAGCCCGCCGAATTCGACGCTGCGCGCCCCAGTCCCGAAGAGAACGAGAACGACCGCAACCAGCAGTGCGGTCAGCGCGAGAACGGCGACGCGGCGATACGACTTCTCGCCGGCGAGTGCGCCGAAGAGCAGAAGGGCGAGCCCCGAAACCGACAGGAACAATTCCGGCAGGGCGGCGGAAAAGGAAAAGGCGGGAGCGTTCATCGCATTCATTCCGCGAGAGAGGCGACGCGACGCGACGCTGCGGATGCGGGCGCATCCGTCTGTGCCTGCTGATAGCGCGCCACGAGTTGGTCGACCGACGCCGAGAAGACATCAAGCACGGGCTTGGGATAGATCCCCATCCACAGGACGACGACGATGAGGGGAGCGAAAAGCGCGATCTCCCGTCGCGAGAGATCGAGCATCTGCCGAAGATCGTCGCGGATCAGTTGTCCGAAGATTACCCGACGATAGAGGTAGAGCATGTAGGCCGCGCCGAGGATCACGCCGAGAGCGGCAAAAGCGGCAGCCCATGTATTGGCCTGGAAGGCGCCGGCGAGAACGAGGAACTCGCCGACGAAGCCGCTGGTCCCGGGCAGTCCAACGGACGCCATGGTGAACAACATGAACACGGCAGCGTAGCGCGGCATGCGCTCCACGAGGCCGCCGTACCGCGCGATCTGGCGAGTGTGAAGCCGGTCATAGACCACGCCGACGCACAGGAACAGCGCACCGGAGACAATCCCGTGGCTGAGCATCTGGAACAGCGCCCCATCGATGCCCTGACGAGTGCCCGTGAAGATGCCGAGCGTCACGAACCCCATATGCGCGACCGACGAATACGCGATCAGTTTCTTCATGTCCTCCTGCACCAGCGCCACCAGCGACGTGTAGACCACGGCGATGATCGACAGGGTGTAGACCAGCGGCGTGAAAGCCACCGACGCATCAGGCATCATGGGCAAGGAGAACCGCAGGAACCCATAGGCCCCCATTTTCAGGAGCACGCCGGCGAGGATCACCGACCCCGCTGTCGGTGCCTCGACATGGGCATCAGGCAACCACGTATGCACCGGCCACATCGGAACCTTGACGGCGAAGGACGCGAAGAAGGCCAGCCATAGCCAAGTCTGCGCCTGCCGCGTGAACCCGAAGCCCATCAGCTTCGTGATGTCCGTCGTCCCGGCCGTGCCAAATATGTACAGCAACGCCACCAGCATCAGGACCGACCCGGCAAGCGTGTAGAGAAAAAATTTGAACGCCGAATAGACCCGACGCGCACCGCCCCAGACGCCGATGATCAGGAACATCGGGATCAGGACCGCCTCGAAGAAGATATAGAAGAGCACCATGTCGAGGGCGCAGAACATGCCGACCATCATCGTCTCGAGGACGAGGAAGGCGATCATGTACTCCTTCACGCGATGCTCGATCGCTTCCCACGACGCGAGGATGCAGATCGGCATCAGGAAGGTGGACAGGAGAACGAACAGCACGGAGATGCCGTCGACACCCATGTGATAGGCGATCCCCGTCCCCGGGAACCATGGCGCGTACTCGACGAACTGGAACGCAGCGGTTCCCCGCTCGAAACCGAACCAAAGGGTCAGCGACAAGAGGAAGGTCGCAAGCGTCGTCCACAGCGCGACCCAGCGGGCATTGCTTGCGGTGGTCTGCTCGTCGCCACGCACGAAAGCGATGAAGGCAGCCCCGACCAGGGGCAGGAAGGTCACAAGGGACAGGATCGGCCAGGTCGAGTTCATGATCTTGCCCTCACCGGCTCAGGAAATACCAGGTCGCGAAGGCGACGACCCCGATCAGCATGGCGAATGCGTAGTGGTAGACGTACCCCGTCTGGAGAGCGCTCATCCGTCGCGCCGCCACCAGAGTGTTCGCCGCAAGACCATCCGCTCCGAGACCGTCGATGACGGCGGCATCGCCCTTCTTCCAGAACCCCATGCCGAGCGCGAAGCTCGGGCGCACGAAGATCCGGTCATAGAGTTCGTCGAACCACCACTTGTTGAGCAGGAACCGGTAGAGGCCCCCGAAGCGCGCCGCCAACTCCGCCGGCATCGACGGATTGCGGATGTAGAGTCCGTAGGACATGCCGATTCCGGCCACGCTGACGACAAGCGGCAGGACCTTGACCCAGACCGGCACATGATGCGCGTGCTCGACGGAATCGTGTTCCGGAAGAACCTTGATGGCGGCGCCCCAGAAGGCCTCGCGATGGTCCCCGACGAAATATTCGTATCCAAGCACGCCCGCGACCACCGCCCCCACGGCGAGAACGTAAAGCGGCACCAGCATCACGGCTGGGGATTCGTGGGCGTGCTCGTGCGCGTGGTGATCGCCTCGCGCATGTCCGCTGAACGTCATGAAGAGCAAACGCCAGGAATAGAAGGCAGTCATGCCCGCCGCAGCGATCCCGAGCCAGAACGCGAAGGCACCCGGACCGGAATGCGCGGCGAAAGCGCTCTCGAGGATGATGTCCTTCGAGTAGAACCCGGCGAAGCCGAAGACGAACGGAATGCCGATCCCGGCAAGCGCGAGGCTACCGATCATCATCATCCAGTAAGTGATCCGGATCTTGGGTCCAAGACCGCCCATGCGCCGCATGTCCTGCTCGCCCTCGAGCGCATGGATCACCGACCCCGAACCCAGGAACAGCAGCGCCTTGAAGAAGGCATGGGTCATGAGATGAAAAATCGCCGCCGAATAGGCGGAGACGCCGGCCGCGAAGAACATGTACCCGAGCTGTGAGCACGTCGAGTACGCGATGACCCGCTTGATGTCGTTCTGAACGAGCCCGACGGAGGCGGCGAAGATCGCCGTCAGGGCGCCGACGATGCATACCGTGTGCAAGGCAGCCGGCGCGAGTTCGAACATCGGCGACAGGCGCGCCACCATGAAGACGCCAGCGGTCACCATGGTCGCAGCATGGATCAGGGCGGACACGGGTGTCGGCCCCTCCATCGCGTCCGGCAACCAGGTGTGCAACCCGAGCTGGGCCGACTTGCCCATGGCGCCGACGAAGAGCAACAGGCAGAGAATGGTGAGCGCGTGGCCCTCGAACCAGAGGAAGCCGATCCGGTCGTCGACATGGCCGGGCGCGGCGGCGAACACGGTGTCGAAATGCACCGAGCCGAACATCATGAACACGCCGAAAATGCCGAGCGCGAAGCCAAAATCACCGACACGGTTGACGACGAAAGCCTTGATCGACGCGGCATTGGCGCTTTCGCGATCGTACCAGAACCCGATGAGCAGGTAGGAGGCGAGGCCCACGCCTTCCCATCCGAAGAACATCTGAATGAAATTATCGGCCGTCACCAGCATGAGCATGAAGAAGGTGAACAGGCTGAGATAGGCCATGAAGCGCGGTATGGCCGGATCATGGCTCATGTAGCCGATCGAGTAGACATGCACGCAGGTCGACACGATGGTGACGACGCACAGCATCACGACGGACAGCGCGTCGAGCTTGATCGCCCAGGACGCCTCGAACGCTCCCGAATCGATCCAGGTGAAGAGTTCGAAGCTCGCCGGCTGATGGCCGAGTCCGACCGTCCAGAACAGCGAGATCGATGCAAGCCCCGCGATGCCCACGCAAATGCTGGTCGTGAGTTGCGCCCAGCGATCGACGCCGTGCCCCTTGCGTCCAGCGACGATGGGTAACCCTGCGAGAACGAAACCGGCCAGCGGCAGGAAGACCGCGAGCAGTGCCAATGTCTTCATAGCCCGCCCCGTCAGCCCTTCATGAGATTGATGTCTTCGACAGCGATCGTTCCGCGGTTGCGGAAATACACGACCAGGATCGCCAACCCGATCGCCGCCTCCGCCGCAGCGACCGTCAGGACCATCAGCGCGAAGACCTGACCGACCAGGTCCCCATGATGCGCCGAGAAGGCGACGAGGTTGATGTTGACTGCAAGCAGGATCAGTTCGACCGACATGAGGATGACGATCACGTTCTTGCGGTTCAGGAAGATCCCGAAGATCCCGAGCGTGAACAGAATTGCCGCGACAGTAAGGTAATGCCCGAGCCCGATCTCCATTGGCCTATACCCCCGTCCGAGGCTTGATCTTCACGATTTCGACCCCGGTGTCGCGGGTCCGGGCGAGCTGCCGGCCGACATCCTGGCGCTTCACGCCTGGACGCTGCCGCAGCGTCAGGACGATTGCCCCGATCATCGCAACGAGGAGGACAAGTCCCGCCGCCTGGAACACGAGCGCGTAATGCGTGTAGATCAGCCGTCCCAGGGCGCGCGTGTTGTCGACGCCGCCATGCATCGGCGCGGCGCGCAGCTGCGCACTGCCTGCCGCGTCGATCCAGGCCATCCCGACGAAGACCAATTCGGCCAGCAGGACAAGCCCGACCGCTCCGCCTACCGGCAGGTAGCGCATGAAGCCCTCGCGTAGCAGCGCGAAGTTTATGTCCAGCATCATCACGACGAAGAGGAACAGCACTGCGACCGCGCCGACATAGACGACGACCAGGATCATCGCGAGGAACTCTGCGCCGAGCAGCACGAAGAGCGCCGCGGCGTTGAAGAACGCGAGGATCAGGAACAGCACCGAATGAACGGGATTACGCGCCGAAACGACCATGACGGCCGAGGCGATCATCACGCCCGCGAAAAGGTAAAAGGCAATCGCCTGGATCATGCGTGACCTCGCTTCCCCCGAACCAGCCCGTCAGCGATAGGGCGCTTCGGCGGCGATGTTCTGCTGCAGCTCGGTCTCCCAGCGATCGCCGTTCGCCAGCAGCTTGTCCTTGTTGTACATCAGTTCCTCGCGCGTCTCGGTCGCGAACTCGAAGTTCGGGCCCTCGACGATCGCGTCCACCGGGCAGGCCTCCTGACACAAGCCGCAATAGATGCACTTCGTCATGTCGATGTCGTAGCGCGTGGTCCGACGGCTGCCATCGGCGCGCGGCTCGGCTTCGATCGTTATGGCCAGCGCCGGACACACCGCCTCGCAGAGCTTGCACGCGATGCAACGCTCTTCGCCGTTGGGGTAGCGCCGCAACGCGTGCTCGCCGCGAAAGCGCGAACTCAGCGGCCCCTTCTCGAACGGATAGTTCACCGTGACCTTGGGCTTGAAGAAATACTTCAAGGTGAGCGCCATGCCCGAGACGATCTCGGACAGGAGCCAGGTGCGGGCAGAGCGATTGTCGAGCATGGCGGTTCCGGGTCCGGCCTCAGAGCTTCGGCAGCTTGTCGAATGCGACAAGCACGCCGGCGGTCAGGATCACCCAGCCGAGCGAGACCGGAAGGAAGACCTTCCAACCGAGCCGCATCAACTGGTCATAGCGGTAACGGGGCAGCGTGGCGCGCACCCAGAGGAACACGAAGAGGCACAGGCTGATCTTGGCCGCGAACCAGATCGGTCCAGGGATCCAGGTGAAGGGCGCGAAAGGCAACGGCGAATCCCAGCCTCCCAGGAAAAGCACGCTGGTCATGCCGCTCATCAGGATCATGGCCGCGTATTCGCCGAGGAAGAACAAGGCGAACGACATCGACGAATACTCGACGAAATACCCAGCGACGAGTTCGGATTCGCCCTCTGGCAGGTCGAACGGCGAGCGATTCGTCTCGGCGAGCGCAGAGACGAAGAAGATCACCGCCATCGGCAGCAGCGGCGGCATCAGCTGGAACGCATGCCAGTTCCAGATCCCGCCCGTCTGTGCCTGGACGATGAGCTGAAGATTGAGCGACCCCACGCACAGCAGCACCGTGATGATCACGAAGCCGATCGAGACTTCGTAGCTGACCATCTGGGCCGCCGAACGCAGCGCACCAAGAAACGCGTATTTCGAATTCGACGCCCAGCCGGCCATGATGATGCCGTAGACCCCGAGCGACGAGATCGCGAACAGGTAGAGGATCCCGACATTGATGTCGGAGATCACCCATCCCGGCGCGAAGGGGATGACGGCCCAGGCGATCAGGCTGAGCAGGAACGTCACCATCGGCGCGAGGATGAACACCACCCGGTTTGCGCCAGCCGGTATGATGGTCTCCTTCGTGATCAGCTTGAGGGCGTCGGCGAAGGGCTGCAGAAGTCCGAACGGCCCGACGACATTGGGGCCCTTGCGCAGCTGCATCGCCGCGATCACCTTGCGCTCCGCGTAGGTCAGCATCGCCACCGTGATCAGCAGCGGCACGACCAGAGCCAGGATCTTGGCGACGATGATGCCGCCGGGGATCACATAGGTCGAGACGAACTCAGGCATGCGTTCCGGTCCTCGCGTCCAGCGCGGCCTGCCGCGCCGCCGTGCACTCCGCCATGGTCGCCGACGCACGGCTGATGGCGCAGGTCATGTGGAAATTGGACACTGGCGAGCGGAACGGCGTCGTGTCGACCGAACCGGCCGTACCGAACGCGGCCCAGGGCGCCGCAACCACGCTGTCGATCTGTGCGAACACCGGCGAGATCGCCGCCATGCGCGCGCGCAACTGCGCCAACGTGTCGTAAGGCAGACGCTTGCCCAGCCGATCCGACAACGCGCGGAGGATCTTCCAGTCTTCGCGCGCCTCGCCGGGCGGGAAGATCGCTATCCGGGCCCGCTGGGCACGCCCCTCCGTATTGACGTAGGTCGCGTTCTTTTCGGTGTAGGCAGCCCCGGGCAGGATCACGTCGGCACGATGCGCCCCGCGATCGCCGTGATGCCCCTGATAGACGACGAAGGCCTTACCGAGCCGGGACGTGTCGATCTCGTCCGCCCCCTGCAACCAGACCACGTCGATCTCTCCCGCCGCGCAGCCCGCGAGGATGCCCGCCACATCGCGGCCACCCGACGCAGGCGCAAAGCCCAGTTCAAGACCGCCCACACGGCCAGCGGCGACATGAAGGACGTTGAAGCCGTTCCATCCTTCGCGCACGACGCCGAGGGTCTCGGCCGCGCGGCGTGAAAGCGCAAGAACCTGGGCCCCATCCGGACGCGCGAGTGCCCCCTGCCCCACGACGATCATCGGCGCCTTCGCAGAGCGCAACGTCTCCGCGAATGGATGCCTGCCATCGGCCAGATCGGCCAGAGTCTGCGGCCCCGCGCCGAGATAGTCGGACTTGTAGGTCAGGTCGTGCTGCGGTCCGATCACACCGACCGGCAGACGCGCGGACAGCCAGCGCTTGCGGATGCGCGCGTTGACGATCGGCGCTTCCCAACGGGGATTGGTTCCGACGAGCAACAGCGCGTCGCAGGAATCGATCCCGGCGATGGTTGAATTGAACCGCCAACCGACGGGAGCCGACGGGTCGAGACGAGCGCCATCCTGACGGCAGTCGAGATGCGGACTGCCAAGCGCCGTCATCAGGTCCTTGAGCGCGGTCAGCGCCTCGCAATCCGCCTGATCGCCGGCGATCGCGGCAATCCGGGAGCCTGGCACCGAGCCGAGTTTCGCCGCGACCGCGGACAGCGCATCGGACCACGTCGCGGGCGCGAGTTTGCCGTCGGCGCCGCGTACGTAGGGCCGATCGAGGCGCTGACGCTTCAGTCCGTCGATCGCGAAACGGGTCTTGTCCGAAATCCACTCCTCGTTGACGGACTCGTTGACCCGGGGCAGCACCCGCAGGACCTCGCCGGAACGGCTGTCGACCCGGATATTGGATCCCACCGCGTCGAGGACGTCGATCGTCTCGGTCTTGCGCAACTCCCAGGGCCGCGCAACGAAGGCGTATGGCTTGGACGTCAGCGCACCGACGGGGCAGAGATCGACGATGTTGGCGGACAGTTCCGACGTCAGCGTCTTCTCGACATAGGTCGAGATCTCCATGTGCTCGCCACGGAACACCGCACCGAGTTCCTCGACACCGGCGACTTCGCTCGCGAAGCGAACGCAGCGCGTGCAGTGGATGCAGCGGTTCATCGAGGTCTTGACCAGCGGCCCGAGTTCCTTGTCGGGAACAGCGCGCTTGTTCTCGTGATAGCGAGACCGGTCGAAGCCATAGGCCATCGCCTGGTCCTGCAGATCGCACTCGCCGCCCTGGTCGCAGATTGGGCAGTCGAGCGGATGGTTGATGAGCAGGAACTCCATGACGCCCTTGCGCGCCTTGCGCACCACCGGCGTGTCTGTCCTGATCACCATGTTGTCCGCGGCCGGCATCGCGCAGGATGCGATCGGCTTCGGCGCCTTCTCCTGCTCGACGAGGCACATGCGGCAATTGCCCGCGATCGACAGGCGCTCATGGTAGCAGAACCGCGGGATCTCGAAGCCCGCGGCCTCGCAGGCCTGCAATACGGTCGCGCCCGCGGGGACGTCGACCTGGATTCCGTTGACCGTCAGTTTCGGCATGTCCCGCCCCGCCTCACTCGGCCGCGAGGGCCGAACGGCCCGCACGCTGCTTGTACTCTCCGATTCGCCGCTCCAACTCGGGCCGGAAATGGCGGATCAATCCCTGGATCGGCCAGGCGGCCGCGTCACCGAGCGCGCAGATCGTATGCCCCTCGATC
This sequence comes from uncultured Acetobacteraceae bacterium, assembly GCA_964434345.1. Classification (GTDB taxonomy): domain Bacteria; phylum Pseudomonadota; class Alphaproteobacteria; order CACIAM-22H2; family CACIAM-22H2; genus CAIOSQ01. Next base: position 18,912 of record CAYSUY010000038.1, read on the forward strand.
TGCTTGGTGACGTCCTCGAGCGTGTCGATCTCGTCCAGCTCGGCACGGCCTTCGACCATCCTCGTCATGACGCGCCACATCCACCCTGTACCTTCGCGGCACGGCGTGCACTGACCGCAACTCTCGTGCATGTAGAACTTCGACAGGCGCGCGATCGCCTTCACGATGTCGGTGGACTTGTCCATCACGATCACCGCCGCGGTCCCAAGGCCCGACCGCACCTCGCGCAGGGCGTCGAAATCCATCAGCACGGTGTCGCAGATCGAGCGCGGCAGAACCGGCACGGACGATCCGCCGGGAATGATCCCCAGCAGGTTGTCCCAGCCACCACGAACACCGCCGGCATGTTTCTCGATCAACTCCTTGAGGGGAATCGACATCGATTCTTCGACGTTGCACGGCCGGTTCACGTGTCCCGAAATGCAGAACAGCTTGGTCCCCGCGTTCTTCGGACGACCGAAACCGGCGAACCAGGACGCGCCACGCCGCAGGATCGTCGGGACGACGGAGATCGTCTCCACATTGTTGATCGTCGTCGGGCAGCCATAGAGACCGCATGCCGCCGGGAATGGCGGCTTGAGACGCGGCTGGCCCTTGCGGCCCTCGAGACTCTCGAGCAGCGCCGTCTCTTCGCCGCAGATATACGCACCGGCACCGCGATGCAGGTACAGATCGAAATCGTATCCGGACCCGCAGGCGTTGTTGCCGACCAGCCCCGCCTCATAAGCCTCGTCGATGGCACGCTGGATGGCGGAGGCCTCGTTGTAGAACTCGCCACGGATGTAGATGTAGCCCGCGCGCGCCCCCATGCCGACGCCCGCCAGGAGGCAGCCCTCGACCAGCTTGTGCGGATCGTGGCGCAGGATCTCGCGGTCCTTGCAGGTGCCGGGTTCGGACTCGTCCGCGTTCACGACGAGATAGCTCGGACGGCCATCCGGGTTCGCCTTCGGCATGAAGGACCATTTCATGCCGGTCGGGAAGCCCGCACCGCCGCGACCGCGCAGACCGGACTCCTTGACCTGATTGACGATCCAGTCCCTGCCCTTCGCGATCAGGTCGCGCGTGCGGTCCCAGTCTCCGCGCGCCATCGCGCTCCTGAGATCCGGGCCCTGGAGGCCGTAGAGATTGGTGAAGATGCGGTCCTTGTCCTGGAGCATGTCGATGCCTCAATCGTCGCTGCCAGCCGGCGGCGCCGGCGGGGCCTCGAGTGTCCACTCGTAGCGCGGCGGTACGGTCTTCAAGACCTGCGGACCACCATCGGGTGCCGATTTCTGACGACCGATGACCGACCCGATCGGCGGCACGCGCCCGGCTGCCAACTCATCGATCAACCGCTCCGTCGAGGGGCCGTCGAGATCCTCGTAGAAATCGTCGTTGACCTGGATGATCGGGGCGTTCACGCAGGCGCCGAGACATTCGACCTCCTTGAGCGTGAACTTGCCGTCGGCAGAGGTCTCTCCGACATGGATGCCGAGCTTGCGCTCGCAGGCCGCGACCACCTGATCGGAACCGCGGAGCCAGCACGGTGTGGTGGTGCAGATCTGAAAGAACCACTCCCCGACCGGCTCGAGATTGAACATCGAGTAGAAGGTTGCGACCTCGTAGACCCGGATCGGCGCCATGTCGAGAAGGCCCGCGACATAGTCCATCGCTGCGCGCGGAAGCCAGTTGCCGCATTGCCGCTGCGCGATATCCAGCAGAGGCAGCACGGCGCTCGCCTGACGGCCTGCCGGATACCTGCCGATGATCGTCGTCGCTCGCGCCAGGTTATCGGCGTCGAAGGCGAAATGGCTGGGTTGGGCGGCGGCCCCGACGCCGGAAGGCGCGCTCATCGGTCGATCTCCCCGAACACGATATCCATCGAGCCGATGATCGCGACGACATCGGCCAGCATGTGGCCCCTGCCGAGGAAATCCATCGCCTGAAGGAAGGCGAAGCCGGGCGCGCGGATCTTGCAGCGATACGGTTTGTTGGTTCCGTCCGAGACGAGATACACGCCGAACTCGCCCTTCGGTGCCTCGACAGCAGTGTAGGTCTCGCCCGCGGGCACATGATAGCCCTCGGTGTAGAGCTTGAAGTGATGGATGAGGGCTTCCATCGAACGCTTCATGTCGCCCCGACTCGGCGGTGTGATCTTCTTGTCGTCGGTCTTCGCGGGGCCTGGGGTCCTGGCGATCACGTCGAGCGCCTGCGTCATGATCCGCAGGGATTGACGCATCTCCTCCATACGGCAGAGGTAGCGATCATAACAATCGCCGTTCTTGCCGACGGGAACGTCGAAATCATACGCCTCGTAGCCGTCATAGGGCTGCGATTTGCGCAGGTCCCACGGCAACCCCGACCCGCGCAGCATCGGTCCTGAGAACCCCCAGGCCAGTGCCTCTTCGACGGTCACGCGCCCGATATCCACCGTGCGTTGCTTGAAGATCCGGTTTTCGGTCAGCAACGACTCGATGTCGTCGACGATCTTCGGGAAGCGTCCGGTCCAGGCCCGGATGTCGTCGAGCAGCACCGGCGGCAGGTCGTAGGCAACGCCACCCGGCCGGAAATAATTGGCATGGAGACGCGCACCACAGGCGCGCTCGTAAAACTCCATCAGCTTTTCACGCTCCTCGAACGCCCAGAGCAGCGGCGTCATCGCGCCCACATCGAGGGCGAAGGTCGTGATGTTGAGGAGATGGTTCAGAATGCGCCCGATCTCAGCGTACAGCACGCGGATCGCCTGCCCGCGCGGCGGCGGCGCGATGCCGAGGAGCTTCTCCACCGCGAGGGCGAAGGCATGCTCCTGGTTCATCGGCGACACATAGTCCAGCCGGTCGAAATAGGGCAGCGCCTGCGTGTACGTCTTGTACTCGATCAGTTTTTCGGTGCCGCGATGCAGCAGGCCGATATGCGGATCCGCGCGCTCGACGACTTCGCCGTCCATTTCGAGGACGAGGCGCAACACGCCATGGGCCGCGGGGTGCTGCGGCCCGAAATTCATCGTCAGGTTCTTGAGTGCGACTTCAGCGGTCATGGCGTCGGCTCAACCCTTCGGTGCGGCCGCCTGCGGCGGAGATGAGGCCTTTTCGTCGCCGGGGAGAAGCCGGTCCATGCCCTCCCAAGGAGACAGGAAATCGAAGCGGCGGAAATCCTGCGTCAGCTTGACCGGCTCGTAGACGACCCGCTTCTGCTCGTCGTCGTAGCGCACCTCGACATGGCCGGTGAGCGGGAAATCCTTGCGCAGCGGATGCCCCTCGAACCCGTAATCGGTCAGGATGCGCCGCAGATCGGGATGGTCGGCGAAATAGATCCCGTAGAGGTCCCACGCCTCGCGCTCGTACCAGCCAGCGGACGGAAAAACACCGGTCACCGTCGGCACCGGCGTGTGCTCGTCGGTCTCGATCCGGACCCGGATGCGCTGGTTCAGTTTCACCGACAGGAGATTGTAGACGACGTCGAAACGTCGCTCGCGCTCCGGCCAGTCCACACCGCAGACATCAACCAGGCATTTGAAGTCGCATTGGTCGTCGTCACGCAGGAACGCGAGTACTTTTGCGATGGAACCGGCCTGGGCGACGACGGTCAATTCGTCCAGTCGCTGCGCGACCGAAACGATATCCTCTGGCAATGCTGCGGCGACATGGTCACCGACTTCCTTGAGAACGGGATTCATGCTCCGCCCCGGTCAGCGCATGATCGACGTCGTGCGGCGGATCTTCTTCTGCAGTTGCAGAACGCCGTAGAGGAGCGCCTCGGCCGTCGGCGGACATCCGGGGACATAGATGTCCACCGGCACGATCCGATCGCATCCGCGCACGACCGAATACGAGTAATGGTAATAGCCGCCGCCATTGGCACAGCTGCCCATCGAGATCACCCAGCGCGGTTCGGCCATCTGGTCGTAGACCTTGCGCAACGCCGGCGCCATCTTGTTCGTCAGCGTCCCGGCAACGATCATGACGTCGGATTGGCGTGGGCTGGGCCGAAACACGATACCGAAACGGTCGAAATCGTAGCGACTCGCCGCGCTGTGCATCATTTCGACGGCGCAGCATGCGAGACCGAAGGTCATCGGCCAGAGCGAACCGGTGCGCGCCCAGGCGACAAGCTTGTCCAGTTGGGCGACGACGAACCCCTTGTCCTGAAGTTCGTCGGTCACCGTCCGCAGCAGTTGATCCTGCTGCGCGCCCGGCGGCAAGGCGCCGGGATTCGGCGAGATCACTCCCATTCGAGCGCCCCTTTCTTCCATTCATAGACGAACCCGACGGTCAGGACGCCGAGGAAGGCGACCATCGACCAGAATCCGAACAGCCCGATGTCACCGAGCGCGACCGCCCACGGGAAAAGGAAGGCGACCTCGAGGTCGAAGATGATGAACAGGATCGCGACGAGATAGAAGCGCACGTCGAATTGCTTGCGCGCCTCGTCGAACGCCTCGAATCCGCACTCGTAGGCCGAGAGCTTCTCCGGATCCGGCTTCTGCCGGCCCGCGATCAGCGACGCGGCGACCATCACGCCTGACAGCCCAATCGCGATCCCCAGGAAGATCAGGATCGGCAGGTATTCCCTTAGCAACGCATCCATCGCTTCACGCTCGTTTCCGGGAACCGCGGCGCGATACGGCGCCTCGCGACCGGCTCCCAAACAAGGGGCCAGCAGACACCCCGCCGCCCCGCGGCCCTTATAGTGATCGCTCAATCGTTAGAAAAGACCAACTTGCCGCACCCACCGCAGCAGGGCACGCAAGCACCACGCCACGCGGCTGCCCTGCCCCCCCGAAGTGCGGCGGAGCAGGTCATGCGCATCGATTTTCATCGAATTCCCGAAATGGCGCGAGCGACGGGACTTGAACCCGCGGCCTCCGGCGTGACAGGCCGGCGCTCTAACCAACTGAGCTACGCCCGCATTGGCCAAATCGAGGCGCGCGGTGTACCCGCCTTCGCCGGGCCAGTCAAGGGATGCGAGAAGGAAATCGTCAGCGTCCCGCGAGGTCGGGAAACAAAGTCGCGAGGCCGGCAGCTGACGCCGCGCACAATCCCCTCTCGGTGACCAGTCCGGTCACGAGTCGCGCCGGCGTGACGTCGAACGCGTCGTTGCGGGCCGGGGTCCCGGCGGGCGCCAGTTGCACCACCGACACGCCCCCGGCGGCATCCAGCCCCTGGATGTGAGTGACTTCGCGCGGGTCGCGCTGCTCGATCGGGATCTCCGCGACGCCGTCAGCCACCCGCCAGTCGATGGTTGGACTGGGCAGGCACACATGGAAGGGCACGCCATTGTCGGCAGCGGCCAGAGCCTTCAGATACGTCCCGATCTTGTTGCAGACATCGCCGTTGCGCGTGACCCGATCGGTACCGACGAGGCACAGATCGACCAGACCGTGCTGCATCAGATGACCGCCCGAATTGTCGGAGATCAGCGTATGCCTGACACCATGACGCCCCAGTTCCCAGGCCGTGAGCGCGGCGCCTTGGTTGCGCGGGCGGGTTTCGTCGACCCACACATGAATGTCGATTCCCAGGTCGTGCGCCATGTAGATCGGGGCTGTCGCCGTGCCCCAGTCGACCGTGGCGAGCCATCCTGCGTTGCAATGGGTCAACACGTTGACACGGCCGCCACCCTTGCGCGCCGCGGCCGCGCGCACGAGACCGAGACCGTGCCGTCCGATCGCCTCGTTGATCGCGATATCCTCGTCGCAGATCGTGTCCGCGAGACGAAATGCCGCATCCGCCCGCTCAGCCGGGGGCAATGCCGCCACCGCGTCGCGGACACGGTCCAGGGCCCAGCGCAGATTGATCGCAGTGGGCCGAGTCGCATTGAGCATTGCATACGCGGCCGCCAGCGCCGTGTCGCCTGGATCCTCGTCCAGGGCAAGGGCCAGGCCGTAGGCACCGCAGGCCCCGATCAGCGGCGCGCCACGTGTGCGCATCGTGCGAATCGCCTCCGCCACGGCGGCGGCATCCGCGAGCCGCAGGATCTCGAGCGCGTAGGGAAAGCGTGTCTGGTCAAAGATGCGGACGGCGCGTTCCCGACCTTCGCGCCAGACGCTCCGATAGGCTGTGCCGTCGATCTTCATCCTGTTCCTCCCTGGCGGGGCCACCCGCGATCTGCTAGCCGTCCCTGCAGGACATGTCGACAGCGATCGCCATACACCTCGCCGCGGCGAGCATCGCCCTTGCGCTCGGGGGCTGGATCCTGCGCACGCCGAAAGGCACGCCCGCGCACAGGTCGCTGGGCCGGATCTGGGTGGCGCTGATGGCCACCACGGCGCTCACGTCGCTGTGGATTCCGTCCTTTCTTCAGATCGGATGGATCCATGTGTTCACGCTCGTCGTGGCGATCGGCGTGCCCCAGGCTGTTCTGGCGATCCGCCGCGGGGACGTGGTGGCTCATCGCAGGGCCATGATCGGCAACTTCATCGGCCTCGCGGGCGCCGCGCTTGGCGCGCTCATCCCAGGCCGGATCGCCGGAACAGCCGTTCTACGGTTATTCGGCCTGCACTAGCGCAAGCGATCCACCGACCGCATCGACGCCGATGGGCGCCCAGGGGTGTGGTGGGCGATGACGGGCTCGAACCGCCGACATCCTCCGTGTAAAGGAGGCGCTCTACCGACTGAGCTAATCGCCCCTTCGCACCAGGGTTGCGCTGCCCCGGAAAAGCGAACGGCCCGAAGCGAAGGCGCCGGGCCGTTCCTGAACTCTGCCTCTCGCGCGAGACTCAGCGCGAGTAGAACTCGACCACCAGGTTCGGTTCCATCTGAACCGGGTAGGGCACGTCCCCAAGCTTCGGAGAGCGCACGAACGTCCCCTTCAGGGCGCGCTCGTCCAGGCTGAGATAGTCGGGAACCGTGCGCTCGGCCGAGGCCTGGGCCGCCAGGACCTGTTGCAGTTCGCGCGAGGTCTGCTTGACCTCGATGGTGTCACCCTCGTCGACCACGTAGGACGCAATATTGACCTTCTTGCCATTGACCCGGATATGGCCGTGATTGACGAGCTGGCGCGCCTGGAACGGCGTCACGGCGAATTTCAGCCTGTACACGACGGCATCCAGGCGACGCTCGAGAAGCTGGATCAGGTTCTCGCCCGTGTCGCCGCGGCGGCGCGCAGCTTCCGTGTAGATCTTGCGGAACTGGCGCTCCGTGATGTTGGCGTAGTAGCCCTTGAGCT
>CAYSUY010000039.1:0-14853 GCA_964434345.1 uncultured Acetobacteraceae bacterium
TGAGCTACGAGCTCTCGGTCGTGCCGATGTTCATCCTGATGGGCAGCTTCATCGCGCGGTCCGGGATCGCGTCAGATCTCTATGCCGCCTGCAACGGTTTCGTCGGGCATCGACGTGGCGGGCTCGCCATGGCAACTGTGCTGGCCTGTGGCGGCTTCGCTGCCGTCTGCGGCTCGGCGATCGCGACCGCGGCGACCTTCGCCAAGGTCTCTTATCCGTCGATGCTCCGTTATGGATACCACAAGGGGCTCGCGAGCGCGTCCATCTGCGCCGGCGGAACGCTGGGGATCCTGATCCCGCCATCCGTGATCATGGTCATCTACGGAATCATGACCAGCACGGATATCGCGCGCCTGTTCATGGCCGGTGTGGTGCCCGGGATCCTCGCCGTGGCGCTGTACGCGGCGACGATCCGGCTGATCGTCTGGCGCCGTCCGGAGGCGGGGCCTGCGGGAGCGCGCGTATCCTGGCCGGCGCGGCTTCGGCTGATCGCAAAGGTCGGCCCTGTCGTGGCCCTGTTCGCGCTGGTGATGGGGGGGCTCTATGCTGGCGCCTTCACGGCGACGGAGGCCTCGGGCATCGGTGCCTTCGGAGCTTTCGTCTTTGCGTTGGCGCGGCGCAGCATGAGACCGCGCGACTTCCTCGATTGTGCCGTCGAGACGGCGCGATTGACCGCGACCCTGTTCCTGATCCTGATCGGCGCGCTCGTGTTCTCGAACCTGATGAACTTCATCCGCTTCCCGGCGGCGCTTCAGGATCTGGTCACCGGGATCGGGGTCGGCCGTTACACCGTGGTGGCCGCGATCTGCGCACTCTACGTGGTGCTCGGCACGTTCTTCGAGGAACTCTCGATGATCCTGCTGACCGTTCCGATCTTCTTTCCGATCGTCAAGTCGCTGGGATTCGATCCCATCTGGTTCGGCATCGTCATCGTCATGGTGGTCGAACTCGGCCTGATCAGCCCTCCGGTCGGCATGAACCTCTTCGTCGTCCAGTCGACCTTAGGCCTGCCGTCGGGTTTGCTGTTCCGCTGGATCACGCCCTTCGTCGTGGCGGATATCCTGCGACTGGCGCTGATCGTCGCGTTTCCAGCGATCGCCTTGACCTTGCCGCGGCTGATGAACTGACGCGGGGTGCCCGCCGCTTCAGCGGATGTGGGGCAGGACGAAGGCGGGCAGCGCGAAGGCCGCGTTGTGGATCGCCGGCGTGTAGTAGCGTGTACGTGTCAGGCCTGCCGCTGCCACGCGCCGCGCAATCGTCGCGGCCGGGATATTGCGCAGGCGCGGATTGTCCGACGCCCAGCCCAACGTCATGAGCCCGCCGTAATAGGACGGGACCGCGGCGACGTAGAAACCCACGTCCTTGAAGCTCTTGCGGCGGCGGCGATAGGTCATCGTGACCTCGTCGGCCTGCATGAATGGAACGCCGTTCTGATTGACGAGGATCCCGCCGGGCGAAAGCACGCGATGGCAGTCGCGGTAGAAGCGCTCCGTGAACAGCACCTCTCCCGGGCCCATCGGATCGGTGGAATCGACGATGACCACATCGAAGCGCTCGTCGGTCTCGGCGACGAAGCGCGCGCCGTCCGCGATGACCAGATTGGCACGTCGGTCGCGAAAGGCCCGCTTGGGGATGCTCGGCATGTATTCCAGGCACATGTCGACGACGGCACGGTCTATCTCGACCATGGTCACATGTTCGATCGACTTGTGCCGCAGCGCCTCACGCAGGATCCCGCCATCGCCGCCCCCCACGATCAGCACGCGTCTGGCGCGGCCATGCGCGATGATCGGCATATGCGCCATCATCTCGTGGTAGACGAATTCGTCGCGCTCGGTGACCTGGATGATCGAATCGAGCGCGAGCACGCGGCCGTAGGTCGGCGTCTCGAAGATGATCAGGTCCTGGTGCTCGGTCTGCTCGCGGAACAGCACCTTCGTGATCTCGAAGGTCTGCCGTACATGCGGAAAGAGCTTTTCCTGGAACCAGTCACCGGAACCGAGGCCGGCGGGCGCCGGCCCCGTGCTCACGCCAGGACCCCGCGCTTCTGCTCGGACACCTGGATGGTGCCGGGCTGGAAGGCCTGGCGCAGGACCGGGATCGATTTATACGGATCCGCAGCGCCGCACATAAACAGGTCGAGTGCGGCATAACCGCGCTCCGGCCATGTGTGGATCGAGATGTGGCTCTCGGCCAGGACCGCGACGCCGGAGAGGCCGGCGCCCGGGCCGAAATGATGAAGATGGATGTGCAGGAGGGTGGCGCCAGAAACCTCGACGCATTCACGCAAGGCACGATCCGTCAGGTCCAGATCGCCAAGATTGGTCGCGTTCCAGAGTTCGACCAGAAGATGGACGCCGGCAAACTTGATGCCGTTGCGCTCGATGAAATGGTCTTTTTCGACGATGTCCCCGGCCATCTGGTCGCCGGAAATATGATGTGCGGCCGCCTGCGCGGGCGCGGAGATAGGCTGCATCGGCAGAGCCTCCGCCGTTCCGGCGGATTGCGCCGTCGGGGACTCGCCGCGACGACCACCAGGGAGCACTCCCAGCTTCGTGACCTTGCCCATCTCTAGTCCATCATCCTCCAGGAGTCGCCGGTGACGGCAACGCAGTTTTCGGGAGGGGTCTTTTGGGACCAACCCCCCTGGGATGCAAGCGAAAACTGCCCCCGGATCAGGCGCGCGCGGGGCGATGCTCAGACATCGTCGTCGTCGAGTCCATCGAGCGCGGCGCCGCCTGACGTCGCGGCATGGAGCAGTCCTGGCGCCTGGCTCAGCCAGTGATCGGCATAGAACCGCGCCGTCGTCAGCTTCCGCGTCGCGAAGGAATCGCTGTTCGAAGCGGCGATGCGGTCGAGTGCCGCCGCGGCACCGACCGCGAGCACGTGGCCGCCGGCCACGAGGCCGAACAGCCGCAGATAGATCGACGCGCCCGCTGCCGCCTCGCGTGGTGCCGCGGCCTGCTGGGCGACCAGCGTCTCCGTGGCGCTACGCAGGGCTGCAGCGCCTTGCTTCAGGCGCATCGCGATCGCACGTGCCGGATCTTCCGGCCGAGCTGCGAGCGTCGCGGCGGTCGCGTCGATCTCGTCGAGCAGCGCGATCGCCGCCGCGCCTCGGTCTCGGCCAAGCTTGCGGAACACGAGGTCGTTCGCCTGGATGCCGTTCGTGCCCTCGTAGATCGGCAGGATGCGCGCGTCGCGGTAGTGCTGGGCGGCGCCCGTGTCCTCGATGAATCCCATCCCGCCATGGATCTGAACGCCCATCGAGGCGATCTCGACACCGAGATCCGTGGCCCAGGACTTAACGACGGGAATCAGAAGGTCGACGCGCGCCTGGTGCGCGGCCCGCGCGGCGGGATCGGGATGCTGGCGCGCGAGGTCGAGTTCGACGGCCGCGCTGTAGGTCAGACCGCGCGCAGCTTCGGTGCCGCTGCGCATGGTCAGAAGCATCCGGCGGATGTCGGGATGGCGCGCGATCGGCACGGGGGCGGAACTTGTGGCGCCGATTTCGCGACCCTGGACGCGATTCAGCGCATAGGCGCGCGCCTGCTGATAGGCCCGCTCGGCGATCGCGACACCCTGGAGACCGACGGCGAGACGCGCGTTGTTCATCATCGTGAACATGTATTCGAGGCCACGATTTTCCTCGCCGACAAGCTCGCCGATCGCACCGCCATCGTCGCCATAGGCCATGACGCAGGTCGGCGAGGCGTGGATGCCGAGCTTGTTCTCCAGGCTCACGACCCGCACGTCGTTGCGCGCGCCCGGGCGTCCATCCGGTCCGACAAGGAATTTCGGCACGATGAACAGCGAGATGCCGCGCGATCCCGCAGGCGCATCGGGCGTACGCGCGAGTACCATGTGGATCACGTTCTCGGTCAGATCGTGATCGCCATAAGTGATGTAGATCTTCTGCCCGGTGATCCTGTAGCGATCGCCGTCTCGCACCGCACGCGTGCGCAGGGCGCCCACATCCGAACCCGCATGAGGCTCGGTCAGATTCATCGTGCCGGTCCAGGTGCCGGCGATCATGTGGCGCAGGTAGGTCGCCTTCTGTGCCGCGCTGCCATGGGCCTGCAGCAGGTCGGTGGCGCCCGCGGTCAGCAACGGGCACAGCGCAAAGGAGAGGCTCGCGGATTCCCACATCTCGTGGACTGCGGTCGCCAGGGACCATGGAAGTGCCTGGCCGCCATGTTCCGGATCGAAGGGCAGGGCGTTCCAGCCGCCCGCCACGAAGGCGTCGTAGGCGGCCTGCCAGCCCGGTGGCGTGCGAACGACACCATTGTCCAGCCGAGATCCGGTCCGATCGCCGACATGGTTGAGCGGCGCGATGCGATCGCGTGCGAGTTTGCCGGCCTCCGTCAGGATCTGTTCGATCGTCTCCGCGTCTATCGCCTCGGTACCGATGGCGCGAAGCCGGTCGATGCCCGCCATGGCTTCCAGGGCGAAGCGCATCTCCTCGAGGGGCGGCGCATAGCTCATCAGAGGACTTTCCCGGGATTGAGGAGGTTCTGCGGATCCAGCGTGCGCTTGAGAAGGCGCATCGTCTCGAGGGCAAGGGACGGCTTGTAATGCGCGAGTTCGTCCCGTCGCAGCAGGCCGATCCCGTGCTCGGCCGAGATCGAGCCGCCCATGTCGACGACGATGTCGTGGACGACACGGTTCAGACGCGCCATCTCCTTGCTGAATCCGCTCGGGTCGCCGCCGCGCGGAGGCAGAAGGTTGAAATGAATGTTGCCGTCGCCGGCATGTCCGAATGCGACGATGCGGGCGTCGGGCAACGCCGCGCGGCAGGCGGGGATCGCACGATCGAGGAATTCGGGTACGCGGCTGACGGTCACGGCGATGTCGTGGCGGATGGGCACGCCCTCGTGCTTCTGGGCTTCGGCCATGTCCTCGCGGATCTTCCAGAAGGCCTGACGCTGGGCGTGGCTTTCCGCGAGTACCGCGTCGATGACCAGGCCATCCTCCATGGCTTGGCCGAGGACGCGCTCGACCGCGTCACGCAACCCGGTGTTGCCTTCCGCCCCGAATGACTCCGTCAGGACATACCAGTCGTGGCGCTGCGCGAGCGGGTCGCTGTTGCCGGCGACGTTGGCATAGACGAGATCCAGTATGCCGCGATCGATGAGTTCGAAGGCTGTCACCGCGTCGCCGGTTCCGGCACGCATGCGCGACAGGAGTTCGATCGCCGCGGACGGATCGCGCACCGCGATGAACGCGGTCTCGATGGCGCGCGGCCGCGGGTACAGCTTGAGCACGGCCGCCGTGATGATTCCAAGCGTACCTTCTGCACCGATGAACAGATGCTTGAGGTCGTAGCCGGTATTGTCCTTGCGCAGTCCGGTAAGGCCGTTCCAGATCTCGCCATTCGGCAGTACGACTTCGAGCCCAAGGACGAGATCACGCGCCATGCCGTAGCGCAGCACCTGGATCCCTCCGGCGTTGGTCGAGAGATTGCCGCCGATCTGGCAGCTTCCCTCCGCAGCGAGGCTCAACGGGAAAAATCTGTCGGCGTCCTCCGCTGCCCTCTGGATGGCCTTCAGGACGCAGCCGGCCTCCACGGTGATCGTGAAGTCGAGCGCGTCGAGCCGGCGCACGGCGTTCATCCGCTCGAGCGACAGAAGGATGCAGCGTGTATCTGCCGGCCTGGGAACCGACCCGCCGACGAGGCCCGTGTTGCCGCCTTGCGGTACGACCGCGATCCCTGCCTGCGCGCAGACCCGCATGCAGGCCGCGACCTCTGCCGTCGTCGCTGGCCGCGCCACAAGCAGGGCCGGGCCACGATAGGCGCCGCGCCAATCGACCAGATAGCGCGCCATCGCGCCGGGGTCCTCGACATGGCCCTTGGGCCCGAGGATCTCCTTGAGTTGGGCGATGGCATCGAGGTGGGTCATTCGGCGCTGTCCCTTGCGGACGAAGTTGGGGTGGCGAGCGGCGATGTTACCGGGGCGCGGCGGCCCTTTCGAGCCGATCGTTGATCGCGAGGCCGAGGCCGCGGCGCGGGATCGGCGCCACTGCGATCGCCGTGATGTCAGGGCGATCGAGCGACCTGAGCATCGCGAAAAGATTGGCCGCCGCCTCGACGAGGTCGCGCCGTGGACTGAGATCGAGGGCCTTGGCGTCGATCCCCGCCGGTATGCCGCCGAAGGCAAGAAACGCCTCGTCCGGGGCCGGATGACGGACCCCGAGCCTGACGCGGGCGCGGGGCGCGTAATGGCTCGCAAGCTGGCCGGGTGAGAGCCGGGCTCCATCCCCGGCCCCTGGATGAATGCGACGCAGCGTCTGGCCAAGAACGCGCTCGATCGCCGATTTCGCGATGCCACCCGGCCGGAGAAGCGCAGGCTTCGGCGATGTCAGGTCGACCACGGTGGACTCGACGCCGACCCGGCAAGGACCGCCGTCGAGGACGAGCGCGACGCGACGCCCGAGATCGCGCCGGACATGGGCTGCGCTCGTCGGGCTCACACGGCCCGACCGGTTGGCGCTCGGCGCGACGACCGGCTTGCCGCAGGCGCGCAGCAGGGCCAGCGCCACGGGGTGATCGGGCACGCGGATCGCGAGAGACGGCAGGCCGGCCGAGGCGAGCCAGGACACCGGACAGTCACGGCGACGCGGCAGCACGATCGTCAGCGGACCGGGCCAGAAGGCCTTGGCAAGCGCAAGGGCGCGGCCGTCGAAGCGCACCAGTCGTCGCGCGTCCCGCGTGGTCGGAACGTGCACGATCAGCGGATTGAAGCGCGGCCGCCCCTTGGCGGCGTAGATCGCCGCCACGGCTGCGTCGCTGGTCGCGTCGGCCCCGAGCCCGTAGACGGTCTCTGTCGGAAAGGCGACCAGCTCCCCTCGCCGCAGCAGCGTCGCGGCATGGTCGATCACGTTCTTTTCGAGGGGATGTTCCTGCGGTCTGCTCATGTCACGCCGCTTACCATGACGCGGCGCGGCTCCAAACCCCCATAAGCTGTGGGCGAGGGGCGGGACGCGGTCGTCCCGGGGATGGTAACGTTGCGCCCAGGACGGATGGAACCGGAGTCGGTATGGCGGCGATACTCACGCTGGCGCAGCGCAAGGGCGGCGCCGGCAAGACTACGCTTGCGATCCACCTTGCCGTCGGCTGGCGGCAGGCGGGCCGTCGCGTCGCCATGATCGACGTCGATCCCCAAGGTTCATTGGCGCAATGGGCGGAATTGCGCCGGTCCGCCTTGGACAAGCCCGAGGAGGGGTTCTCCGTCACCGCGGTTTCCGGTTGGCGGCTTGTGCGTGAACTGGACCGCGCAAGGCGGGAAGCAGATTTCGTGATCGTCGATTCACCGCCCCATGCAGAGCTGGATTCCCGTGCCGCGATCCGCGCGGCGGATCTCGTCGTGGTGCCGGTGCAGCCATCGCCCCTCGATGCCTGGGCGACGCGGGCGACGCTCGAGGCGGCGCGCGCCGAGAAGCGTCCCGCGCTTCTGGTCCTGAACCGCGTCGTTCCGCGCGCGCGCCTCACGCAGGACATCGTTGCGGAACTTGCGGCTGGCACGGCGCGTCTGGCGAAGTCGAGCGTCGGCAACCGCACGGCCTTCGCCGCCAGCATTGCCGCTGGAGCGGGGGTCGAGGACTACGAGCCGGGCAGCGCGGCGGCGGGCGAGATGATCCATCTGCGTGCCGAGATCGAGGCGATCCTGGCCGAGCGTCGCGACTGATCCGCGATGACCTTATCCCCACCTGGCGTGAGCACGCGCTCGATCATCGCTCTCGGCGCTGCCAGCTTCATGTCATCGGCGACGATCCGCGTCGGCGATCCGCTGATCCCGCAGATTGCGGATGATTTCGGGGTTGGGATCGCGGCCGCCGCGGTCGTGTCGACCGCCTTCGCGCTTGCGTATGGGCTATGCCAGTTGATCCACGGTCCGCTGGGCGATCGCTTCGGCAAGCTGCGGATGATCGTGCTGGCCACGGCCCTGTCGGGGTTCGGTACCGCGAGCGTCGCCTGGGCCGACTCACTGACCGCAGTCGGCGTGCTGCGGTTCCTGAGCGGCGTCACCGCTTCGGCGATCATTCCGCTGTCCATGGCGCATATCGGCGACGTGGTGCCCTATGAGCAGCGCCAGGAGACGCTTGCGCGCTTCCTGTTCGGGCAGATCCTGGGATCGGTATTCGGCCAAGTTGCCGGCGGTGTCCTTGGCGAGTTTCTGCACTGGCGCGCGATCTTCCTGGTGCTGTCGGCGTTGTTTTTCGTCGCGGCGGTGGTGATCCTCATCGAGTACCGGTCGGGCCGAACGCCAGATCGGCGCAGCGCCGTCGATCTCTCGCCCGGTGCGCTGCTGCGCCGGTATGCCGGACTGCTTGCCCGTCCGCATGTCCGCGTCGTGCTCGCGACGGTGTTTCTCGAGGCCGTGCTCTTCTACGGGGCGTTCAGCTTCTTTGCGGCCTATCTGATCGATGCCTTCGCGATGGACTACGCGCGCAGCGGCCTCGTGATCGCGGTCTTCGGCTTGGGCGGTCTTGCCTACGCGGTCTCCGCACGCCGTCTTCTGCCTGTACTGGGAGAGCGCGGATTTGCGCTCTGCGGCGGCGGCCTTCTGTGCCTGTCCTTCCTTCTGGCGCCGGTCGCGTCACCCTATGCCGGTTTCATGGGTGTGGTGTTCCTCTCGGGACTTGGGTTCTACGTGCTTCACACGACGCTGCAGACGAACGCGACCCAGATGGCGCCCGAGGCGCGCGGTTCTGCGGTTGCGATCTTCGCGTCGAGCCTGTTTCTGGGGACGTCGCTTGGCGTCGCCGCGGGCGGCATGCTGATCGAGGCCGTGGGTTATGCGCCGGTCTTCGTGGGGTGTGGCGTCGGATTGCTCGCGCTCGGAATCGGTTTCAACCTCAAGCTCGCGCGGCGTCGCTGACGGTGCCTGCGGTCAACGACCGCGGGCGATGAAGTCGGGGTTGCGGAACCCTGGCTTGCCGTAGGCGAGGCGCTTGCCGGAGAGTGTCACGACGCTCCCGCCGGCTTGTTCGAGGATTGCCTGGCCAGCGCAACTGTCCCATTCGCTTGTTGGTCCGAAGCGCGGATAGAGATCGGCTTCGCCGGCCGCGAGCACGGCGAATTTGAGCGCGCTGCCGAGGATGCGGCGGTCTGCCACCTGGTGATCCTCGAGGAACGCATCGACGGCCGGGGTGTTGCCGTGACTCCGACTGGCGACGACGATCACCCCCGAGGGTGGCACAGGGCGCGCGGCGAGCGGCGTGCGCGGGCCAGTGCCGCGGGTTTTGAAGGCGGCTCCCCGGCCATCGCTGCACCAGATCTCGTCCCGGACCGGCCCGTGCAGCAGGCCGAAGACAGGATAGAAATCGGCGACGAGGCCGATATTCACCGCAAATTCCCCATTTCGTGCGACGAATTCCTTCGTTCCATCCAGCGGATCCACCAGCCAGAAGTAGCGAGGCACTTCGCCGACAGGGAACGGAGCGTGGCCGGCTGCGGTGCGCTCTTCGGAGACCACGGCGATACCCGGCGTCAGCTGTGCCAACCCTGCGAGGATGACCGCCTCCGATGCCTCGTCGGCATCGGTGACCGGAGACCCGTCGCGCTTCGCGCGCGCCGCGGCGCCCGGTCCGTAATGAACGAGGGCCGCCTTGCCGGCGGCCCTCGCGAGGTCGATCAGCGGTGCGACGAGCGCACCGAGGTCCGGCAGAGACGTCATTCGGCCGCTTGCTTGCGCGCCCCGCTGGCGATGACGCGCCAAACCTTCTCAGGCGTGGCCGGCATGTCGATATGCGTGATGCCGAAGGGCTCGAGCGCGTCGACGACCGCGTTGATGACGGCGGGCGGCGCGCCAATGGCACCGGCTTCGCCGCAGCCCTTCACGCCAAGCGGATTCGCCTTGGTCGGGCAGGCCTCGGTGTAAGAGAACGCGATCGACGGGACACTGCCTGCGCGAGGCATGCAGTAATCCATGAACGAACCCGTGAGAAGCTGGCCGGTCTCGGGATCATAGGTCGCGCCCTCGAACAGCGCCTGGCCGATCCCCTGCGCGGTTCCGCCATGCACCTGGCCGGCGAGGAGGAGGGGGGTGATCACCTTTCCGAAATCGTCGGTGATCGTGTAGCGCACGACGTCGGCGACGCCCGTCGCCTGGTCGATCTCGACCTCGCAGACATGCGCGCCGTTCGGGTAGGTCGCTGCCGCCGGATTCATGTTCGACGTTTCATCGAGTCCCGGCGAAAGCCCGGGCGGGATCTTCGTCATGTCGAAGGCCGCCTGTGCAACTTCGTGGAAGGTCTTCGACTTGTCGGTCCCGACGACGGTGAACTTGCCGTCGGCGAAGTCGATGTCGGCTTCCGCAGCCTCGAGCATCTGCGCCGCGAATTTCTTGCCCTTCGCGACGATCCGGTCGCACGCCCACCAGATCGCGCTGCCACCCACGGATGCCGCGCGGCTTCCGCCGGTGCCGCCGGGATACACGGCGAGATCGGTGTCGCCCTGCACGACACGGACATTTTCGAAGGCAACCCCGAGCTTTTCGGCGACGATCTGCGCGTAGGCGGTTTCGTGCCCCTGGCCGTTCGACTGGTTGCCGATCAGCACCGTAGCGCCGCCGGCCGAGTCGATGCGGACCTGCGCGGATTCGTCAGGCGCGCCACCGCAGACCTCGATGTAGTAGGATAGGCCGATGCCACGCAGCTTGCCGCGACGTGCGGACTCGGCCTTGCGAGCGGGAAAGCCCGCCCAGTCCGCGGCCTTCATGCCGGTGGCCATGGTGGTCGCGAAATCACCGGAGTCGTAAGTCTGGCCCATCGGTGTCCTGTAGGGCATCTGCTCCGGGCGCACGAAGTTGCGGCGCCGCAGTTCGTCCGGCGCGACCCCGAGCTCGCGCGCGGCCTTGTCCACGAGGCGCTCGATGAGATAAGCGGCCTCGGGACGGCCCGCACCGCGATAGGCGTCGACGGGCGAGGTGTTGGTGTAGACGCCCTTCACGTTGCACCACGCAGCCGGAAAGGCGTAACAGCCCGGCACCATCCACGCGAACAGGTCGGTCGGGATGAAGGGGCCATAATGGGACAGGTAGGATCCCAGATTCGCGAGGCTGAAGACCCGAATTCCGAGGAAGCGGTTGTCCTTGTCGACGGCCAGTTCGGCCCGTGTCTTGTGGTCGCGGCCATGTGTGTCGGCGAGAAAGGCCTCGCCGCGCTCTCCGGTCCACTTGACCGCGCGTCCGAGCATGCGGGCCGCGAAGAGGACCGGCACGTATTCGCAGAAGAGGAAGATCTTCATCCCGAAACCGCCGCCGACATCGGGCGTCACGACGCGAATCCGGTTCTCCGGGATCTTGAAGATGTAGCTGGCGAGCGCCTTGCGCAGGCCGGACCCGCCCTGGCTCGAGACCGTCAGCTGCAGTCTTCCGTCAGGGGTCACCTCGCCGATGGCGTTGCGTGGCTCCATCGAGTTCGGGATCAGACGATTGTTCACGAAGTCCATGGTCACGACGCGGTGTGCCTTGGCGAAGGCGTCGGCCGTGGCGGCTTCGTCGCCGAGGCCCCAGTCGAAGACCTGGTTGTCCTTCGCGAAATCCCAGACTTGCGGCGCGCCCGGTCGCGCGGAGGCTTCGATGTCCGTGGTCGCGGGCAGGGGCGTCCAGTCGATGTCGATCAACTCGGCGGCATCCTTCGCCTCGGCGAGCGTCTCTGCGACGACCATCGCCACCGCGTCGCCGACGAAGCGCGCGCGGTCAACGGCAAGCGCCGGACGCGGTGGCATCTTCATGCTCGAGCCGTCGCGGTTCTTCAGCGGAACCATGCACGGGACATTTCCGATGCCTGCCGCCTGGAGATCGGCGCCCGTGACGACCGCAAGCACGCCCGGTGCCTCCTTGGCCTTCGCGGTGTCGATCCGCGTGAAGCTCGCGTGGGCATGGGGCGAACGCACGAAATAGGCCTGGGCCTGACGTTTCACCTGGATGTCGTCGGTGTAGCGACCATTGCCTGTCAGCAGGCGCGGATCCTCGACCCGCTTCACCGACTGTCCGACGCCGAACTTGACCATGGCTTCCATCCCTGCATGTCTCGATGAGAAGGCATGATTAGAGCGAGGCTTGGGCGCGCTTGGCAAGAGCGCCAGCGCGGTCGGTGCTTGATCCCCTTCCCGGGACGCGGGTATTGGGGAGTCCCATGTGCGGACGCTATCTGCTCGTGTCTCCGATCGAGGCGCTGCGCCGGCTTTTCGCGGTCGGCCCTGCCGGGATCAACCTGGCGCCGCGGTGGAACATCGCGCCGACGACGGCCTGCCTCGTGCTGCGACGCGCCGCCGATGGCAGCAGGCGGTTCGACATGCTGCGTTGGGGGCTGGTGCCGTCCTGGGCGCGTGACACCAGCGGCGCATCCCGGATGATCAACGCGCGTGGCGAGACGGTCGCGGAAAAGCCGGCCTACCGCGATGCGCTCCGGCGCCGGCGCTGCCTCGTGCCGGCCGACGGATTCTATGAATGGCCCGAGAGCGGCGAAGACCGGCGGCCGGTGCTTTTCAAGCGCGCGGATGGGCTGCCCTTCGCCTTCGCTGGGCTCTGGGACACGTGGCGGCCTCCTGAAGGCGGAGATCTGCTGACCAGTTTCACGATCGTGAACACGGAGGCACGCGGGGCCATGCGAGCCTATCATCACCGGGTACCGATCGTTCTAGACGCCGCGGCGCAGGACAGATGGCTCGCCTCGGATGTGGATCCGATGTCCATCGTGCGCGATGCCCCGTTCGAGGATTTCGCGGCGACGCGCGTTGGATCCCGCGTGAACAACGTGCGTAACGACGACCCGGATTGCGCAGCCCCAGCAGGTGCGGCGGGGCCTGCGCGTGCGCCTCTGGCGCGACCGGGCGACGACCCTCGCCAGGCAAGCCTGTTCTGACACCCGGGTCGCAAAGGCGGGAGGGTTGACCTTTGGGACCCGTGCGCCAATTGTGGTTGGCGTTCCGAGGGGAGCCCCGGGTGGGGCTGAGACGTTCGCACGGGGCTGCCAGATGGAAGCCCGCCGCGCCGACCCTTCGAACCTGATCCGGATCATGCCGGCGAAGGGACGGGACAGCGCGCGGCGGCCGTGACGGTCGGTCGCGTGCCAAAGCCCCGCGTCCTGGCCGGAAACGCGAGAGGCAAACATGCGCGCAGTCGCTTTCGTCGTCGCAACCCTGCTGGCCATCCTGACCGGCTCCGCATCGGTGGGAGCGCAGACGCGCATCGTCGTCTACACCACGCTCGAACAGGAGTTCCTGGACGGGTTTCGCAAGGCGTTCGAGACAGACAACCCCGATATCGGTCTCGATTTCCTGCGCGACTCGACGGGCGTGATCACCGCGCGGCTGCAGGCCGAGAAGGCGACGCCCCGTGCCGATGCGATCTGGGGTCTCGCCGTGACCTCGACGATGGTTCTCGATGCGGAAGGTATTCTCGAGCCCTACCGGCCAGCCGATTTCGCATCCTTGCGTGCAGAGTTCCGCGATCCACGCCCCAACCCGACGTGGTTCGGGATGGAGGCCTGGTCGGCGGCCGTGTGCTTCAACACGGTCGAAGCCGCGAAGCTCGGATTGCAGCCGCCACGCCGCTGGGAGGACCTGGCCCGGCCCGAGTTCAAGGGGCGCGTGCAGATGCCGAACCCGGCGTCGTCGGGGACCGGCTTTTTCCACGTCGCCGGCTGGATCCAGATGATGGGCGAGGAGCGGGCCTGGGCCTTCATGGACAAGCTCCATGAGAATGTCGCCGCCTACGTGCATTCCGGGTCCAAGCCATGCCGCGATGCGGCGTCCGGGGAGTTCCCGGTCGGGATCGCCTACGAACTGCTCGGTGCCCAGCTGCGCACGCGCGGTGCGCCGATCGACACGCTGATCATGACCGATGGCGGCGGATGGGACATGGATGCCTTCGCGATCGTCCGTGGCACGCGTAACCTCGCCGCCGCACGGCGTCTGGCCGACTGGGCCGCAAGCCGCAAGGCGAACGAGATGTATTCCGCCTTCGCGACCCAGGTCGCGTGGCCGGGGATCGAGAACCGCATGCCCAACTATCCCCCCGGCGTTGCCGAATCGCTCATCCGTAACGACTTCGCCTGGGCGGCCGCGAACCGTGCGCGGATCCTTGGGGAGTGGGCGCGCCGCTACGACTCCAAGAGCGCGCCGCGCTGAAATTGGCTCCGGCGGGCGTGGTCGTCCCGCAGCGGCTGCGCTAGGTTCCGGCGCATGAGGTTCGTATCCGTCGAAGAACTCGTCACCGGCCTGTCCCCGGGAGAGCGCATCGCGATCCCGCCGGATTACTCCGGCGTACCGATGGCCGCGACCCGGGCGCTCCTGCGCGCAGGAACGCGCGGGTTGCGCCTGATCGCCGTTCCGACATCGGGACTTCAGGCCGAGCTTCTGATCGGCGCAGACCGTGTGGCCGAACTCGAGGCGGCGGCCGTGTCTCTGGGCGAGGCAGGGCCAGCGCCGCGCTTTGCGGATGCCGTCCGTCATCGTCGGATCCGGATGCGCGACACGACTTGTCCGGCGGTGCATGCAGCGTTGCAGGCCGCGGAAAAGGGGATCCCCTTCATGCCGCTGCGCGGTTTGCTGGGAACCGACATCCTGGCGCATCGCGACGATTGGCGCGTCGCGGCGAACCCTTTCGCGGACGGAGAGGATCCGATCGTCCTGTTGCCCGCCATCGTTCCGGATGCAGCCATCTTCCATGCGCCGAAGGCAGATCGCGAGGGCAATGTGTGGATCGGGAGACGCCGGGAACTCGCGACCATGGCCCATGCGGCGCGCCGCAGCCTCGTGACCGTGGAAACGGTGGTCGAGGAATCGCTGCTGGCAAGCGAGGCGGACGCAGCGGGGGTGCTGCCCGCGATTTATGTCGAGGCGATCGG
>CAYSUY010000039.1:14903-18366 GCA_964434345.1 uncultured Acetobacteraceae bacterium
AACTCGCCCGCTACGCCGCCGCGGCGCGTAGCGCCGACGGCTTCGCGGCATGGCTCGAGACGTTCCTTGCCCGGCCCGAGATGCAGGTATGAGCCGCGATCCGCAGGCCGCACGGCGGCGTGAGGCCATGCTGGCGGCGATCCTTCGCCGTCTGGAAGGATGCCGCACGATCGCGGTCGGTGCGTCGTCGCCCCTGCCCGGGACTGCGGCCCTGCTGGCCCGCGCCAAATGGGGGGCGCGCGTCCTGATGCTGGGAAGCCGCCGCCACAACAGCTTCACCGATGGCGGTCGCGAATTGTTCGACATCGCGGCTCAGGGCCGGCTCGACGCGTTTTTCCTGTCGGGCGGGCAGATCGACGGGCGCGCGAACATCAATCTGCTCGGCATCGGCAGCTATCCGGACGGCCTGACCCAGCGCTTTCCCGGATCCTTCGGGTCCGCCTATCTGTATTTTCTGGTGCCGCGGGTGATCCTGTTCCGCGAGGAGCACGAGCGCAGGACGCTGCCCGAGCGGGTCGACGTCGTGAGCGCGCCGGGTACATCGCCCGCCCATGTGCATCGGCCGGGTGGCCCGGTTGCCCTCGTAACCGGGCGCTGCGTTTTCGGGTTCGATCGGGCAGCCGGACGTTTCGGGCTGGAAAGCCTGCATCCCGGAGAGGATGCCGAGACGCTGCGCGCGTCGACCGGCTTCGACTACGATGCGCGCGGAGACGTGCCGGTCACCGACGGTCTGAGCGAAGACGATCATGCGCTGATCCGCGATCGCGTGGCCGACGAGATCGCGGAAACCTATCCCCGTTTCGCTGCAACCCTGCGGCCGACGTGACCGTCGCCGCAGCATCCGAGTCGAAAGAGAGCGATCGCATGGAAGCCTCCCAGTCCCCGCCCACGGGCGCCCTCGCAGGGCTGCGTGTCATCGACCTGACGCGCGTGCTTGGCGGCCCCTACGGCACCCAGATCCTTGCCGATCATGGCGCGGACGTGATCAAGATCGAGCCTCCGCAAGGCGACGAGGTTCGCGACTGGGGCCCGCCGTTCCGCGACGGGACGGCGTCGTATTTCGTCGGCGTGAACCGCAACAAGCGGATGGCCGCCCTCGACCTCGCGCGGCCCGAGGCGCGCGAGGTGCTGATGCGGCTTCTCGCCACGGCGGACGTGCTGATCCACAATTTCAAGACCGGCACGCTGGAGAAATGGGGCATCGGCTACGAGGAGGTCCTCAAGCTGCGCTTTCCGAGGCTGATCTACTGCCACATAACCGGCTTCGGTGCAGACGGCCCCTATGGCGGGCTTCCCGGCTACGATGCGGCCGTGCAGGCCATGGCCGGTCTCATGAGCATCAACGGCTCGCCGCAGACCGGGCCGATGCGCATGGGCACGCCGCTGGTCGATCTCGGGATGGGGATGAACGCGGTCATCGGCATCCTGCTGGCGATCCATCACCGGCACAGGACGGGGCTCGGACAGGCACTCGACATCACGCTCTACGACTCGGCGGTCAGCCTCCTGCATCCGCAAGGTGCCAACTATCTGATGTCCGGCAAGATTCCGCAGCTGATCGGCAATGCGCATCCGAACATCAGCCCCTATGACAGCTTCCGTTGCGGAGAGCGCTGGATCTTCCTCGCAGTCGGCAACGACCGCCAGTTCCGCCGGATGTGCGAGATGATGGGGGCCCCGCATCTGGCCGACGATCCGCGCTTCACCGACAACGCGAAGCGCGTCGCCAACCGTGACACGCTGCGCGCCGCGCTCGAACATCTCTTCGCGGACAAGGATGCCGTCGTTCTGGCCGACGAATTGGCTCGCGGCGGCGTTCCCGCGGGTGCGGTCATGAATGTCGGCGAGGTGATGAACCATCCTCATACGAAGCAGCGCGACATGCTGCTCGAGGATGGCGAGTATCGCGGCACCGGCATCCCCGTAAAGATGTCGGCCAGCAAGCCCGGGCTGCGCTGGCCGCCGCGCGCCTTCAATGCCGATGGCGCGGACGTCCTGCGCGAAGCGGGCTATTCCGACGACGAGATCGCTGCGTTGCAGGAGAGCGGCGTATCGCCGGTGCGGCGGCGCAAGGGCGGCGGCGAATGACTGCCGAGCTGGTCAATCTGCGGCGCGTGCGAAAGGCCATGGCCCGCGCGGAGGATGCCCGCGTGGCGGCAGCCAATCGTGCGCGGTTCGGACAGCCTGGAGCGCAGCGCGACGCCATCCGACTGGAGGCTGATCGTGCGGCACGCGCACTCGACGGCAACCTGATCTCCGACGACGCTGACGGGAAGGGGTAAGACGATGGCGCGGAAACTTCATTTCTCGGAAGGCGAACTTGCCGAACGGCGTGCGCGCGCCTGCCGCGCCATGCAGGCGGAGGGGCTGGATGGCCTGCTCTGCTTCCGCCAGGAAAGCATGTTCTGGCTGACGGGTTACGACACGTTCGGGTTCGTCTTTTTTCAGTGCCTCTTTCTCGGCGCCGACGGACGGATGACATTGCTGACCCGGGCGCCCGACAGGCTTCAGGCGGCACAGACCTCGGTCATCGACGATGTGCGCATCTGGGTGGATGGACCCGACGCCGCGCCAGCGAGGGAATTGCGGGCGATCCTGGAGGCGCAGGGCTGTCGTGGACGGCGGCTCGGTGTCGAATGGGAGGCGTATGGGCTGACCGCCCGGAACGGCCAGCGACTGGCTGCCGCGCTCGACGGCGTGTGCGTCCTCGCGGATGCCTCGGATCTCGTGTCCCGTCTTCGGGTGGTGAAGAGTCCGGCGGAACTCGCCTATGTCCGCCGCGCCGCTGAACTCGCCGATGCCGCCCTGGCGGCAGGACGGGCCGTGGCAGGGCCTGGTGCCGACGAGGGCGCAATCCTCGCGGCGATGCAGGCCGAGGTGTTGCGCGGCGGCGGCGACGAACCAGCCAACGAACAGATCATCGGCTCCGGCCCGCATGCGCTCCTGTGCCGGACCCATACGGGACGGCGGGTGCTGGATGCCCGGGACATGCTCACGATCGAGTTCGCGGGCGCCTATCGGCATTACCACGCAGCGTTCATGCGTACACTTGCCATCGGTACCCCCGATCCGCGGCTTCTCGACATGCACAAGGCCAGCGTCGACGCGTTGCATGCCTGCGAGGACGCCCTGCGACCGGGACGGCCGATCGGCGAGGTGTTCGATGCCCATGCCCGCGTGCTCGACGCCGCCGGGTACCGGGGTATGCGGATGAATGCCTGCGGCTATTCGCTCGGCACCACATTTGCGCCGAACTGGATGGACTGGCCGATGTTCTACAGCGGCCAACCCTACGTGGCCGAGGCAGGCAACGTGTTCTTTATCCATATCATCGTCTTCGATGCCGCCGCCGGTCTCGCCATGACGCTCGGCCGCACAAGCGAGGTGACCTCGCAAGGCGCACGCCCGTTGTCGACGGCGTCGCTCGAGTTCAGGCTCTGACCGCGTCGTCTTTCGCGGTAGG
>CAYSUY010000039.1:18466-25607 GCA_964434345.1 uncultured Acetobacteraceae bacterium
TTGTCGACGGCGTCGCTCGAGTTCAGGCTCTGACCGCGTCGTCTTTCGCGGTAGGAGGCGACGGTAGGGGAGGCGACGGCAGGGGAGGCGACGGCAGTAGGAGGAGGCGATGGTGGGCGCTACTGGGATTGAACCAGTGACCCCCGCCGTGTGAAAGCGGTGCTCTGCCGCTGAGCTAAGCGCCCATCGCCAACGTGATCGGCCGGCGGATATAAGGTCGGCGATCGACGAGTGTCAAGAAACGCCGTGCGGTCATGCGGCGCGACCGTGCCGACGATCATGTCGGCCGTTGAAGGAGGCCCTGTCATGCGCCTTTCCTCTGCCGCTGTCGCCGCGCCTGTCTGGCTCGCGCTGTCCTTCGGCGCACTGGCTCAGGAGCAACGGAGCCTCACGGCGGGCTACGACATCTACACCGGGGGGCTCCAGATCGTCGAACTCGATGTCGCCTTCGGAATAGACTCGTCGGCCTACGGAATCGAGGCGAGGCTACGGACACGTGGCTTCTACGCCACCCTGTTCTCGTGGGAGCAGATCAACCGAGTGGAGGGTCGAATCGCCGCAATTGGCGTCGCGCCACAGCGTTTCGAGCAACGTGGTCGGTTTCGTGGCCAGCAGCGGAGCGTCGACATCGCCTATCGCGGCGGGATGGTGGAGGATGTCCGCGTACACCCGACGGGCGAAGACGACTACGACCGCGAGGTCTTGCCGGTCGAGACCGTCCGCGCAGACCTCGATCCGTTGAGCGGGATCGTTCTGCTTACGCTGCGACTCGAAAAAGGCGGGGATTGCTCCGGCGGCTACGACGGCTTTGACGGCCGGCGGCGCTTTCGAATCGATTTGACGGATGCCGGAAGCGATGCGGTGGAGGTCGGCGGGCGCCCGCCCCGTGCAGCTCGGGTCTGCGATTTCGTCTACCGTCAGATCGGCGGATACGCGCGGCGCGTCTCCTGGGGGCCGGACAGGCAGCGCGAACCCCGCCTGGGGCGATTCTGGCTTGCCGAGGCGCTGCCGGGTGCGCCGGTCATCCCCGTTCGCATGGAGATGGACAATTCATGGGGGCGCATGATCGCGCATCTGCGCAGCGCCGCCATGGGGCGTTGACGGGGCGGCAGGGTCAGGCGCGGTCGACCAGTCCGAGCAGGTCCGTCATCCGGTCGATCACGTGGTCGGCGCCGATGTCACGCGCCGGGATCGCGGTGTAGCCGAAACTGACCAGCGCCACGGGTAGACCCGCCGCGCGCGCGGCGGCATGGTCGACAGGGGAGTCCCCGACGAAGAGCGCGGCGTCGGTATGGCCGCCCAGGCCCGCGAGGCAGCGCAGAACGGGGTCGGGGGCCGGCTTGCGCACGCCATCGCCGCCGACGACGGACGTGAAATACCGCGCGAGATCGAGCGCTTCGAGGATCCGGGCGGTGGCCCGGTCGGGCTTGTTGGTGCAGAGACCGAGGGCGAGGCCGCGCTCCACGAGGGTCCCGAGGGTCTCGACGACCCCGGGGTAGGGGCGCGTTTCGCGTGTGAGCCGGTCTTCGTACCGGCCAACGAAATCCGGAACGAGATCGTCCAGCCCCCTGGACAGGCCACCGCGTGCCGCGAACCCGCGCTCGACAAGGCGTGCGGCCCCTTCGCCGATCATCGTGCGACCCTCGGCCAGGCCGACGGGGTTCCGGCCGTGCGCCTCGAGCAGTGCGTCGAGAGCACCGATCAGGTCGGGCGCGCTGTCGACAAGCGTGCCATCCAGGTCGAAGAGGATGAAGCGGGGGGATCGGAATGCGGGCGACATAAGCCGTAAGATCATGTGACTTGGACTTGCGGCAACGCTTATGGCATTGCGCCGCTCAGGAAGATACCGCAAGCGAGACCCGACCGATGCCAAGAGCGACCTCCGACCTTGCCGTGATCGTCCTGGCCGCCGGTCTCGGGACACGAATGAAATCGAAGCTGCCGAAGGTCCTGCACCGGATCGCAGCCGCGCCGATGATCGCCCATGTGATCGCGGCGGCGGCGCCTCTCAAGCCCTCGCGGGTGGTGCTGGTGGTCGGTCCGGAACCGGAGATGGAGGCCGTGGAGATTGCCGCGCGGGCCGCGGCGCCGCGGCTGTCGATCGTGTCCGCGATCCAGGACCAGCGGCTTGGCACGGGACATGCCGTCCGGCAGGCCGCGGCGGCCCTCAAGGGGCATCGTGGCGACGTGCTCGTCCTGTTCGGCGACACCCCGATGGTAAGCACGCAGACGTTGCAGAGCCTGGTTCGAGCGCGGCGCCGAGGACGGCATGCCGCGGTCGCCGCGTCGTTCCGGCCGCTTGATCGCAAGCTCTTTGCGCGGCTCGTGATAGATCCGCGCGGTCGCCTCGAGCGGATCGTCGAGGCGCGGGACGCGACCGAGGCGGAGTCCCGGATCGAACTGTGCAACGCCGGTGTCATCGCCTTCGATGGCGCTGTCCTGTTCGACCTCCTCGGCCGTCTGCGCAACGAGAACGCGAAGCGCGAGTTCTATCTCTTCGACACGATCGCGCTGGCCTGGGAGCACGGGCGCAGCTGCGGCCATGTCGAGATCCCGGTCGACGACGCGTTCGGGATCGACTCACGGGCAGCTCTCGCCGAGGCAGAGGCCATGTTCCAGCAGCGTCTTCGGCGGCGCGCGCTGGATGCCGGGGCGACGATGGTGGCCCCTGAAACGGTATTTCTCGCGGCCGACACGCGGCTGGGCCGCGACGTCGTCATCGGACCGCATGTGGTGTTCGGGAGCGGCGTCGTGATCGGCGACGATGTCGAGATCAAGCCGTTCAGCCATCTCGAAGCCTGCGTCGTCGCAACCGGGGCGACGATCGGTCCCTATGCGCGCCTGCGTCCCGGCGCCGAGATCGGTGTCGGCGCGCATATCGGCAATTTCGTCGAGATCAAGGCGGCGCAGGTCGAAGCCGGTGCGAAGGTCAACCATCTTTCCTATGTCGGGGATGCGCGTGTCGGTGCCAAAGCCAATATCGGAGCGGGCACGATCACCTGTAACTACGATGGCTTCGAGAAATTCCGCACCGATATCGGCGCAGGTGCCTTCGTCGGATCGAACAGCGCGCTGGTCGCTCCCGTGACCGTCGGCGAGGACGCGACGATCGGCGCGGGCAGCGTCATCACGCGCGACGTTCCAGCCGGCGCCCTCGCCGTGGGGCGGGGAGAGCAGCGGATGATCGATGGCTGGTCGCGGAAGTTCCGCGCCCGGCGTGCGGCGGAGCGTTCCGCTTCCGGGCCGCGGCGTGGAAAGGGCTGAGCCTCATGTGCGGCATCATCGGTATCATCGGCAAGAGCGAGGCGGCGCCGCTGCTGCTCGATGGCCTGAAGCGCCTGGAATACCGGGGCTACGATTCGGCGGGCATCGCCACCCTTCGCGACGGTTCGATCGACCGGCGCCGCGCCGAGGGGAAGCTGTCGCGCCTCGAGGCGGTCCTCCGCGAGGCGCCGCTTTCCGGTCGGACGGGCATCGGCCATACCCGCTGGGCGACGCATGGCAAGCCGAACGAGACCAATGCGCACCCGCATGCGACCCATCGGGTCGCGGTCGTGCATAACGGGATCATCGAGAACTTCGCCGAACTCAAGTCCGAGTTGGTCGCGGGCGGAAGCCGGTTCGTGACGGAGACCGACACCGAGGTCTTCGCGCATCTCATCACCTCCCTCCTGGATGCCGGGCACCCGCCGCGCGAGGCAATGCGCCTCGCGTTGAAGCGCATCCGCGGCGCCTTCGCGCTCGCGGTGCTGGTCGCGGGCGAGGATCGGATGCTGCTCGCTGCCCGCCAGGGATCGCCGCTCGCGATCGGCCATGGCGACGGCGAAATGTTCCTTGGTTCCGACGCGTTCGCGCTCGCGCCGCTGACACGGAAGATCGCCTATCTCGAGGATGGCGACTGGGCGGTTCTCACTCCCGGGGGCGTCGAGATCTTCGATCGCAACGACGCGCCGGCGACGCGTCCGACGAGGGAAACCGCATTGTCGGGGGCGCTGGTCGGCAAAGGCAACCATCGGCATTTCATGCACAAGGAGATCCACGAGCAGCCTGCGGTCGTCGGTGACACGTTGCGCGCCTATATGAACCCGGCGACCCATGCCGTCGGTCTTCCTGAACTGCCCTTCGATTTCGCGACGTTGCCACGCCTGGCGATCGTCGCCTGCGGAACCTCGTTCTACGCAGGGCAGATCGCGCGCTACTGGTTCGAGCATATCGCCCGCCTCGCCGTCGACACGGATATCGCATCGGAATTCCGCTATCGTCGGCCGGTTCTGGCCCCGGGAGGCGCGGCGCTGTTCGTCTCGCAATCCGGAGAAACGATCGACACACTGGCCGCGTTGCGCCATGCCCGTGACGAGGGGCAGAAGATCGCGGCGATCGTCAACATGCCGGAAAGCTCGATTGCTCGCGAGGCGGATGTCGTCTTCCCGACGCATGCCGGTCCGGAAATCGGGGTGGCGTCGACCAAGGCGATGGCGACGCAGCTCACCGTCCTCGCATGCATCGCTCTCGCAGCGGCGAAGGCCCGCGGCACGCTGGATGCAACCACGCACGCCCGGCTTTCGGTCGCCCTGACCGAGACGCCTGCACGGATCGCGGAGGTTCTCGCCCATGACGACGCGATCCGCAAACTTGCCGCCGGCTTGGCGGAAGCGCGCGACGTCCTCTATCTCGGGCGAGGTGCGTCCTATCCGGTCGCAATGGAAGGGGCGCTCAAGCTCAAGGAGATCTCGTACATCCATGCCGAGGGGTATGCCGCTGGCGAGATGAAGCACGGCCCGATCGCGCTCATCGACGAGGATGTGCCGGTGATCGTCGTTGCCCCGAGCGACGAGCTCTTCGAGAAGACCGCTTCGAACATGCAGGAGGTCGCGGCGCGGGGCGGACGCGTGATCCTGCTGTCGGACCGCCAGGGCATCGAGCGCGCCGGCAAGCTCGCCTGGGCGTCGGTGGAACTCCCCACCGTCGACCCGTTCGTGGCGCCGATCCTTCATATCGTGCCGGTGCAGTTGCTCGCGTACCATGTGGCGGTGATCAAGGGGACCGATGTCGATCAGCCGCGCAATCTCGCCAAGAGCGTCACGGTGGAGTGACGGCCGCGCCATTGGCGGCTTGACGCGCCCGGGTCGCGGCGTGCCACAAAGCCAGGGATGATGGCTGGTCTTCCCCTTGCCGATCTCGGCGCCTTCGCGACCCTGGCGGTTGCCTGGATGGGCTACACGCTGCTCGCCGATCATCGCTTCTCGGGTCACGGGTTGATGGGGGTCACGGCACGACACAGGCGCCAGTGGATGGAGCAGATGCTCCTCCGCGACAATCGCGTCTACGATTCGACCCTCGCGGCGCATATCGCGCGCTCGCCGAACTTCTTCGCGCAGACATCGTTGATCATCCTGGGCGGTCTGCTCGCCGTCGTCGGCAGCGGCGACCATGTCCTGGGCCTCGTCGCCGAGGTGCCTTTCGCGCGCCGCAATGACAGCCTCACCTGGCATGCGAAGCTCGCGGCGGAGATCCTCGTGTTCATCTACGCCTTCTTCAAGTTCACGTGGTCGATGCGGCAGTTCAACTATCTGATGATCCTGATGGGCGCGGCCCCGCCGCCGGGGGCGGACGCCTTGCGGTCCGCTGGACCTGCGATCGTCGCACGGGCGGCCCGGATCAGCGATATCGCGACCCGTCACTTCAACTCCGGCATACGCGCTTATTATTTCGGACTGGCTGCCCTGGCGGGGTTCATTCACCCCTGGCTGCTCGTCTGCGCGACGGTGCTGGTGGTCGCGGTATTGTGGCGCCGGGAATTCTATTCGGCGACGCTCGCCGCGTTGAAGGAGTGAAGGATGGAGTTCGATTACGACCTGTTCACCATCGGTGCCGGTTCGGGCGGCGTCGCGGGATCGCGCCGGGCGGCCGCCCATGGAGCCCGCGTCGCGATCTGCGAAGATCGCCGCGTCGGCGGAACCTGCGTGCTGCGCGGATGCGTTCCCAAGAAACTGCTCGTCTACGGTGCCCATTTCGCCGTGGAGATCGAGGACGCGCGCGGCTATGGCTGGACCATCGAGGGCGCGCGTCTCGACTGGGGGCGGCTGATCGCTGCCAAGGACAGGGAATTGGACCGCCTCCATGGCATCTATGTCCGGCTCCTGGAGGGATCGAAAGTCGCGATCCATGAGGGCAGGGGCAGGATCGTCGCGCCGCACACGGTCGAGGTGGCCGGTCGGCGCTACACCGCGCGCCATGTCCTCGTCGCGACCGGCGGCCGGCCGGTGCGCTTGGCGATACCTGGAGCGGACCTCGCAATCGACTCCGATCAGGCTCTCGACCTCCCCGCGTTGCCGAAGCGGGTGGCGATCATCGGCGGCGGTTATATCGCGGTCGAGTTTGCCGGGATCTTCCGCGCCGCCGGCGCAGAGGTGATCCAGGTGATCCGAGGCGACAGGATCCTGCGCGGATTCGACACGGAGTGCCGGACTCATCTGCAGGGCGAACTGGTCAAGAAGGGAATCCGCATCGTCGCAGGTGCCGAACCCGCGCGCATCGACCGGGTCGATGACGGGCTGCGGCTTACGCTGAAGGATGGCCAATTCGTCGATGTCGACCAGGTGCTGATGGCGACCGGTCGCAAGCCGAACACCGCAGGGCTCGGTCTGGAGGCCGTGGGCGTCACGCTCAACAAGGCCGGCGCGATCGCCGTGGACCCGTTTCAGGCGACGACGGCGCCGGGAATACATGCGATCGGCGATGTCACGGACCGCATCAATCTCACGCCTGTGGCCATCGCGGAGGGGCGGGCTCTGGCGGCGACCTTGTTCGATGGCAAGCCTACGCGCATGGACCATGGAAGCGTCGCGAGCGCGGTATTCAGCCAGCCACCGCTCGCGACGGTCGGATTGGGGGAGGAGGACGCGGCGGCCCAATGTGGACCGATCGACGTCTACACCGCCCTGTTTCGGCCGATGCGACACACGCTGACGGGGCGCGACGAAAAGACGCTGATGAAGCTCGTCGTCGAGCGTGGAAGCCAGGTCGTCGTCGGTGCTCACATGGTCGGCGCGGACGCACCCGAGATCATGCAGGCCCTGGCCATCGCCGTGAAGGCGCGCCTGACCAAGCAGGATTTCGATCGGACGGTTGCCGTGCATCC